>JAJPJP010000247.1 GCA_021324175.1 Chitinophagia bacterium
AAATTATTTCTTTTTTCCAGAGATATGGCAGATTCCGATCCGAGTTGGAACAAGGAATTCAGTGTCATCCTTTCGTTGGCAGATTCAAAGCGGATTCCGGTATATCTGGTTACGGCCGATGAAGCGGGTGCAATGAACTATTTGACAAAGAATGGCCTGCTAAATAATATTATCCTTCTGAGATGTGATGCGACAGCAATTAAAACAGCAGCCCGGGTAAATCCCACTCTTTTTTTACTTAAGCAGGCGAACATTTTAGAAAAATGGGGTGCTGGCGATTTTGAAAATTCCCTGGCAGATATCAATGTGTTGCCAATGCAGTAGTGTTGTAACGGGTCGCAGATCCAAAAAAACCTAAAACACGATTCGGGTCAACTGATCACCACCTCTTTGACTACTTTTTGGCCCAGCGCCTCATTGACACGCTCGATGATCTTATCCTTTTGATAAATCAATTCCTGCTTCAGCGGCCCTACAACTGTATAGATATAAAGCGTGTTTCCGTGAATTTGTATCCTGGCGGTGTGCCGCGCAATCGTCTTGCCCATAATTTTTTCCCAAGCATCTTCCACCTGAAGTGCCTGGATTGACCCCTTCATCCTGCTTTGATTCAGAAAGCTCCGGAGAGCGTCTGACATAGAATATTCTGCCATGAAACAAAGGTAGCAATTTGAATAATGTACCAATTTAGGAGTTGAAAATTAAAGACTACTTTTGGCCGTTTAAAAATCTGACAATGAAAAAAGTTGGGCTCACGATTGCCTGGGGTCTTTTTTTTTGCTGGACAGTCGCTCAAGACGGCTATAAGCCGTCACCGGAGAACCTGGCCGCCAGAAAATGGTTTGACAGCGCTCGCTTTGGTATGTTTATTCATTGGGGTGCATTCAGCGTTCCAGGCGCCGGCGAATGGGTTATGAATGACAGAAGTATTTCGGCATCGGATTACAAGCGTCTCATTAAATTCTTTGACCCTGTGGATTTTGACGCGCACAAGTGGGTAAGTGCCGCAAAAAATGCTGGCATGCAGTATATCACCCTAATTACCCGGCATCATGACGGATTTAGTAATTGGAATACCAGGGAATCGGATTGGAAGATTACCAATACTCACTGGGGTAACGATGCTGTCAAGTTGATCTCTGATGAGTGTCACCGGCAGGGAATCAAGCTTTTTGTCTACTATTCACTTCTTGATTGGGTTAGAGAGGATTATCCGCATGAGACGGGAAGGACAGGCCAGCATGCTGGCAGAAAAGGGCATGGCGATTACGCGCATTACCTGCAATTCATGAAAAATCAGCTTACTGAGTTGTTGACCAATTACGGGCAAATTTCCGGAGTCTGGTTTGACGGATTTTGGGATCAAACCGCACCGGAGGGCGCCGCTGATCGCAGCTCCAGAATAGATTGGCATTTGGACGAGATTTACGGTCTGATCCACCGATTACAGCCTCAATGCCTAATTGGAAACAACCATCATCTCACCCCATTTTCCGGCGAGGATTTTCAAATGTTCGAAAGAGACTTGCCAGGGGAAAACAAGTCGGGGTTAAGTTATCAGGAAATTGCTTCAAATATGCCCCTGGAAACATGTGAAACGATGAACGACTCATGGGGATTCAACATAACGGATGACCGTTATAAATCTGTCAGCCAAATAATACGCCTGTTGGTCAGAGATGCGGCGCTTGGCGCGAACCTATTGCTGAATATCGGACCGATGCCAAATGGGGAGATCCAGCCTGAGTTTCTTAATCGACTTGATTCTGTTGGCTTGTGGCTTAGAAAATATGGAGAGACAATCTACGGGACCAAGGCAGGATTTTTAAGACCTGCAGACTGGGGCGCCATTACTGAAAAGGGAAACAAAGTTTACCTCCATATTTTTTCTACGGATGACCAGGATCTATTATTACGGATGCCTTACAAAATCAACTCAGCCCGATTATTTGATAACGGAGAAAAACTGGACGTACAGATGTTACCAGATCATCACGCAATTATTAATCTTAAAAATTTGCGGACGACGGAGCCTGATACAATCGTTGAACTCGAAGTGTCAAGAAATGGTTAATGAAGAGCCTTCAATACGTTATTCACGATCATGAGGAACATGCCTGCAAAACCTATCAGGAAAAATCCAAACAGCGTGATCTTGAAAAATATTTTTGAATGCGAACTTTCGGGGAGAGGTAAATCGTTTTTCATATTCTTGGTTTTAATTATTGGATATACTAAGTTAACACACAATACTTTTTGTTGCAATGGAAATATACTAGGGAAAATTACTATGAGCTTTCGTATATTCAGAATTGTCAGAAGGTTGGTTGAGGAGGCAATATTTGGGATCGATTTGTCTTTCTACTCTGGTGCGGTTGGCATGAATATGTAGGCTAGCCATATCTCGACCGACAAGAAGTCGTTTCAGCATGATAAGACCATTAATTCACAGAGGGTCCAATGGTTTTGTAATTCAAATCACGGCTCGAGGGGGCATTGCCAGTTTCCAGTCCATATCCTTATTTTTGAGGATCCTTAACAACCGTTGAGAAGCAGAACTTTCCATACAAAAAGCTCATAAGAGAATATGTCAAACATTTTGATCATTGACGATGAGAAGGCGATTCGTAAAACACTCAGCGAGATACTTTCGTACGAAGGTTATAAAATTGACGAGGCCGGCGACGGCGAAGAAGGACTAAAGAAAATCCGTGAAGTAGACTATGATGTCATCCTCTGCGATATCAAAATGCCGAAGATCGACGGCATAGAATTCCTCGAAAAGGCGAAAGAATTCAACGGCGATGTGCCGATTATTATGATTTCAGGTCACGGAACCATTGAGACCGCAGTTGAAGCGGTTAAAAAGGGAGCCTATGATTATATATCTAAACCTCCCGACCTTAACAGACTTCTCATTACCATTCGAAATGCGATGGACAAGACAAGTCTTGTGGCCGAGACAAAAGTGCTGAAGCGGAGGGTGAGCAAGGTCCAGGAAATGGTTGGTGCTTCAATGCCGATACACAAAATTAAGGAGACTATCGACAAAGTCGCTCCAACAGAGGCGCGCATTTTAATTACCGGAGAAAATGGCGTAGGCAAGGAGCTTGTTGCCCGCTGGGTCCACGAAAAAAGCAATCGATCGAGCGGACCTTTAATCGAAGTCAACTGCGCGGCAATTCCAAGCGAACTCATCGAAAGCGAGCTATTCGGCCATGAAAAAGGTTCTTTTACTTCGGCACTCAAGCAACGCATAGGGAAATTTGAGCAAGCAAACGGAGGGACGCTGTTTTTGGATGAGATTGGCGATATGAGCCTTAATGCCCAGGCAAAAGTATTGCGGGCGCTCCAGGAGGGCAAAATAACAAGAGTAGGAGGTGACAAAGATATCACGGTAGATACACGCGTGATTGCGGCTACCAATAAAGACTTGCTAAAAGAGGTCGAAGAAAAGAAATTCAGGCTCGATCTTTATCATCGATTAAGTGTAATTATCATCCACGTACCTTCGCTGAACGACAGGAAAGATGACATCCCAATTCTGGTCGATAGGTTTCTTGCCGACATTTGCGCTGACTATGGAATCGCCAGGAAAACGATTGAGGATGAAGCAGTGCATACCTTGCAAAAGCATAACTGGACAGGGAATATCCGGGAATTACGAAACGTTGTCGAACGCCTGGTTATCTTGTCGGGAAAGGTCATAAAGACTTCCGATGTCGAGAGTTATGTTCTGCCGCAAAAATGAGTTTGAGGAATATGAAAACTGTTTATTGTATCAGCGGCTTAGGCTCTGATGAGCGAGTATTTCAGAATTTAACGATTGCTGACGTCCACATTGAATGTCTTCAATGGCTTATTCCTTCAAAGGACGAAACAATTGAAAGTTACAGCCGCCGAATGAGCTTGCAAATTCAGGATCCCGACCCGATCCTGATCGGATTGTCGTTTGGCGGCATGATGGCAATCGAGATGGCGAAAGACCTTTCAATCCAAAAGATTATCCTGGTTTCCAGCGTTAAGTCCCAGAAGGAACTGCCGGCATGGATGAAGCTATGCGGCAAACTCAATTTGAATTCTGTCATTCCTTCCAAATCGCCAAAGTGGTTTGGGCCCATTGCTAATATGTACCTCGGCGCTATCGGCACCAATGAGAAAAAGCTTGCACAGGATTACCGCAATACAGTGTCCCCGGTTTACCTGCATTGGGCCGTCGACAAGATCGTCAATTGGCAAAATAGTTACCAGCCTCCAATCTTATTTCATATTCATGGTACGCATGACCGTATGTTTCCCATTCGTCTCGTTCAACCAACGCATATTGTTCAGGGAGGGGGCCATTTCATGATTATGAACAGGGCCGATGAGATCAGCCAGATTATCCAACAGATGATTACACTGCCCGATATAAGTCATCTATTTCGCCGTGAACCCTGATGACCAAAAGGTTTTCCAGTTGCTGCTTTTAGCAAAACTTTCAATACCAATATTTTATCGGCTGGATTATTATGGTATTTTTGCCGGAATTTTAATTATCCATTCATGAGTTCACACCAGGTTTTTGTCTTAATTCTTATTCAGCTAATCATACTTCTCTTGCCTTCGGTTGGTTTGGCCAAAATGTTTGAAAAGGCAGGAACAGCAGGATGGAAAGCTTTTGCGCCTTTCTACAATACTTACATCATGCAAAAACTGGCACATCGGCCTTTGCACTGGGTATTGTGGCAGTTCATTCCGGTTGTTGGTTGGTTTATTTCGATGGGCATCTACATTGAATTTGTGAAAACATTTGGAAAATTTCGGCTAATCGATCACGCTTTGGCAGCTATTTTACCGGTAGTCTATTTCCCTTATATTGGGTATAACAAGGACGACAGGTTCCTGGGTCCCGCCATCGTAAAAAAACATAAGAAATCTACCACTCGGGAATGGATAGACGCAGGAGTTTTCGCGGTTGTAGCCGCAGTTCTTATAAGAACTTTTGTTTTCGAAGCCTACGTCATTCCAACGCCATCAATGGAAAAGACGCTTTTGGTAAATGATTTTTTGTTTGTAAGCAAATTTAGCTACGGTCCCCGATTGCCGAATACGCCGCTGGCTCTACCTTTTGTCCATCATTCCATACCGTTTACAAATCTTGACTCATATGTGGAATGGATTAAAATTCCCTACACACGGTGGTTCCCCGCACCAGTTAAAAGAAATGACGTTGTTGTATTTAACTTTCCTGCAGGTGATACTGTTATCAATACAGACGAATTTCAATCCCAAATAACTTACTATCAAGCCTGTCGCGAACTGGCGGGGGGAGATGCGGATAGTGGCCGTCAAATGATATTGAATGACCCTGACCGATTTCCGATAGTGGTGCGCCCTGTGGACAAGCAGGAAAATTATATTAAACGGTGTGTTGGCGTTTCTGGTGACACTATCCAGATTAAGGAAGAGGTCGTGTATATCGATGGGCAACGTCAAGAACCGCCTCCCAATTCTGAACTGTATTATTTTGTCATAACAAACGGCCAACCTTTGGATGCGGACGTTATGCGAGATAAATATAACCTTGACATTGATAAAGATGACTACAAATCGACAGGGGCTGTAAATGGGTTTCGCATGTTACTTACCAATGCCGCAAAAGAAAAGATGATCAAGGACGGCATTATTAAAACTATTCAACTGGATACGACCAACGTCGATCCGTACGGCGTCATGCCGTATGACAGGCGACATACCTGGACGCGTGATAACTTTGGTCCGGTTTGGATACCCAGAAAGGGTGCGACGATTACTCTTACGCCAGAGAACTTTAGAATGTATGAGCGGGCAATTCGCACATATGAAGGCAATCAACTTGAGAATAGGAATGGCAATTTCTTTATCAATGGCAAAGAAACGAACCAATACACCTTTAAAATGGATTATTATTGGATGATGGGAGATGACAGGCAGAATTCGCAGGACTCACGATATTGGGGCTTCGTCCCAGAAGACCATATAGTAGGCAGCGCATCGCTAATTTGGATGAGTTTTGACCATGGAGTGCGCTTTAGTCGACTGTTTAATAGAATAAAATAGCCAGGTGAAAAACCAGTTTGTTTATACTTTTGAGCAATTTGCTTCTTTGGACGAACTTGGAGAACATGATTTGCACCTGCTGCAAATGGCACAACAAGCGTCTCGATTAGCATATGCGCCGTATTCGCGATTCAGGGTTGGGGCTGTGGCGCGTTTGGTAAACGGCGAAACACTCAATGGAACGAATCTGGAAAATGCGTCTTTTCCTGCAGGCATTTGTGCAGAGCGTGTTTTGCTATCCGCGCTCTCTGCAATACACCCAAAAGAGCCAATCGACACTATCGCGATCAGCTATTCAGGCGACGACGTTGAAAGCGATCACTATATAGCGCCTTGCGGCATTTGCAGGCAATCACTGGTCGAGTACGAGCAACGTTTGCAACATCCGATTCGGCTTATACTTGGCGGTCTGACGGGTCCTGTGATTGTAATCGACTCCGTCTCATTTCTTTTGCCGTTGGCATTTACAAATAGCAGCCTCTGACCGAGCTGGGCGCTTTCGCGCCTGCAGGCATCAATAAAGTATATTTTATTTTGGTTCAGTGAGCGTGAGGTCAGATTCTTTTCGGGCAGCAATGAAAATTCTTTATTTTCGGCCGGTTCGTTCATCCCTAAAACCAACAATCTATGACGCAAACGCCCGCCGGAATTTTGCCTTCACAGCGATTATATTCCCTTGATGCCCTGCGAGGATTTGATATGTTCTGGATCATGGGCGCAGAAGAAATTGTTCATGGCTTGGCTAAAGTTACGGGTAACTCTTTCTGGCTGGGTTTTTCCACTCAACTAACACACCCTGACTGGAACGGATTTCATCTCTATGATCTCATATTTCCTCTTTTTTTGTTTATTTCCGGGGTCGCGACTCCTTTCTCTGTTGGAAAAGAAATAGAATCAGGTGCAACAAAGAATAGAATCCTGATTCGGGTAATCCGAAGAGGATTCGTGTTAGTGTTGCTTGGCGTAATTTACAACAACGGCCTCCATCTTCGGCCGTTTTCGGAAATTCGGTTTGGCAGTGTTTTGGGCCGGATTGGCCTCGCGTATATGTTCGCAAACATCATAGCTCTTTATGCGAAACCTCTAGGCCAGGCAATTTGGTTTGTTTGTTTGATCGTAGGGTACTGGCTCATGTTAAAGCTAACGTCCGCGCCAGGTTTCCCGAGAGGAGATTTGACCATGCAGGGCAATTTTGCATCATACATCGACCGATCCGTTCTTCCGGGTCGATTGTATCTGGGTATACATGACCCCGAAGGACTTGTTTCAACTATCCCTGCAATAGCAACAGGGCTGCTCGGAATTATGACTGGCTATTTTTTGAAAAATAATTCATTGGCACAGACCAAAAAGGTTGTAATACTTTTTGTCGCTGGTATAATCTTTTTGGCGTTGGCCCAATTATGGAATTTGGATTTTCCGATCAATAAAAATCTTTGGACAAGTTCGTTTGTTTTACAGGTGGGTGGACTTAGTTTGATACTATTGGCCATCTTTTATTACCTAATTGACGTCCTTGGTTATAAAAAGTGGGCGTTCTTCTTCCGGGTTATTGGTATGAACTCGATTTTGATTTATATGTCGGGGCATTTTATTAATTGGGAATATTCGACGAACGGTTTTTTTAAATGGCTCGGACAACTGGTTGGCGATCCCTGGAGCATTGTCATCATGGCTTGCTGCTACGTTTTTGTCAAGTGGCTCTTTTTGCTTTTTTTGTATAGAAAAAAAATTTTCTTAAGGGTTTGATGCTTTTTTGCAAATTCAGGCAATATGAGATTTTTTGTATTACTCTCCCTGTTGGTGCTGAAATTGAATCTGTCCATAGCTCAACAAGCGCCTTTGAGTGCGGACGAGGTCATGAAAAACGCACTTCGGGCCGCTGCAATAGAAAATAAAAAAGTATTTATCATTTTTCACGCCTCGTGGTGCGGTTGGTGTCGTAAAATGGATAGTTCGATGAACGATCGGAGCTGTAAGCAGTTCTTTGAAGACAATTATGTGATCAGACACCTGGACGTGGATGAGTTTTCCGATGATAAAAAAGCCTTGCAAAATCCTGGCGCAAATGAATTGCGAAGCCGCTATTACGGTGATAGCGTTGGTATTCCGTTTTGGTTGATTTTTGATAAAGAGGGGAACCTCCTCGCAGACTCAAAACTACGATCAGTGGGATCAGGACTAGAAGCGAAAGGAGATAATGTTGGCTGTCCGGCTGAAGAGACCGAGATCAGGTATTTTATTAAAGTTCTTCGGGAGACTTCCCGTATCTCGCCGCAACAAGAGGATATGATTGTTAAAAGATTCAGACTAAACAAAGAGTAATTTATAGCACAATCAAAATTGTCCTTCCAGCAGCCTAAAGTGTTACCAATTGATAACTGGCGCCAAGCCTGTCAAAATGCGTAGTTATTCGATCTCGATGTGAATCAGTGATCAGTACCTGCCCCCGGTTTTTTACGCATACTTCTGTGAGCAAATTTGACATTCGTCCTTCATCGAGCTTTTCAAAAACGTCGTCAAGCAATAATATAGGCGGGTATCCCTTATGAACGCGCAAGAGTTCGAACTCCGCAAGTTTCAAGGCAAACAATAGGCTTTTTCTTTGGCCTTGCGAGGCTGTATTCCTGAAAAGTTGACCATGGAATATTACCTCGAGATCGTCCTTGTGAATACCTGCATTCGTCCTTAACGATGAGATATCACGGCTTCGGTACTGCCTAAGTAATTCCTTAAAGTCATTCTGCGACAACTGGCTGACATATTCAATTTCGATGGGTTCGATCGAACCAGCCAGGTCATTGTAGAGTTGCCTGATCATCGGTACTAACTGATGTAACAGTGTCTTCCTTGTCTCATAAACGTAAATACCGCTCCTGATCATCTGCTCATCATAAACTTCCAACAAATGGTTGTCCGTTCGGCCCCCTTCGGAAATAGATCTCAGTAGGCTGTTTCGTTGTTGGAGCGTGCGATTATAGTCGATTAGTTGTTGAAGGTAATTGGCGTCAGTCTGGCAAAGAAGCGCGTCAATGTAGCGTCGACGGCTTTCACCTCCGCCGATGATAATATAGACGTCATCAGGAGCAACAATTATACACGGAAACTTTCCGACGTGATGAGAAAATCGCTCATAAATTTTATCATCTAAAATGAACTCTTTTTTTCCATTTTCACGCATTATACAGATAGCAGTGCGCACTTCATTATTCAACACAAATTCGCCTTCGATCCGAAATCCTGATTCCCCGAATGATATGTTTTGCTGATCGGTCTTGGAGAAATAGCTTTTGGTAAAGCAGAGGTAATAAACAGCATCAAGAAGATTTGTTTTTCCAACGCCATTGACCCCTGTGATGCAGGTGATTCTTTGATCAAAATGAAACAATGCCCGCGGGTAGTTCTTGAATTGAGTGATTGATATTTTGTCTATGCAGAACAATTTTTAGTTTTTATTGTCAATGACCTGGCGGGTTCAATCGTTAAAAGTACGTTTCATATGAATGTTCGCCATGTTCATGAAAAGGAGACCCGGTTTCCATAGTCAGTATGTTCGATTTGCTGCGTAAACCCGGTCAGTCCATCGGTCACAATTCGCTCTTTTTGAATAAGAAGGAGCATTGGTTAGCCCGAAATTTTGGACCGAAGATTCGATCGTTACCCTTATCTTTGCACACTCAAATTTTAGCAAGTGGCTTCTAAATTTTCGAAAGAAACCTACCTGTACTGGTACGAGTTAATGCAACTCATTCGTCAGTTCGAATTAACGGCAGAAGAAAAATACAAAATGGAAGGGAAAATACGTGGATTCTTCCATGCTTATGTGGGTCAGGAAGCTATCGCTGCAGGATGTATGACGGCAACCAGGCAGGAGGATGCTTTTATTACCGGCTATCGCGATCATGGTTTGGCTCTGTCAAAGGGAGTAAGCGCTAATGCGTGCATGGCCGAGTTGTATGGTAAGGCAACAGGTGCGGCTAAAGGAAAAGGGGGAAGTATGCATTTTTTTGGAATAAAGCAAAGATTCTTCGGAGGGCACGGTATCGTTGGAGGTCAAATCGGTATTGGGGCAGGTATCGCTTTTGCCGAAAAATATAAAGGAACGGATAATGTAGTATTGACGTTTTTTGGCGATGGTGCGGCGCGACAGGGCGTATTGCATGAAACGTTCAACCTTGCGATGCTTTGGAAGTTGCCCGTCATTTTCATATGCGAAAACAATAACTATGCAATGGGTACCTCTGTTGAGAGGACTTCAAACGTGGTCGACATATACAAATTGGCGGACTCATACGAGATGCCCGGCGATACCGTGGATGGAATGAGTGCCGAGGCTGTTCATGATTCTGTTTCCAGGGCAGTCAAGCGGGCAAGGGGGGGCGAAGGCCCAACACTCCTTGAAATAAAGACATATCGATATAAAGGACATTCAATTTCCGATCCCCAAAAATACAGGTCCAAAGAGGAAGTTGAAGAATACAAGGGGCGCGATCCTATTAAGCAGGTTTTGGATACCATTTTAGCAAAAAAACTTGCTTCACAGGAGCAGATCGACGAAATCGACAAGCGAGTAAATGAAACAGTTGCGGCCTCCGTTAAGTATGCTGAGGAATCCCCCTGGCCGGACGACAGTGAGGTACTAAAAGACGTGTATGTAGATAAGAATTACCCATTTATTACAGATTGAGATAATACTTTCTTGTCAAATCAATCAGAAATTTATTCATTATGTCAGAAATCAAGCATCCGGCCCATTTAGAAAAAGAAACCAACGTTATTGAAAAAGGCCAGCAATTCTGGGAAAAATACAATAAGAAAATTGTTTATGCGGTGACTGTTATTGCAATCGTAATCATAGCTTTTTTAGGATATAAGTATATGGTACAGGATCCTAATGAGAAAAAGGCAGAAGAATCGATGTTCCAGGCTGAGCAATACTTTGGCATGGACTCAATACGGCAGGCGCTAAACGGTGACAATATAAATGCAGGATTTGCGAAAATTGTATCAAAATACGGGGGTACAAAAGCTGGTAACCTCGCAAGATTTTACGCTGGGAGCTGCTACCTTAAGCTGGGCGACTTCAACAACGCTGTAAAATACTTGAAAGATTTTAAGACTTCCGCCAGCCAAATTCAAGCCCGTGCATATGGATTGCTGGGGGATGCTTACTCTGAACTTAATAAAAAGGAGGACGCGGTCGACGAGTATAGGAAAGCGGGCACTCTTTCGGAAAAGGATGAAGTCATTTCACCAGAATACCTATTTCGCGCAGGTTACCTGTATGAGAGTATGGGTAAGACCAAGGAAGCAATTCAAATGTACCAGATGATAAAGGACAAATACCCCTCCTCCCAACGTGGCCTTGAAATCGACAAATACCTCGCAAGACTGGGAGTGACAAAATAATTATCGAGGGTAGTTGATTTTTGAGTGAATTTTTGTCATCAAAAGGTTTCAAAACCTCCAATCTTATGGCTGACGTAAGCGCAAGCAGATTGTATACTAAACCGGTAATAGAAGAAAATGTATGTATAGTAATCGTAAGGACCGAATGGAATGCCGAGATCGTCGATGAATTGGAGTCGGGTTGCAAGCGTATACTTAGCGAGGCTGGTGTTCAAAAAATTCTCACTCTTATTGTGCCTGGTGCCTTCGAAATTCCCTTCGCGATAAAAAAGTTCTGGGAAAAGAAGAAAGAATCCAAAAACAAGCCGGATGCATTTATCGCACTTGGATGTGTTATTCGTGGCGGGACGCCACATTTTGAGTACGTTTGCCAAGCGATCACGGACGGCGTATTACGCCTTAACCTGCTAATCCCAGTGCCGACGATATTTGGCGTCTTAACTGTGGATAATCAGATGCAGGCAGAAGAAAGGCTTGGCCAAGTCCATGGGCACAAGGGCGAGGAAGCGGCGCTTGCAGCTTTGAAAATGATCAGCTTTATGCAAAATCTAAAAAAATGAAATAGCTGCTGAACATGATTGTGCAACTCTTTGTTCCCTGTTTTGTCGATCAATTGTTTCCCGACACCGCATTTAATATGATTCGGGTCCTTGAGAAGGCTGGATGCGCTGTACACTATAACCCCAACCAAACCTGCTGCGGCCAGCCGGCATTTAACGCAGGTTTTTGGCAGGATGCCAAGGAAGTATGCTCTAAGTTTATCGATGACTTTTCGGGGAATGAAATTGTGGTAACACCCAGTGCCTCATGTGCCGGATTTGTCCGAAACTACTATCAAAAGATTTTCGAAAATTCGTCTTTGCACAACGTCTCTCGTGACATGCAAAAAAGAGTCTTTGAGTTTTCGGAGTTTTTGATAAAAGTAATGAGAGTTGAAGATTTCGGCGCGGAATTTCATGCAAAAGTTACTTATCACGATTCTTGCGCGGCACTTCGCGACTGCGGGATCAAGGATGAACCCCGACAATTACTTTCGTGCGTCAGGGGTCTCGAATTGATTGAAATGGATGACAATGAAACTTGTTGTGGTTTTGGCGGAACCTTTGCGGTAAAATTTACGTCGATATCGGGTGGAATGGCTGAACAAAAGCTGGAGCACGCAATCCAAACGGGTGCTCAATATTTGATATCGTCCGACCTTTCTTGCTTAATGCATCTTGATGGTTTTCTAAGGAAGAGGCATATGCCCCTCCAGACTATGCATATTGCGGATGTGATCTCGAAATTTGTTTAATCGTATTTTTCTATTAATCAATAAGTTATTTAGAATACGTTAAATAAAAAACCATCTGTAATGCAAATGCACACAGATGGTTGAACCCTTAAAACAACCTGTCGCAAAACTTAAATACGATTAGGAACCTAGGTTTCTCAACTTATATACGGTAAATTCTCCGACGCGGACTGTGAAAGGTCCAAATTTTTTTGCTGGAAGCCTTGAATTTGGCAGATTCATTCTTTGAATATCAGCCCAAAATTCCTCAGAGCCCCGCATAGTAGTCATATCCTCTTTCAAACCAATAATCCGGGGGCTTCTCATTGCTAAAAAAAATAGTTCCTATTCGCTTAATGCTCTTTATGCCGTATTTCACCGGTATTATTAAGCGGAGGGGGAATCCCTGGTTCATCGGCAGCGGTTGCCGGTTCATTTCGTAACAGAGCAGAGTTTGGGGATGAAGGGCGCTCGGCATGTCAATTCCGACATAATATTCGTTACCGGGTGTGGTCATTCCCACGTACTTCATGGAGGACTCATTCTCCAAATGGTAGAATTTTATGAAATCGGCAAATCTGACGCCGCCCCACCAGGTGATCTGATTCCAGCCTTCTATGCATTTAAAATTGAATATGATCTCTGTCTTTGGCAGCCGCTTGAGATCCTCAATCGTAAAATAAGCTGTATCTCCGCTGCTCTTGACAACTTGCAATTTCCATTTTGTCGCATCAAAATTGTTTCCAAGGCCGATATTGCCATTAACCCGAACCCGTTTTGCCGCTTCTGAAACAGGATAAGTTTTGGCAAGATGTCCAGCGCTCTCAAGATTGCCAAAAACTTTTTCATTAAGGTTAAGAATGCTTCGAAATGGCTTCTGTATTCCCCCTTGGATACCGTTATCAAATGGTTGGTTCCAGAGCCATCGCCAGCTGAAGACCGCCACTATTGCCAATGTGATGAAGATGGTAAAAGAAATAAGCGTTTTTTTCGCGGCCTTATATTCAACGGACGTCTTGGAATAGTTGGCAAATAAATGTCTTGTTGTTTTTTTCATGCGGACTTCTTTTCGTTACCATCTTGGACTATTTCGAAGCCCGATACAACGCTTCGGAAATTATTCCAACCTGCAAGAATCACTTGTATTATATGAACAATAAAAAATGTGGTATATCCGATGGTCAATATAAAATGCAAAATTCGCGCAAAAGCGTAACCGCCCATCAGCTCACAAAGCCACCATAGTTGCACTGGCTTATAGATGGCTAAACCAGTCAATACAGATCCCAGACCCATGATGATTATGCCGGAATAGGCAATTTTTTGCGCAGCGTTGTATTTTTTTTGCGGCGGGGCTGTCTTGCGTAGGTGAAGATCGTGGAGCACGACGAGCCAAGCTTCTTTAAATGAATTCCTGTTTGGAACCAATTCGCGCCATTCTCCGGAAAATAAAGTGTATAGCACATATAAAAGGCCGTTGAGAAAGAATATCCACATAAAGACGAAGTGTACGGCCATTCCTTCTGCTAGTTTGTAACTGAGATGCAAAGCATCGTAAATTGACTGAGGGAAAAACTTTAGAAGCGTTGTGTTGCCCCACCCCAATCGATATATGTCATTTGCCCAGTAGATCATTAATCCGCTCCAAGTCATAATGATTAGGATTGGAAAGTTGATCCAGTGAAACCAACGCATTGCCAGTGAATGTTTCGATACAATTTTAGGCATAAATTAGGATCTTTGTCCGGCAATAAAATCGCATAACAAGGTACAAATAAAATCAAAATACCGGCAACTACGATGCTGCCGGTATATGTCGCTTGAATCCAACTAATTCTTAGGCAAAAGCACGTGATCGATTACATGAATTACGCCGTTGCTTTGGTAAACGTTCTTTATGGTTATCATTGCAGTGGTGCCGTTCTCATCTTTTAGAACAATTTTGTTTCCTTTCATCATAGCCCACAATTTCCCACCTGAAACCGTATTCAGCTCCGCGGTCCCATTGCCTGATTTGATCATATCAGCAATTTCTTTAGAACCAAGACTGCCGGCAACAACATGATAAGTGAGTATGCCACTAAGCTTCGCTTTGTTTTCGGGCTTGAGTAATGTTTCAACTGTACCTTTGGGGAGCATATCGAATGCCTCGTTCGTTGGTGCGAAGACTGTATAGGGTCCAGGAGTCTCCAGGGTTTCCACCAGCCCCGCGGCCTTTACGGCAGCCACGAGCGTAGTGTGGTCTTTGGAGTTGACAGCATTTTCCACGATATTTTTGGAAGGATACATTGCTGCTCCGCCCACTTCGACTGTTTTTTCCATCTGACCAAAGGCGAAGTTAAGCCCACAGAGCAATGCGACTGTTGTTGCAATAGATTTAAACGATTTCATAATATTTTTTTGAATGTTATTTGAATCTTTGTCGCTACATGTAATCAACGCAAACACATACGAAGATTTTCGATTTGTTGGATTTAATCGTTTCAAATTTTTTTTTGAGAATGAGAAAGGTTGAGGAAATTTACAGGATACAATTATACGTCCATAAATAAATATTCCATCATGGCATACTGGTTAGTAAAATCCGAACCTTCAACTTATAGTTGGGAACAATTACAAAAAGACAAAAAAACGACCTGGGACGGTGTCCGAAATTATGCAGCCAGAAATCACCTTAAGGCAATGAAAAAGGGGGAGGAAGTTTTTTTTTATCATAGCAATGAACGGAATGGCATCGTGGGGATCGCCAAAGTAGCGAAGGAATTCTTCCAGGATCCGACGACGGAAGATGAAGCCTGGGTTTCTGTTGAGCTTAAACCTTTCAAAAAGTTGAAGAATTCCGTATCTCTGGAAGCCATTAAAAACGACAAAAGACTTTCCGAAATGGCGTTGGTCAGGATCGGGCGCCTATCTGTTCAGCCTGTTGCTGACAAGGAGTGGCAAATTATTTTGCAAATGTCACAAACGGCATGATTTGGAATTTCGGCGGCGGTTTTCAAATTAATATTATTCAATGCGAAAAAAAAAGTTGGTGGTGCTATCCGGTGCAGGAATTAGTGCTGAAAGCGGGCTAAAAACTTTTCGCGACAGTGATGGCTTGTGGGAGGGCTTTCCGGTCACTGAAGTGGCTACGCCAGGCGCCTGGAAACGAAACCCGCAACAGGTTTTGGGTTTCTATAATATGCGTCGGAAAAATGTTTTGGAAGCCAAGCCGAATATGGCGCATTTTGGACTTGCTGCGCTCGAGTCGGACTTTGAGGTCACTATAATTACGCAAAATATTGATGACCTACATGAACGATCCGGGTCAACAAAGGTAGTTCACCTGCATGGTGAAATATTCAAAATGCGTAGCGAAGACACATTGGATCTTATTTATGATATCCGAACGGATATAAAATGGGGTGATTGCGCGGCTGATGGTAAGCAACTTAGACCTCACATAGTATGGTTTGAAGAACCGGTCCCAATGATTGAAATAGCGACCGACATCGTTCGTCAGGCCGAAATATTCGTCGTTATTGGAACGTCATTAGTAGTATACCCCGCCGCCGGCCTGATAAACTACACAAGGCCGGGTATTCCTAAAATTATCATCGATAAGCGAATTCCTTATTTGGCAAAAATTGAAAATATTATTACAATAGAGAAAACAGCTTCGGAAGGAGTAGCTGAGCTAAGTAACCTTTTGCTCTCAAATCATCTTTAGAAATTCTGTAACAAACTGTTGCTTATCATTGCACAAAGTGATTGAAATGAAATTCCGCTGGATCCTGATCTTTGTATCGATTGCCTGCGGCAGGTGTATCGCACAATCTGATCCCAACTTGCAGAAACTTCGGTCGTTTTCGTTGAAATATGTGCCTCGCGGCTATGATTCCACCTTAAGCTTTATTTCTTATGCGCCCGGGGGCAATCTAAATTACCTATTTCCCCTGTACCAATTTTTTAAGCAGCCCGTGAAGTTTCACTCATTATTGGGGATTGCATTCTATGATCGGCTGAGCGAGGCAGTTTCATTTGTGGAAGACTATCACAGTTCGCTCGAAATAGAGGAAAAAAGCTACGAACCAGTTGAGGATGCCACGCAAATAACGATCCAAAAAACAGTTGCTGAATTTAGAGGAATTCAACACGTAGATGCAAGGCGATATATTTCTTTTTTAGCCAAGCAATTTCGTGTAATAATGCTTAATGAATCGCCTTCAAAACCTGTTCACCGGGCATTTGCGATTTCCTTGCTTGAAGATTTGCGTAACAAAGGATTTAAGTATCTCGCGATGGAAATGTTGAACAATTTCGCCGGGCGCGCTCGAGGGAGGCTTGATGCCGGCAGCGGCGACTTTACCGCCGAGCCAATAGCAGGAGAATTGGTGAGGCGTGCGCTTGAGCTTGGTTTTACGCTAGTTCCGTATGAAGATACGCTAGGATTATCGGGCCAGCATGATGCCAGGCAACGGGACTCAGTTCAGGCAGAAAATATCTTCTCGATCATCAAAGGCGATTCGGCTGCAAAGATTTTTGTTTATGCAAGCTACGGACACATCGCTAAATCAGCTGCCGACTCCAGCTTTCGTCCAATGGCTCTAGTGTTCCGGCAGATTTCGGGAATTGATCCGCTGACAATCGATCAAACTGCCATGACTGAGGGCAGTAACTTTGCATATGGCGATGCGCTTTATAAGTCATACACAGAAAAATATTATTTATCGAGCCCGTCAATCGCAATGATAAATGGCGATGCTGTAAATATTTGTAACGATAAAAGTGTTGATATTTCTGTCATCCATCCACCGACAGTCTATCGAGATGGCCGCCCCGAATGGCTTTCATTGAATGGTCTTCGCAAACCCATTCTCATTAACCCTCACACCAAAGATGCTTTTCTTATCCAGGCTTACTACCAGCGCGAAGCAGACCTGGAAGGCCCGGGGAAAATAGTACCGGCGGACCAAAGCTACATACCGACTCCAAGTGGGTCCTATCTGCTGTATTTAAGACCCGGAAGGTATACGATCATTTATCGAAGCCTGGGTTATCACCTCATTGGCAAGTTGAAAATTAATGTAGAATGATTTTGGTTATTATTCAAGAGAGCCGGCAGAAATTCTGTGCGTACTTTCTTTGAATATAATGTCGTGTTCTTCCAATTCTTTGAGGACGGGTCTATAGATTTCCGGTTCCACAGGTATCCTTACACCTGGGAGCTTGAATTTCTCCATAAGAACAAGTTTAGCCGCGATACCTAAGGGTAATCCAACAGTTTTAGCCATGGCCGTATGGGAACTGTCTTTCCCCTTGACAACTAGCGAACTTTGAACGCTGCATTTTTCATTGTTAGCGCTGTACTCCACTTCATGCAGCATCACGATCATATCCTTGTCCGTTGGTTCCATGGCGAGTTTTCTTTCCATAAGGTACTGCAATACGTCGGCTGATGTCTTTGCGGATGCTGGCAACCTTTTATCACTGAAAAGCCCAAGGAACTCATAGGCTTCGATGTTCCGGTTATCGATAAATCGCATAATCGCAGCAGACCAGGTTTTGAAAGTAAGGGAATTTGGGTCTTTGAGGAAAGTGTCGTCTGCTAATTTGGCCGCGACCACGCATTTCCAAAGCTGGCAAAATTCGGGGTATCGCAAAGTAGTGCGAATAAATGTATCCACATCTTCTAGTCCATAAAGTGGCATATACTCCAGGGAATTTCTGTTTGGGTAATAGTTCAATTCCCCCAGGCCGTCGATATAAACTGGCCTGCACTCCTCAAACAATTGGCGATATTCGATTTTTCTGGTTTTCCCATTTTCCCTGAAAGTCGCCCCTGTTGAACCGGCGAGCACGACATTGCGGGGATTCCAGCTAATCTTATATCGCCACGGATTATTGTCACTTTCAGGCGCAACCAGCCCTCCCGTATGCGACTTGAAGGAGGTAACCTTTCCTTCTTGAGATCGTATACGCGTAACCAGACTCATAACACTCATATGATCAATTCCCGGATCCAAACCAATCTCACACAAAAAAATCAACCCATACTTCGAAACTTCCCCTGAGAGAGCGCGAATATACTCGTCGACATAAGAAGCAGTTAAAAGATTTTTCCGGTAATGAAGACAATCCACGGCGACAAGCCTATGAAATGACGGCGGGAGTAATGAAATGACAATATCAGATTTACTGATTAGATCGCGCCTTGGAATTTCGTCTTGGATGTCAATCGCAACCATGGTTACCCATTCTACTTCCCTTGTCTTCGACCTGATAATCGTCAGGTCATTGGCACCAATAGTTAGATGCCAGCCTTGCTTTCGCGATTCGTCCGTCAAATATTCTATCAAGGATATCGCTGATTTACCCGCCCCAAAAAGTAGAATGTTTCTCATCGTTTTATTGGGGAGCAAGATAACAAAACACCAATAAAAATGGCTGACTTTAAAAAGTCAGCCGCCTAAATTAACCGTCCTAACAATATCTTAGAGACGCCGCTATTTACCTTTTATGGCGATGTTCAGGATTCTCGGTTGGAACATACCGTTATAGGGCCTGTTCAAAACCGTTACTGACAGAGAATCATCAGAATTTAAAAGCATTGCATTTCTAACCTTTCTTACCGGTAAATCCTGAACCCGGTTAGATGAATTTCGCATTATTTTAATAGCGTGCATACTTGTAATTGCCATCAGTAAAAAACACAACTGGACAGAACCCTTCTTCATGTTGTTTCAAACTATTTCTGGTCTTTAAATCGTATTGGGACATTCTATTGGGTTAGGGATATCAATCTAAAAGCCCAAGTTACATGCCAATGCAAAAAATTGTGGAAAATTTCGAAATGTTTTTTGCAAACTCATGGTTAATTGGTCGAGTATGAAAGCCCTGTTTCTTTGGAATTTATAAGTGCGATCTTGTATTGAATTTTTATTCCACGGGGACTTTTCGGCGCCTCCAGCATTGTAGCCGAGCCCGCGCCGATGTTGTGAAAATAAATATTCTCTGTCTTAAATACTTTCTTGTTAGCTTGTATATACTGTACTTCAACGACGACTAATTCCAGAGGATGAACTGACCGATTACTTACGGTTATTTGCAAGTTGGAAATGCCCCCGAAAGTTCCAACGCTATAATTGTTTGCCGTCACGCCTATCAATTCAAGTAAATTTGCTTTTGGAACAGTACTTTCGGAAATTTGGTCGTCACGGTGAGCACTTGTTCTTTGAGGAACCGATGCTTGCTGGTTTGTAGTGGGTTGGTCGCTTCCGTCGTCGGCTTCTGAGATGGCAGGAAGCCTCTTGGGGAATAAATCCTTCGCCGGTTTATCGACTTTTTTTCCAGAGTGGCGGTTAACGAGAATTGACTGAGTCTGCTCGGCCAATTTATTTGCATCTTCGGTGCCAATTGATCCAAGCGCCTGTTGATTCGTCGACTTGAGAGCTGGTGTCTTTTGTAATTCAATATTTTTGGAACTTGGATTCGCCTGGGTTATAGAAGCTTGGTTTGGATTGTCAACCAATTTTTGGGATTCGACCAAAGAACTATTAGCTTGTTGTTGAACATTGGCTGCCTGCGCATTGTTCGATTTGTTCTGCGGCAAGGTCGCTTTCTGCGTGGAGGAGGCAGGTACTATATTTTTTTCAATATTCAGGCCGATCAATATACCCAGACCGATTAATACAAGTACACCAAATCCTGATAAGCTGAAAATGAATAATTTCCTTCTCATGAGGGTATTTGGTTGTAGCTTTTTTTCTACAGGTTGATTCTTTTCCGCCACATTAGCAGCCAGTAGTTCGGACCCGAATGCCATTTTATTAGCCGGGGCTTCTTGCCTAATACTAAGGTCATCCGGAAGATTTGTACGCTCTTCAGCAAGGCTTCTTTTAAAAGGAATCGCAGCTGGTGCATAATTCCTTGCAGGCAGTGTTACGTATATTTTCTTATCTCCTCTAGCAACGGGCGCTACTTGCCGTTCTATTTGCGGGGAAGTTGCAATCTCAGGTTGAGATTTTTGAGAATCCTTGGGAAACTGTATGGCACTATTGGCTTTGTTCTCAGAGTTTGGCCTTTTAAAAAAGCGGTCAAAGGGCTGTTCTTCGACAACGGGAGCAAACGCTTTCAATTCGTCAATTTCCGAGGGATATCGCCACGCCGCGCTCTTGCCTTCAACCCATACCAAATCGTAAGCCTTGAATCCTTTTTGGGTTAGTCCTTCCAGAGTAAGGGGACCAAATTGTTTATTATCGCGGAGCAAAAGGTAAGTAACCATTCGATTAGGTTAAAATAAAAAAAACCATCTATTCATTCGTGCGGATTACCTAATTAACGTCAAATTTAGGTGCTTTTTTGTGAAAGCTTAGTTATAAATCAAAAGGGGCAGAGATCTGATGGCGTAAATTTAATAATTATTGCAATAATTAAATGCTGCCGTCCAAATTAATTTGATTGGCATGATATTAATTTTAAAGCTTAGCAAGGAGATTTGCTAGTTATGACAATCTTCCCGAAATTAGTTTCTTTATCGCCGGCACCGAAGCTAAACAATATTACAATGGACAATGCCATCCAGCAAAAAGTGGATATGTGGTTGAATGGAAATTATGACCACGACACCAAAGAAGAAATCAGAAAACTAGAACTGGAAAATCCATCTGAATTGACGGAAGCGTTCTACAAAAACCTCGAATTTGGTACTGGAGGGTTGCGCGGACTTATGGGAGTGGGGACAAACAGGATGAACAAATATACCGTAGGAATGGCGACGCAGGGCTATGCAAATTATCTTAAACAGTCGTTTTCAGATCAGCCTAAAGTTGCCATTGCATACGATAGCCGCAATAACAGTAAATTTTTTGCTGAAACAGCCGCAAAGGTATTTGCTGCTAATGGCATTAAAGTTTACCTCTTTCAATCTTTGCGACCTACCCCTGAATTGAGCTTTACAATCCGTCAACTCGGGTGTCAGGGAGGCGTTGTTTGCACTGCATCTCACAACCCCAAAGAATACAACGGATACAAGGCTTATTGGAATGATGGTGGACAACTGGTGCCACCACATGATGAAAATGTAATAAAAGAGGTAGAAAAAATTGGTTCCGTTGAGGAAGTAAGATGGGCAGGAGGAGAAAATAATATCTCGATAATTGGCAAAGAGATGGACGAGGCATATTTGAGCATGGTAAGAAGCCTTTCTGTATATCCAGAAATCATCGAAAAACAGCATAATCTTCGGATAGTCTATACACCGATACACGGTACAGGGATAAAACTTGTGCCCGAAGTATTGCAAAGGTTCGGTTTTACCAATGTCCATGTGGTGGATGAGCAGGCGACCCCTGATGGAAATTTTCCAACCGTCGTTTATCCTAATCCGGAGGAGAGTGAAGCTATGAGCATCGGCCTTAGAAAGGCCAAAGAACTTGAAGCAGACATCTTGTTGGGAACTGATCCTGACGCTGATCGTGTTGGTATCGGCGTTAAAGATAATTCGGGTAATTGGGTACTGATGAATGGAAACCAGACAGCTGTGCTGGCATTTACCTATCTGATTGAAGCACGAAAAGCAAAGGGAATCGCCCAGCCCAATGATATGGTAGTAAAAACCATAGTGACCACAGACATGATCGACGAAATTGCTAAACAAACCGGCATTAAATGCTATAATGTCTTAACGGGCTTTAAATGGATCGCCGAACTAATCAAAGAAAAGGAAGCTGATGAGAATTATGTAATTGGGGGTGAGGAGAGCTATGGTTTGATGATTGGCGCAAAGCTGCGCGATAAGGATGCCGTAAGCGCTGTAGCAATTCTCTGCGAAATGTCGGCTTATGAAAAGAGCCAGGGTAAATCACTCTATGATAAATTGATTAGCCTTTATGTCAAATATGGGTTCTATAAAGAGCGTCTAATATCCATTACGAAAAAAGGAATGAACGGCCAGAAAGAGATTGCCGACATGATGGAATCCTATCGTCAAAACCCGCCTAAAACAATTAACAATTCTCAGGTCGTACAACTTTTCGATTATGAATTGAGGAAAGGTAAGAATCTGCATTCCGGCGAATCATTTGAAATTACGCTGCCTAAATCAAACGTTTTGCAATTTATTTTGGCTGACGGAAGTAAAATTTCTGCACGTCCTTCGGGTACGGAGCCAAAGATAAAATTTTACTTCAGTGTTCATACTACATTAAACGAAGGGTCCAAATTTGAAGACACAAAAAAAACCCTCGATGCTAGGATTGATGGGATAATTGCTGACATGCGGCTGCAATAAATAGTTCGCCACTGCCGCTAACATAAAATTCCACACTAAAATTCAACTTGCATATGAGAATATTTGTCCTTTCCGTTTGTTCTTTATTTCTATTTTTTACTGGTAATTGCAACGTGCGCTTGCCGAAACTTTTCGCTGACAATATGGTACTGCAAAGGGACCAACTGATACCCGTCTGGGGTTGGGCTGAACCTGGGGAACGGATTACATTGCAGTTCGACAAACAAACAAAAACTACAAGAGCTGATAAGAGCGGAAAGTGGATGATAAAACTAGACGCACACCCTGCAGGGGGCCCATTTCAACTGGTTGTTCGTGGCAAAAACGTCATAAATCTGGGAAATATCCTCATAGGCGAAGTTTGGCTATGCTCAGGCCAGTCGAACATGGAGATGCCAATAGAGGGCTGGGGAAAGATCAAGAATTATGAACAGGAAATTGCCAACGCCGAATATCCGGAGATTCGTCATATCAAAATTCCTAATAGCGTAAGTTCGGAACCAAAGGAGGACGTGGGCTCAGGAACCTGGGAGGTATGTAGCCCTCAAACTGCGGCTGAATTCTCTGCGACGGCTTATTTTTTTGCCAGGGAGCTTTACCAGCGATTGCATGTGCCCATCGGCCTTATCAACTCATCTTGGGGTGGTACAATGATAGAAACATGGATAAGCAGGGCCGCATTCGAAGGAGATAAATATTTTAAGAAGATGATTGACAGCATGGCTACGGGAAGCATGGAGGAACTCGCCCGGCATAAAAAAGAGAGGCTCATGGAGATTATTCGCGGACTACAAGGTATATATAAAGAATTATCCAATACCGCTTCCTGGAAGGAGGCGGATTTTGATGACAAGGCATGGCCGAAAATGAAACTGCCGGGGCTTTGGGAGCAACAGGGGATCGGACTTGAGGATTTGGACGGGCTAGTCTGGTTTCGTAAGACGGTCATTATCGATGATATTGATGCGGGGAGGCCTGGCACCCTTGACTTGGGGAAAATTGACGATTCAGATGAAACTTATGTCAATGGCATTAAGATTGGAGAGATGAAAAACAAGTATAGTGAAAAGCGGCATTACATCATACCCGCAGGAATATTGAAGCCGGGCGCGAATACAATTTCAGTTAAAGTGGAGGACACCGGCGGCGGCGGAGGTTTCTATGGTGAATCCACCGACATGAAACTCGTAACCGGTAGTAAATCCATCAAACTGGCTGGTGAATGGCTGTTTAAGATTGCCACAGTATTTGAGACGTCAACTGGAAATGGCCCAAATAGTTTTCCAACCCTTTTGTTTAACGCCATGATAAATCCACTAATACCCTACGCAATCAAGGGTGCTATCTGGTATCAGGGCGAATCGAATGCCAGTCGCGCCTATGAATACCGGAGAGCTTTCCCCTTAATGATAACGGATTGGCGCAATCATTGGCATCAGGGTGATTTCCCTTTCTATTTTGTTCAACTGTCGAGTTTTAATGCGGGAAATGGCAATAGCGAATTGGGAAGTAGCTGGGCCGAGTTACGGGAAGCCCAGACAATGACTCTCTCTCTCCCAAATACGGGGATGGCAGTGACCACCGATATCGGCGATGCTAATGATATCCATCCAAAAGACAAACAGGATGTGGGAAAACGCTTGGCCGTGGTTGCACTCGACAACCTTTACCAGCAACCCATGGAATATTCAGGACCGCTTTACCAATCAGTCAAATTTGAAGATAATAAGGCTATTCTAACATTTACCCATCTGGGCGATGGTTTGATGATAAAGGATAGATATGGCTATCTCAAAGGTTTCGAGCTGGCTGATCAACAAAAACACTTTCATTACGCCAAAGCCGAAATTGAAGGTGATCATTTAATAGTTTACCAGGATGGCGTGAACAATCCGTCGGCAGTTAGGTATGCCTGGGCCGATGACGCGCTCGAGGCAAACCTATTTAACAAAAACGGACTACCTGCCTGCGCTTTTCGGACGGACTCCTGGGACGGACTGACTGCAGGAGCGAGATATGCGATAGGACAATGAGTATCATGGATTCACCTTAAAATTTTCGTCTTAGTCCCGGATGATCAGCTAGCATTTTAGGTGAGGTCAAATCTTTCTAAAATTTTGTTCGTTGGTTGACTGTAAAACATTACCTTTGCGCTCCATTTTCATGGACGATTCGGACGGCTATCGCCGAATCGTTTTTGCCCAAAAGGTTCCCCAAGAGTTCCGCAGGTGCGGAAACACCAGCAGGGCTTCATTTAAATTCTGATGGTAATGCCAAAGGTCAAAACCAATTCCAGCGCTAAGAAGCGTTTTAAAGTGACCGGAACAGGAGAAATCACCTATCAGCGTGCATTCAGGCGGCATATCTTAACAAAAAAAAGTAAGAAGCGCAAGCGTAACTTGCGGAAAAAGGGCTTGATCAGCAAGCCAAACAGTGATTTTGTAAAGAGGTTGCTTCGACTTAGATAGCAACGAACTTACCATCAGTTTCTGTTCATCGATCTCAACTAACACTCATAAACTAGTTAAAAATTATGCCACGCTCAGTAAACGCAGTAGCATCTAAGACGAGGAGGAAGCGGATCTTAAAGCAAGCCAAGGGATTCTATGGCAAACGCAAGAACGTATACACCGTTGCAAAAAACGTTCTCGAAAAGGGCCTTACGTACCGATATGTGGGTCGCAAATTGAAAAAAAGGGAATACCGCGCGCTCTGGATAGTTAGAATTAATGCGGCCGTCAGGCCGGAAGGTTTGACTTATTCAGAATTCATCTATAAGCTAAACCAAAAGGGAGTTGGCCTTGACCGGAAGGTGCTTGCGGATCTTGCAATGAATGAACCTGCATCCTTCAAAAGACTGGTCGAGTCTGTCAAATAAAATTGGGCGCGCCAAATTGTTAAACCGGAATGCATTTGCTTCCGGTTTTTATTTTGCCAAATTGTTCAAAAAATTACTTTTGCCATACTTTTGACCATCCAAATTTGCTTTTAAACGGGCCAATCTTTTTTTGCCGATGAACAACAATACATATACCGATTTGGTACAGCAGACTTTCAATTTCCCTCAAGAAGATTTTGAGGTGCATGACAGCTACCTGCGATTTAACGGCGTTGACCTTAAAGCACTCATCGACAAATATGGCACGCCGATGAAGCTCACTTATCTTCCCAAAATCGGCTCACAAATCAAAAAAGCAAAAAAAATGTTTGCGGCTGCCTTCAAAAAACACCGTTACGAAGGCAAATACTTCTATTGCTATTGTACCAAAAGCTCGCATTTTTCATTTATCCTGGACGAAGCTTTAAGCCACGATATCCATATTGAGACGTCGTACGCTTATGACATGGAAATAGTAAAGAAGATGTATGAACGGAAGAAAATTACCAAAGAGACATTTATCATTTGTAACGGATTCAAACAGAAACCTTACATCAACCGAATTGCAGGAATGTTAAATAACGGCTTTAAGAACGTTATTCCCATTCTCGATAATAAAGAAGAGCTTCAGCAATACAAGAAATCGGTAAAAGTGCCTTTCAAGGTTGGGATCAGGGTGGCCGCAGAAGAGGAACCGACTTTTCCCTTTTACACCAGCCGGCTTGGCTTTAGGCCAAGAGACGTATTGGAATTTTACGTTGACAAGATCGAAGGCAACGAAGATCGTTTTCAGCTTAAGATGCTCCACATTTTTCTAAATAAAGGCATCAAGGACGATTTATACTATTGGAGTGAATTAAATAAAGTGATCAATCTTTACTGCCAGCTCAAGAAAATCTGCCCTGAACTGGATTCTATTAATATTGGAGGTGGCTTCCCAATAAAACACAGCCTGGGATTTGAATACAATTATCAGTTCATGATTAATGAGATCGTGAGCAACATTAAAAAGGCGTGTAAGCGGAATCACGTTACGATGCCCAATATTTTTACCGAATTCGGCAGTTATACGGTGGGAGAGAGCATGGCCCATATCTATAGTGTCATTGGACAGAAAATGCAAAACGATAGGGAGATCTGGTATATGATCGACTCATCTTTCATTACGACGTTGCCGGATACGTGGGGTATCGGCGAGCGATTTCTAATGCTTCCGATTAACAAATGGGATGTTGAATACCAGCGGGTGGTTCTAGGAGGTATAACTTGCGACAGTCATGACTATTATGATTCCGAAGAGCACATCAACGAAGTCTTCCTCCCTAAGCTAAATAACGGAGAGCCATTGTACTTAGGTTTTTTTCATACTGGTGCCTACCAGGATCAAATCAGCGGATATGGCGGAATTAAGCATTGCCTTATCCCATCACCGAAACATATTATTGTTGGGTATGATAAAAATGGCAAACTTGTCGATTGGGTATACGCCAAGGAGCAAACGGCTCAAAGCATGCTCAAAATACTAGGATACAAATAGCAGGCTACTTATTTTTCAGTCGGTATTTTTTGCTGATTTTCGGATCGTCGAAGTATGCATTCAACTGTTCCTCTGTCATATTGCTATTTTCATCAATAGGCACGTCGATTAGCTGAATTTGAGTTTGCCGAAGTTCGTCTTTGAGCTTGCCCATCTTTTTTACAACGTCCATATCTTTATCTCCCATAAGACTGTTTTCACGCAAGGTATAATCCAGTCGCTTAATTGAAGCGCGAATAAGCGACGCTGAATTCTGCTCGGCCGTTTGCTGAGGGGCGACCGTCTCCTTAACCGGAACCAACGTCAATCCGGCGCTAGGAAGGATCTTCCCGGCATTCTGGGCACCAGCGGCGGATTCTGAAGACAAAACTGTCCCACTAAGTGCCGTGGTTGCAGTCGTTAAATCAAAGGTAGTCCGGGTGTTTTTAGTCTTTTTGACTCTTTTATCCAATTGCACGAAGGCGTACTTGAGTCGTAGAATATAAGTCGAAAGGTCCTTTACAGTCTTGTTGTATTCCCTGAGCATTACGGGATAGTTGAGCGCATCCTTGACATAAATCCTGACCACCGCCGTATCGTGGATAAAAAATTTGTTTGTCCCGACAAAATCGAGAATTAGCAGTTTCTGTTTGGATGAATCGGTCTCTTTTACAAAATCATATGGTGGCGACCAAGTGAAATCATCATCACATTTCTTTACGGAAGTATAATTCTTTATCGGAATGTTTGAAAAGAAATTTATGTCATCAATGGGAAAGCTACCCGCTTCACACTCAATTTTAAAGCTGATTGTATCACCCTCCTCAATGAAGAGAGTATTGCTGACCGTCGGCTTGACATGCGATTGAATAATTTCTGTTGTGAAGAAAACGATGGTAAATGATGTATCGACACGGAAATTGGGATTGTTTAAATTCTGAACGCCTATTGAAACTTTATACGGATTGTCGTATTTCAATTTTCCCGACAAGAAATAGGACCTATCGGCCTTAAAGGTGAGGAGGCCGTTGTCCTTGTTTATTTTCAGGCCGATCGGCGAATTTTTAAGAAACCAAAAATATTGGTTCGGATCCTGATTGATTTCCAACTTATAGTTGAGAGTTGAATCAACATGCAGCGTAAAATATGGATTCAGGTTTCGAATTCTCAGAACTGTGTCTTCAATTTTCTTTACGGAGTCAGTATGAACAATTGGCGTCTGTAAAGTGGCATCCTGGGCGAACCCATTCATCATAAAGCCAATATACGCAATTATAAACCCTATGTAGTGGCGCATTAGCAGAAGGAGTCATTTTTGAGTGGCCCAAAAAGTTTACCGCACGCGAAATTAAAGCATTAACGATAAAAAAATATAATCCCCCTGTTTTTACCAGAGGGATTACCAACAAAAACCAACTGCTCACGAACCAAATTGAAGGAGCTAATGCGCCTAATTTATAGTTATTTGCTTGGTTGCTTCTTTGGTTTGTTCTTTCTTGGGAAGGTGTAACTTTAACAAACCATTTTCATATTTGGCCTCGATCTTTTCCGCGTCTATTTTTTCATCCAAATTGAAACTGCGCTTAAAGCTGCGAAAAGAAAACTCCTTGCGAACGGTCTTGTAATCTTCCGTTTTATTTTCTTCCTTTTTTTCAAAGCTCACCGTCAAAAGGCCGTTTTCAATGTTTACTTTGAAATCGTCCTTTGCACGGCCAGGCACGCTCAGTTCCAAATGATATGCGTCAGGCGTCTCATGAATGTTTACCGGGGGGAACGTCCAACCCGACCATTCTCTGCCGGTAAAAGCAGGCAGTTCGTTAAAAAATTCATCGAACAAGTTGTTGAAGCCCCGGTGAACCGGTTGACTATTAAACTTTACAATTGACATAATAAAATGGTATTTAAGTTTTATAATTTTAATGACAACTGAAGCGATCAAACAATGTACCATTGCAACTTAAGAGACAGATCTGTGTAATTTCGACAAGTTGTGCGTCATTAATCAGACAGTTTTGCAGATCGGATTCAATATTGCTGCCGTTTATTCAGATTATTTTATTATGACGCTCGAACTTTTTTAATAGTTTTGCGTCATATAAGTGTCTAAAAAATAATATAATGTATCCAGAACAGATCATTTCACCGATGAAAGAAGAGCTTACCGACAATGGGTTTCACGAATTGTTGACTGCAGACGAAGTTGACAAGCAGTTGCTGGAGAAGGGTACTACGCTTGTGATGATCAATTCGGTTTGCGGATGCTCGGCTGGTTCAGCAAGGCCGGGAGTTTTGATGGCGGTAGCGAATAGTTCCAAAAGGCCAGACTACCTTACTACAAGTTTCGCAGGTTTTGATATGGAGGCCGTCGAAAAAATTAGGGAACACTTGTTACCTTACCCTCCGTCATCACCTTCAATTGCGCTTTTTAAGGATGGCAGGCTCGTCCATATGATCGAAAGGCATCAGATCGAAGGCCGGCCGGCACAGGTCATTGCACACAACCTCATCGCGAGTTTCAATGAGTATTGTTAATGGGCCTTGGGATATTTGAAATTAGTTTCGACATATATTAGCCGAAGTAAGCTGGCTGCTTGTCTTATGCGATTGCACGCGGTCCAATTAGGCATGTGTCTTTGAATTCTCTTGCCGGCAACGCCGCGCAATCAGGATTTTCGCTTAAACTTGCGCGACAAAAAATCAATCGGGTATAATTTTATGTATCCCAACCTATACTATGCTTTCAAAGACCTATTTCATGTTGACTGGGGCTTTCTGAAATTTGTCAACTCTTTTGGTTTTTTTGTAGCGCTGGCATTTATCGGTGCCGCCGTCACATTGTCGATGGAACTCAAGCGAAGAGAAAGAGACGGGCTCCTGAATAGCGAGGAACAAAAAATAATAGTAGGGAAACCCGCATCGCTATCAGAGTTGCTGATCAATTTTGTCATTGGTTTTTTGCTTGGCTATAAATTCGTTGGCTTTTTTATCGCAAATCGCGGGCAGGAAATTGATCCCAGGCAGTACATGTTTTCTTCGAGTGGCAATTTAATTGCGGGATTGCTTGTCGGTGGGATCCTGGTCTTTCTGAAGTACAGAGAAAAAAGCAAATCCAAACTCAAAGACCCCGAAGAACGAGTTGTTCGGATTTGGCCTCATGATAGAGTGGGAGATATGACCTTCTTCGCCTTTCTATTTGGATTCCTGGGTGCCAAACTTTTCGATATACTCGAAAGCCCCTCCGATTTTATAGAATCAATCAGGGCGGTTAATCGAGGTTCGCAGGATTTCGCTTCGATTATTTTTAGCGGGCTAACTTTTTATGGAGGGCTAATTTGTGCCGCATTGGCTATTTGGGTTTATGCCCGAAAGCATCATATCGGTTTTTGGGAATTGAATGATTCTGCAGCACCGGGCCTCATGCTTTCCTATGCGATAGGCCGGATTGGCTGCCAGGTGTCTGGTGATGGCGATTGGGGAATTGAGAATATGCATCCCAAGCCGATCAGCTGGCTGCCAGAGTGGATGTGGTCCTATCATTATCCTCACAATGTAATAAGCAAAGGAATTAATATTCCAGGCTGCTTTGACGCACAGTACTGCAGCCAACTGCCTGTTGGCGTCTACCCAACGCCTTTTTACGAGACAGTCATGTGTTTAATTTTGTTTGCTGTAATCTGGAGGTTGAGAAAAAAATTTACGATACCGGGAACTCTTTTTGCTTTTTATCTAATTCTGAACGGAGTGGAAAGATTCTTTATCGAAAAAATTAGAGTAAATGTGAAATATGACTTTCTGGGAATCCATCCTACTCAGGCAGAAATTATTTCATTCTTACTGGTTATTATAGGCGCTGTCTTGTGGATCTGGCTTAAAAAGAGGAAAATAGCAGGCACTAACCATGCAAGAGCCGTCGAATAGCACCTATTTCATGGTGATTTTCATGGCCATTCCGCCCCCCGCGGAAACTTGAACATTTACAGTGTCTTTCGCAGTTACCGCCCTATTCTCCCTTTCCAGGTGGTTGGGATTCTTATTCGCGTCGTCAGCGTCGGTATATATTTCTGCCAAATATGTCCCCGGCCCTAGAAAAGACATTGGAATCTTCAATGTTCTTGGAGCGTGATTCGTGATTGTTCCCAAATACCAGTCGTTATTTTTTCTTCTTGCAATGGTTATATATTCGAAGGCCTTTGTTGGTTCAAGAACTTTGGTCTCGTCCCAGACTGTTGGTATTTGAGTTATGAACTCGAATCCAGCTTCGCCTTCATAAGCCGCGGGATAATCGCAGACCATCTGGAGGTAATTTTCAAGGACGACATACATTGCAAGCATGTGACATCTTGTTCCCAGAACAAGAGGCCTCGTGTATTGCGCCCTGAATGTCGATTGGGGAACTGCGCGAAACCCTCCAAGGTGATAATCAGTTGAACCGGCGAGCATCCTGGTAAAAGGCATGTTTATATCGTGATCGGGAGATATCCCCTCATTATTCCATTTGTCTGCTTCATAATTAAGCGTGCCTTCCCGCGTAAATTCGTTTGGATAGGTTCTGCTGAGTCCGGTCGGCTTGTAGGCCCCGTGAAATTGAATATGGAGATGGTGAGCCGCCGCCTTTTGCAATATTTCAACCTGCATATTGACCATCTGTTGGTCATCCCGGTCCATGAAGTCAACCATCATCCCCTTCAAGCCCCATTTCTCGAATAATGCAAATGCGGTATCGAGTTTTGGATACAAAGCGTAAAAGTGAACCCATACTCGTACGCCGACCCCTTTTGACTTGGCATAACTGCATATTTCCGCCATATCCAGACCCGGAACGGGTGTAGTCACATCTGCATGCGCACCCGGTTGAAAATTAACTCCGTCATCCACATACCATTGATGTAACCCATATTCAACTACTGAATGATATTCCAAGTGGTTCCTCGCGCAGAAATCGATGTAGTAGCGGTTGGTTACAAAATTGTTGCCTGGCGCATTCAGGGTATCCGGTGTGACATTACCATTCCACCACGGGAAGGTAGTCTTTCCCGGTTTTAGCCATGTCAAGTCCGGGATTTTGCAAGGTTCGTTCAGATCGGTTATAATGTTGCTTTCAATTAGGTCACCTATTCGGTCGCTGATCAAAAGGACTCGCCAGGGAGTGTTATGCGGCAGAGTTGATTTTACTTTTATAGACGTTTGATGCGGCCATGGGGAGAGCCGGCTAACGAGTTCGTCGTTTCTTTTAGACAGATACATACCCGCATAGTCAACAAGTTCTGCTTCCGTAATGCCGACATAAATGTTTTTGGGAAATTCAAGGAGGACCGGGAGGTCCAAAAGCGTATCTTCCCTTAGCTTAAGAAAGGGAACAGTCTGATAAATGCCTTCATGGGAACTTGTATAGTTGCCGAACATCAGCGAATGAACCATTGGATTTCCCGGAATTCGAAAATTTGTGTTTTCATCCAGGAGGGTGAACTCCGTCCACGTTGCTTGTTGCGGAATCTCATACCGGAACGCCAGGCCTCCGTTGAATGCACGAACCACCAGGTTTACGCGCGTTTTTTCAGGACCAGATGCTATTATCGGGATGGTTACTTCCTTATATGGATCATGGACTTTACGCGTCTTACCTACAGGAAGTTCGTAATCTTCGACTGAATTGCGGAAAACAGCCCGACCTGAGTTGACTTCATCGCCGATTTCACCATTTGCAAATTGGAGGCCTAGCCCGGATTCGGCCACAATAGGAGTCCCTTTGAACAGCACATTGTATCTTGCTGAGCCGTGGCTAATCCGGAATGAAAAACTGAGTTTTCCGTCGGGTGAAAATAAATGGACAAGTTTCTGTCCATGCAGGCGGCCAGGGATCAGAAAGATTTCTGCTAGCAGGAAGAATATTATTATTCTCATATGCATGGATGTGAGGGTTGAAGGTAGTTCTATTCCTCAAAAAAATATCTCCTTCGACTCAGGGCGAGACTTAATACTTTTGCTAATTTCCCTGGATTTGCCGTTACATGGCTTAGTTTGAATAGTAATCGGTTCGAGAAATTTTACAAAAAAGTATGATGCAAATTTGCAAATGTTGATATCATTAAATTGCATTTTATATGGTCAAGGGCAATTTATATTTTGAGGAATTTTTGATTGCTGGCATTTCTTTGCGAACGACAAATGAAGCCGACCAATCCCAAATGGACATTGGTAATCTCTGGTCTCGTTTCTTTCGTGACAAGGTGATTGAGACACTTCCTAGGAAGATTTCAGATGAGATTTATTGCTTGTATTCGGGGTATGACCCCGATCATCTGAATATATACGATACCACAATAGGTTGCAGAATTGAAAGCGTGAAGAATTTGCCTCCTGGTCTGGTCATGAGAAAAATAAGTTCTGGAAAATACGCCCACTACATATCGGCCGGGAAATTACCGCAATGTGTCGTTGCCACTTGGCGCGAGATTTGGCAGACCAGAAATGACAGAATATTTACCTCCGATTTTGACGTTTATGGGGAAAAAGCTCGGGACATGACTTTTGCTGAAGTGGAAACTTTTCTTTCAATAGTATAGCATTTTCGAACAGTTATTCAGCAGTCCAATTTTGCCTCTCGTCCGGACTAAACTTCCACGGGGCGAAGTTGTTTTCAACATTGCTAAACATCGAATTCCACTCGGGCGGTGCGCTGCTTTCCTCCATTACCAGCGAACGCCTCAATTCTAAAATTATTTCTAATGGACTAATGCTCACGGGACACTCTTGGACGCAGGCATTGCAAGTAGTGCACGCGCGCAATTCCTCGACTGATATATAACTCAACAAATTCTTCCCATCGCTTTGAAAGACTCCATATTTATCAACAATTCTGCCGACTTCTTCAGCCCTGTCCCTCGTATCCATCATGATTTTCCGCGGTGAGAGTAGCTTGCCAGTTTGGTTTGCCGGGCAAGCAGCAGTGCATCGCCCGCATTCAGTGCATGCGTATGCATCAAGCAGATTCCGCCAACTTAACTCGAAGACGTCTTTTGCGCCAAAACCACCTGTTGGAGCAGCATCAGTGGGCGCTGACTCGGGATGCATGGCATATAACACTTCCTTTTGAATGGCTGGCATATTGCGCATTTTGCCAGGCGGGAAAAGTCGCGTGTAATAAGCATTAGGGAAAGCGAAAAGAATATGCAAGTGCTTGGAATAAGGGAGATAATTGAGAAATGCAAATATGCCTAGAATATGCAGCCACCAGCAAATTCTCTCCAGAACGGCCAATCCGGTATTGCTCATCGATATCAGCAGCGGATGAATCATTTTTGAAAAAAGAAAATCGCCGGTAGGGTGCGTTGCGAAGTGACTATAGCCCCGTGTTTGAAGAATTGTGTCGGCTGCATTCATAGTAAGAAATAATCCCATCAATATGATCTCTGCGATTAAAATATAATTAGCGTCGCTTCTTGGCCAACCGTCCAGGTCTTTGCTTGCAAATCTTCTTAATTTCAAAATATTTCTCCTGCACAGAAAAAGAACACAGGAGACCAAGACACCGACCGCCAGTAATTCGAACGCGTTTATTAGAATAACATACCCTCCTCCAAGAAATCTTGAAAAAAGGCGATGAGATCCAAATACGCCGTCAAGAAATATTTCGAAGACTTCAACATTAATAATTATGAATCCCGCATAAATAAAAAAATGTAGAATTGCCACGAGAGGGTTTCTGAACATTTTCTTTTGGCCTAAGGCAAGCAACAGCACATTTTTCCAACGTTGGCTGCGATTGTCGCCAAAGAATTCATCTTTTCCCAGCAGAATATTTCGACGAATTTTCGCAATATTTCGGGTAAAAAGGACTATGGCAAAAATAGCTGCCAGAATAAAAGCACCTTGTTGGATTAATTGCATGGCCGACGCAAGTTAAAATTCTAATTTGAAACAAGAAAGGGGCAATTTTAGACTTTAGCATTTCCGTCGTCATTGAAGTCCTGTCATTTAGTTATAAATGGACCTTGTTGCATATTTTATATTCAGATACTCCGCTCCCGGCAGTATATTTGTTTTATGCAAAAGAACTATATACTGACGACAGAAATCTCCCAACGAAAAATGCTCAGGATGGCATACGAAATTATAGAAAATAATTTCGATGAGGACGAACTGATTCTCGCTGGAATTCGTGAGAGCGGTAGCGTGATTGCTCGAAATATTCAGACACTATTAGGCCAGATCACGAATATTTCGACAGACTTGATCATGGTGACGTTAGACAAAAAGGTCCCGCAGGAAGTGACTTTGAGCAGATCAGTGAATTTTGAAGGGAAAATCGTGATCCTAATTGATGATGTGAGCAATAGCGGTAGAACCTTACTTTATTCGCTCAAGCCATTTCTTAATTTTCATCCCAAGAAAATCCAGACATTAGTATTGGTTGAGCGGACACACAAGGCATACCCCATTAAACCCGACTATGTTGGATTATCAGTGGCTACCACGCTGCAGGAGCACATCTACGTCGAAGTCGATGGCGAAACAGTTAAAGGGGCGTGGCTGGAATGAAACAAAGCCCCAATATTGGCTCCTGATGGAAGTGCATTTATTTGAGTCAAGTAATCGTAAAAAAAACTAAAAATCTCGTTTCAAATTCGTCCAAAAATCTGCAATTTTCTTCCTGTTTATTGATGCAAATTTGGTAAATTTGCACTCCTTTCCACCGAACTTGAAAATCTGATTTTTTATAGCTATAAAAAAGTATGGAAGATAATCTTACGCCAGAGCAGACCAGAGATGGTAATCGCATCGTCCCGGTGAATATCGAAGAACAAATGAAGACTGCCTACATCGACTATTCAATGTCGGTAATCGTCGGAAGAGCCCTCCCGGATGTCCGCGACGGTCTCAAACCTGTACATAGGAGGATTCTGTTTGCGATGCACGAAATGGGCATGAATTTTAACAGGCCCACAAAAAAATGCGCCAGAATTGTGGGAGAAGTATTGGGCAAATATCATCCTCACGGTGATACGGCAGTTTACGACGCGCTTGTACGTCTTGCTCAGGAGTGGAACATGCGCTACATGTTGGTTGATGGCCAAGGGAACTATGGAAGCCAGGATGGGGAAGGACCAGCAGCAATGAGATACACTGAAGCCAGATTACACAGGATTTCAGATTCGATGCTGGCAGACATTGAAAAAGACACCGTCAATTTTCAACTAAATTTTGACGATTCTCTCGAAGAGCCAGTCGTTCTACCCAGCAGGATACCCCAATTGATTATCAACGGTTCATCTGGAATCGCCGTGGGCATGGCCACGAACATGATGCCTCATAACCTATCTGAGGTAATTGACGCGTGCATAGCTTTTGTCGATCACCGCGAAATCACTATCGAGGAATTGATGCGGCATGTCAAGGCTCCGGATTTTCCGACAGGAGGGGTAATCTATGGGATTGAAGGAGTGAAGGCTGCAATGCATTTTGGTAGGGGAAGGGTCGTGCTTCGCGGGAAATTGCGGATTGACACTAAAGCAAGCGGAAGAGAGCAGATTATTATTACCGAAGTTCCTTACCAGGTAAGCCGGGACGTGTTGACCGAGCGGATCGGTCAATTGGTCAATGAAAAAATTGTGGAAGGAATTGCGCATGTGAACAATGAGTCCAATGATAAGGAGGGTACAAGGATTGTAATCGATTTAAAAAGAGATGCGATTGCTAACGTCGTGGTTAACCAGCTTTATAAAAACACTGAACTGCAAACATCTTATGGAATAAACAATGTGGCTCTTGTAAAGGGAAGGCCCAGGACGCTGAACATTAAGGAAATGATCAGTGAGTTCGTTGAATTCAGACACGAAGTCGTGGTTCGCAGGACTCAATTTGAACTAAGAGAAGCAGAAAAGAAAGCGCACATTCTAAAGGGTTATTTAATTGCACTTGATCACTTGGATGAGGTGATTCAGTTGATCCGCTCGTCAGCGACACCAGACGCAGCCAAAGATAAGCTTATTCATGCTGACTGGGGCCTCGACGAGATCCAGGCCAAGGCGATATTGGAATTGCGTCTTCAACGGCTGACGGGGATGGAGCGAGACAAAATAAAGGAAGAATTCGATTCATTGACGAAATTGATCAGCGAACTTAAGGAACTGCTTGCCGATGAAGTGAAGCGATTCGATCTTATCAAACAAGAACTTCGCGAGGTCAAGGAAAGATTTGGCGACAAAAGAAAGACAGAAATAACATATTTGGATAACGAAGTCCGAATTAAAGATCTTATTAAAGAGGAGGATGTGGTCATAACCATTTCGCACCTTGGCTATATTAAAAGAACTTCTGCCCGGGAATATCGGCAACAACGGCGAGGCGGACGCGGAGCTATCGGCGGAAAAACCAGGGAAGAAGATTACATTGAGCACCTGTTTGTCGCCTCTACGCATCATACCATGCTCTTTTTTACCGAAAAGGGTCGATGTTTCTGGCTAAATGTTTACGAAATCCCTGAAGGGGACAAAACGAGCAAGGGGCGCGCAATTCAAAACTTAATTCAACTACCGCAAGACGACAAGGTAAGGGCAATTATCGATGTTAAGGATCTTAAAGACGAAGCTTTTGTTAACTCGCACTATATCGTTCTATGTACCAAGCATGGCATCATTAAAAAAACGTCGGTAGAAGAATTCAGCCGACCTAGGCTGACTGGAGTCAATGCCGTTACAATTGTGGAAGGCGATCAATTACTCGAAGCGAAACTCACAGACGGAAATAGTGAGATTATGATGGCTGTGAAAAGTGGTCGTTCGATTCGATTCGAAGAAGAGAAGGTACGCCCGACCGGTAGGGGGGCGATTGGGGTTGCGGGGATTGAAGTCGAAGGCACAGAAGACGGAGTAATCGGAATGATTTGTGTGAATAGAGAAGATAAAAGCCGGACGGTTCTTGTCGTCAGTGAGAAAGGCTACGGCAAAAGGACGTCAATTGAGGAATACCGTGTAACAAACCGTGGGGGGAAGGGGGTAAAGACCATCAGTGTTACCGATAAAACCGGGGCGCTTGTCGGAATCTTAGACGTCACTGAGAAAGAGGATTTGATGATAACCTGTAAAAGCGGAGTCACTATTCGAATGGCAGTCGGCCAGATCAGTGAGCAGGGCAGAGCTACTCAGGGGGTAAAGTTAATCCGCTTAGATGAAGGCGATGAAATAGCGGCAATAACAAAATTGGATGAACACGTGGGAAATGGCAATGGTAACCATACCGATGAGCCCGGCATTCAGAGCGGAGAACAGCAATCGGAGAGTATCGAACCGGAATAATTTTGGCTTTAATTCAATTGCAAAACAAAATATTTTACCTTTCAATAAATTTTAATGTAATCATGAAATCAATTTTATTAACGGTATTTGTTTGTTGGTTTAGCCTAGGGCTTTCTGCTCAAAGTCTCGACAAGGCCAAAGATTTTCTGAAAGCCAATAAGTTGACAGACGCAAAAACGCAGATCGACGGATTTCTGGCAGATGCGAAGAATCAGAAAAACGGCGAAGGCTGGTACACTAAGGCAACAATCTATGAGGCAATTGCCGCCAATGATCAGCTAAAATCACAGTTTCCTGATGCCAGAGCACAGGCCCTCGATGCTCTTAAAAACTATGTTCAATTTGACGACAAAAAACTAATTCTTTTGATCGTTGACAAATACAAAGTGATTAACGAGATTTATCAGTCTTATTTTCAGACTGGCGCAGCGGACTACAATTCTGCGAAATATGCTGATGCTCTGGAAAATTTTAAGGGTGCTATAGCCGCGAGTTCGTTCATGATCCAACAGGGTTGGATAAACATGAAAATCGATACCACCAGCAATATTTATGCTGGAATTTCAGCGGAAAAAGCAAAAAAGAGAGATACTGCAGCAACCTATTATAGCCGACTGGCCGATGCAAAAATTGGAGGCACAAATATGGTTGAGATCTACAAATGGCTTGCAAACTATTACTCGTCCGATAAGAATGAAGAGTCGAAGGCCTTGAAATATATTGACTATGGGAAGGAGCTTTATCCTAATGATTCATCATGGAAGGATCTTGAGGTGAGTGTTTATGAAAACCAGTTGGACATTTATCGAAAAAGCGGGAATAAAGACTCCCTTTTTGCCGGTTATGATAAAATAATAAACAAGTTCCCCAACAATAATATTTTTCTATATAACTACGGATTGGAACTGTATCAGTATGCACAGGATACTTCAACGAAACGCCCGGCAAATCCTGACGAATTAATTACCAAAGCCAAACAACTTCTCAACAAAAGCTTGGAAGTAAAACCGGATTATCCGCAGGCTGCTTTGGTCCTTGGTGAAATCTCTTACAATGATGGGGTTGAGCTGCAGTCAAAAGCGAGGACCCTGAAAGGAGCCACGCCGGATGTAGTCAAAAAGAAGACTGAAATGCGCGACCAAGCCATGAAGAGATATGAAGAAGCTATTCCATATTTCGAAAAAGTCGACCAGGATTTGGGTTCCAAGGGAAAGTTAAGAATGGACGACAAAACTGCACTTAGGAATGCCTACGATAGCCTGATAACGATTTATGAGCAGAAAAAACAGAAAGATAAATCCGATGCTTATACCACAAAGTATAACAATGTAGATAAAGATCACTGATCTTATGTTTTACAGAAGCCCCGCAAAATTCGCGGGGCTTTATTATTTAGCTAACTAAATGTTCGAATGCTAACTTGCTTGAGAACAGATGCCGAAAATGCGGACTTTATTGATCTGGTTGCCAAACTTGACGCTGATCTGAAAGCGAGGGACGGCGACGACCATACATTCTACGCAAAATTCAATAAAATTGATCAGGTCAAATTTGTCATCCTGGCATATGAGGATGACAACCCAGTTGGGTGTGGCGCTATCAAGAAATTTGACGAGAACACAATGGAAGTGAAACGAATGTACGTCAACGTTTCATACCGTGGCAAGGGGATTGCTACAATGGTACTTGGGGAACTTGAATTGTGGGCGAAAGAAATGAATTTTGATAAGTGCGTACTTGAAACCGGGAAACGACAGCCTGAAGCAGTAGCCCTTTATCTCAAGAATGGCTATAATGTCGTCAGGAATTTTGGCCAGTATGAAAATGTCGAAAATAGTCTTTGCTTCGAAAAGAATATACGCTAGTTTAAGTTTAATCACTCTTCGACACTTCAAGCATTTATTGGCCACTTGAAAAAGCCGGGATTTTTTCTCTCCGTTAGGTGCTTACAACATACTTTTTGAATTGGCCGAAAATCGACAAGAGTTTAATCATGGTGCAGGACAGGCCATTGGATAATTTCCTTTCCTTAATAGGGCCGGGTAAAAAAATACAAAGAACGCCACTCCAGGTCTTTGAAGCGCTATTTAACATAAAAGTATCTTATAAGACTTCCGATTTCTTTTTCTCCTTTTTAAAAAAAGCCAATTGAGGCTATGCGATTTTTTTGCACTATATAAGGTTCTTTAAACAAAAAAATCGCATAGTCTCAATTGGCACTAAAGGATTATGAAAAAGAATCGGTTGTTTTATAAGACTATATTATGTTATTTAGCTCGGTTTGTGCCGCAAGCGTTTCGTAAGTTTTTCTCCAAACGAAACGCGGGCGGTGAGGGCAGGAAGCCAAGCGGATTTTTGTATTTGTTTTTTTCTAAGCAAACCGAGCCAAAGGCGAGGAAAAAAGTATCTTTTGAGCAAAGACAGCAATACAATAAAGAATTTTTAGAAAAGAGAGGTCTCGGCCACACGTTTGTAAGAGAACCGGAGCGGCTTTATTAGCCCTCTCCACTTACTTCGGGATCGTAATCTGCATCATGCCCTTCTTTGTCTTTTAGATAATTGTTTACCTGTTCCAGAATAGAATATTCTGTTTCTAGCATTTTTTTGAAAGTTATCCAATATTGGCCTCGGCCAGAATCTTTCCCAGTTTCGACTTTTTCATAAAGTCGTTTAACTTCTCTAGATATAGTTATCTGGTTGCATAGTAATAGCTCTAGCAATTCCCTGTCGGTAAAATCGGTAAGCGAGTTTTTGATTGCCATAAAAGACATTATTTTTAGGGCGATGAAGTTATTGAATAATATCTGGGTAAAAGGTATAGCGGCAGTTATTTTCGTTGTCATCTTAGTTTGGGGAATTGATAAAATTCGCCCATTCATGGATGCCTTCATGCACTCCATACTGTATGCCTTTGGTGCCTTTCTTGGTATGTATGTTATCATACCAGTTTTGGTAATAGCAGTTCTGTATTTTATCATTAAAGCCTTGCAAAGGCTTTTTAAGAAGCGTGGCTAAAAAAAACAAATACAAAATATCCCGCTAGGGATAGCCCGAAGCGCTATTTAACATAATATAAATTATAGGAAATAAGGTTTTCTGAGTTTGGACAAGAAATGATACGCGTAATTCGTTAATTTATATAATATTGACACGCAAACCACAAATTCTATCGCTTTGAAATTTAAATTGTCTTCCTCATTTTGGTTTCGAACGATATTTTTTACGCTCCTTAATCGATTTTCGCTCATAGTATTCGGCGTCCTTGGCTATATGCTCTTGGCAAAGGAAGTTTTTCCGACTGCCAATGAAATGGGTGTGTGGGGTGTGTTTTTGACCATTCTGTCCCAGGTTGAAACTGTAAAGCAAGGCCTTCTTCGTAACCCGATGATCAAATTCATGAGCGAACCGGAATATTCAGGTGACAAAAATAAAGTTCAGTCTGCGGCATTGATAACCAATATTGGCGTTTCCATGCTGGCGATCTTGTTCATTGTTGTGCTTGGCAGGCCCTTTTGCAATTGGCTGAACTTTCCTCAGCTGTATCCAATGATTCTCTGGGGTATTCTACTTGTGATTCTACTTATTCCTTTCAACCACTGTGAAGTATTGCTTCAGGCCCATTTTCAATTCAAGTCAATATTCTTCGGGTATTTTTTACGCCAGGGGGTCTTTCTGGGTGGCATGTTGCTCCTTCTGGTCTTTTTTCGGAATCGATTGGATTTGATTATGCTCGTAAAGCTTCAAATCGTCGCACTTTCGTGTAGTTCCATCCTCTTGGCTTTTGCGGCTCGCAAATTCTTCTTCAAAGGCCTGGTTATCGATGGGCAACTTTTGAGGAAAATGCTTCACTTTGGCAAATATATTTTCGGAACAAATGTATTTGCTTCGCTTTCACGGTCGGCCGACCAATTTATCACGGCAAACCAAATTCAATCTGAAGCGATTGTCGCGTATTACAATGTCGTTTCTCGAATTTATAATCTGATGGACGTCCCGTCTATGGCCGTTGCAGATGTCTTATTTCCAAAAAATGTCGAGGCTATGTCCATCAGCGGAACAGATAAAGTTCGCTATTACTTCGAACGGATGGTTGGCTCAATCATCAGTATCCTGGGGCCGGTAAGCATCCTAATATTCCTATTGCCCCGGCTAATTATCAAAATAATTGCGGGGAACAAATACTTGCTGGCGGTGCCTATTCTTCAAACAGTGATTTTATTCAGCTTTTTACGGCCATTTGCTTACCAATTCGGGGCAACAATGGATGCAATTGGGAAGCCAAAAATAAATTTCTGGATCAATTTGCTAAATATGAGTTTGAATATCCTGTTCATATTCTTAGGGCTTTATTTTTTTAATTGGAGGGGAGCGGCCTACGGATCAGTCACGGGGCTTGTTGTCGGTACAGTAATCATGTACTTTGTATTGGTAAAAACCATCGGCGTTCGTTGGGACGAAATTATAGCTTACATTTTTGAGACCTATGAGAACGTTTTTAAGCTCATAAAGAAAACTTTGAAAGGACAATGAGCCTGAAAGAAATGCTTCTTCAGGAGCAATCAAAAAAACAATGCGACAAAATTGTTCGTTTCATCGGAAAGGATCGGAAGCGCTTTGCCGAATTGATGAAACTATTCTTTGACGGTGAATATCGTCTCACACAACGGGCCGCGTGGCCGATGAGCTATTGTGTGCGAAAAAAGCCGGCTCTTATTTCACCTTATATAGGAAAGATTATTCGCAGTTTGCCAGATAGAAATCTACACGATGCTGTCATTCGAAATTCTGTAAGACTTTTGCAGTGGGTAGACGTCCCTCGGAAATTTCACGGCGAGCTAATGAATTCTTGCTTTGCGTTTTTACAATCACCAGAAACAGCAATCGCCATTAAGGCGTTTTCACTCTCTATCCTTGAGAATCTTTCGAACATCTACCCAGAAATAATTCCGGAAATAAAGGTCATCATTGAGGACCGATGGGATTATGAATCGCCAGCATTTAGGACCAGAGCCGGGAAATTTTACAAAATGAATCCTGGCCCTCCTCAATCAATACAGTAATCTTACTTTGATCGTCTGCCTGACGTCCTTCAACAATTGAAAGGCTTGGTTGGATAATTTTTTGTCAATATCAAGCACGACATACCCAATATCATCATTGGTCTTTAAATATTGGGCTAAAATATTAATGTTGTTCGCAGAAAGCTGGGTATTTATTTCAGATAATACCCCAGGCACATTCCTATGAATATGCAAAATGCGATGTGTCCCTTCCTGTGGGGGCAGGCTCAATTCAGGAACGGTATGAGAACCGGTTGTAATTCCCATTTCGAGAAAATTAAACAACTTTGCGCTAACGTCCTCGCCAATGTTTTGCTGGGCTTCTTCGGTAGAACCGCCAATATGCGGGGTAAGAATGACGTTCGACAAATTTTGCAGCGGACTTGTAAAAGGTTCGCCATTCTTTTCTGGTTCTACTGGGTATACATCAATAGCTGCTCCTGAAAGCCATCCCTCTTCGATTGCCCTCGCCAGTGCATCGAGATCAACGACCTCACCACGTGCGTAATTTATTAATATTGAACCTTTTTTGAACAATTTAATTAAATTTTTATTGATAAGATTTTTGGTTTGGTTGGTATCGGGCACATGCATAGTTATTATATCCGCTTCGCTCACCAATTCCTTGATGGTTCTCTTGGCAGTTGCATTTCCGAGAGGGAGTTTCGTCAAAACATCGTAATAAATTACTCTCATTCCCATTGCTTCGGCAAGGATGCTTACCTGGGTACCTATGTTCCCATAGCCTACTATTCCGAGTGTCTTTCCACGTAATTCATAGCTGCCCTTTGCTTCTTTTGCCCAAGTGCCTGCATGGGCAGCCTTGTTCTTATCCGGAATCCGCCGAATTAATATAATTGACAAACCAATCACCAACTCGGCTACCGACCGCGTATTGGAATATGGCGCGTTGAAAACGGCGACGCCGTGACTGGTAGAGCTTTTTAAATTAACTTGGTTAACTCCAATGCAAAAACAGCCGATTGCCTGCAATTTTTTTGCAGATTCGAGGACAGCAGGAGTAATGTTTGACTTGGAACGAATTCCCAGTAAATGCACATCTTTTACCTGCCTTATCAATTCATCTTCGGGCAGGGCGCCAGTTAGTTTCCTTATTGAAGAATAGCCTGCATCCTTGAATCTTTTGATCGCCGACTCACTGATGTTTTCAAGAAAAAGGATATTGATTTTTTCTTTGGGGTAGCTCGTGTTTTTCTTTTCAGCCATAATTAAGAGCGCATTTTTGCGTTATAACCTATGTTAAAAAGATGCAAATTTCAACATTAATCAATCAAAATAAAAATCATTTATTAGTGCTTGAGTTTGTTACCGATGAATTGACTTATTTTTGCAAGCAGTTCAAAAATTTTTTCCTGTTGAAGACCATTATTTGTGCTTTTCTTACAGCCTCTTTGCTCTACGCGTGCGCGCAGCAACCGCAAAAACAAGCGAAAGTAGTCCAGGTCGCGGACTCGGCGAAAAGTCTGCCTGGCCTTCCCCAGCTTAGCGAAAACGAAATTCGTCGATATTCCCAGGCATCTGGCCATTTTTTTGATTCCCTTCTCGGCCGCGGATTCAATGGTTGCGTCTTGGTAGCAAAAAACAATGAAATTGTTTACGAACGGTATACTGGGTTTAAGAAACTAAGTCCAAAGAGGGATATAGGCGATACCTTGGATGCCCATACTCCAATTCATTTGGCTTCAGTCTCCAAGACGTTTACGGCTATGGCAATCTTGAAGCTTTGGGAACAGGGTAAACTCGATATTCATGATGAAGTCTCCAAATACCTTCTGGGATTCCCGTTCCCTGGAACAACAATAAAATTGTTGCTCAGTCATCGCAGCGGTTTAAGGAACTATGTCCATTTTATGGATCGCTCAAATTGGAATAAGAGAAATTTTCTTACAAACAATGATGTTTTGCAATATATTATCGCTCATCCCTCTGAAGTGCGTTCTGCACCTCCCGGAAGGCATTTTGAGTATTCTAACACAAACTATGCACTGCTGGCCTTAATAATTGAGAAAGCTTCGGGACAATCGTATGCCGATTTTATCACCCATGCGTTCTTCAAGCCGTTACAAATGCAAGATAGCTACGTCTTCAACTTGAATGATACGGCAAGATCAGAAAAATCATATAAAAGAAGTGGCAGACCTTTCCAGCTCGAATACCTTGACCAGGTATACGGCGACAAAAATGTATTCAGCACCACACATGATTTGCTAAAATGGGATATTGCGTTACGCTCAGGAAATATGTTTACTCCGGCAACATTAGACAGCGCCTATATGCCTTACAGCTTTGAAAAGGCTGGGAAGAGAAATTATGGCTTGGGTTGGAGGATGTTATTAATTGGAAACGGCAAGAAATTGATTTATCATAACGGCTGGTGGCATGGAAACCGCACAGTTTTTATCAGGATGCTGGACGAGAACGCTACAATTATCGCATTAAGCAATAACGACTATTCTAAAGTATATGCATCGAAAAAGCTGTGCGATCTATTCGGTGACTACAAACAAGGCCGTGACAGTTTCGACGACAGCGAAAATGAACCTGGCGGCAAATACGGGGAAAATCCCCCTCCCCGAGCTTACCATGGCCGGATGCGCCGTCATCACCGTTCCAGAAAAAAGCAGGCTACCGCGTAAAAATTTTGATCTTTCGTAATGCAGGAGTTTCCCGCCCACGACAGTTCCTCCTCTACTATTCTTCAGCCGTTCGAATTGAACAATCCAATCGCTTCTTGAGAACATTTATATCCGATTGTTCGGAGCAAGTGAATTAAAATTGAACGAAAATTATTCAGTAAATTTCCTTATGCAAATTCTTAGCGCTGAACAAATCAGGAAGTGGGATGAATACACGATTTTGAATGAGCCGATTCAATCCATTGATCTGATGGAAATGGCAGCGACGAAATGTGTGGAATGGCTAAGGGATCGGGAGTATTTTAAAAGAAGCATTGTTATTTTTTGCGGCAAGGGGAATAACGGCGGAGACGGCCTTGCGATAGCGAGGCTCTTGTCGAACGAAGGATGCCAGGTTACGGTCGCAATCTTGGAACACGGGCATAGGGGTACCGAAGATTTTCAAATTAACCTGGCACGTTTGCATGAAACCTCTGTAGCTCTAAAGTTCATCCAGTCGGCCGAACATTTCAACGTGGTTGGCCCCGACAGTGTTCTCATAGATGCACTATTGGGATCGGGATTAAACAGACCATTAGACGGACTTACCGCACGATTAGTCGACTTTATGAATAAAGCCGGCAACGAAATTTTGGCAATTGACATTCCATCGGGTCTTTTTGCCGATAGTAACTCCCAGGGAAATATTATAATAAGAGCAAAGCATACGCTGAGCTTTCAGTGTTACAAGCTGTCCTTTCTTCTAGCCCAGAATCAGCATTTCATTGGTGATGTTCAAATTCTTGATATCGGCTTAAATCCAACGTATTTGACTAATGTTTCGGCCAAATATGAGCTAGTTGACAATAGATTGGCGCAACTTTTATTCAAACCCCGGTCAAATTTTTCCCATAAAGGGACCTATGGGCATGCCGTCATCATAGCCGGCAGTTTTGGCAAAATGGGGGCTGCTGTATTGGCCGCAAAGGCGTGTTTAAAGGCGGGCGCAGGATTACTAACTGTTCATATCCCAGGTTGCGGATATACAATTATGCAAACTTTTCTTCCCGAGGCGATGGTACAATGTGACACAAATGATAAGATTATAACGGGAGTCAAAGACTTGCCACCCAAATGCAACGCATTGGGCGTCGGACCCGGAATTGGAACGAGCTCAGAGACGTTCGCCATGATTAAGGCACTCTTAGGCGAATTTCAAAAACCTATAGTAATCGATGCGGATGGCCTGAATATATTGGCTTCGAATCCTGAACTACTTTCAAAGGTTCCCCCCTACTCTATTCTGACGCCTCATCCGAAAGAATTTGAACGGTTATTTGGCAAATCGACAAATGAATTTGAACAGTTAGATCTTGCGATACATAAGGCTGATAAACTAAAATGCATCGTCATCCTGAAAGGCCATCGAACGTTCATCGCTACTCCTGAAGGTAAGGGATACTTTAATTCCACCGGCAATGCGGGAATGGCGAAAGGCGGTTCTGGAGATATTCTTACAGGAATGCTAACCAGTCTTCTTGCACAGAATTATGAACCTTGGCAGGCGGCTGTTCTTGGCGTATTTCTCCACGGCCTTGCAGGGGATTTCGCGTCTGCTGCTGAATCGCAGCAATCAGTTCTGGCCTCTGATATAATTAATCATTTCGGAGATGCTTTTTTATTTATTCAAAGGAAAAGTTTATAGAATTGATAAATTGAACCATGTTTTGATAATAATACATTATTGACTGCAAACAAACATCAATTCGCCTAATAAAATTCTGACGGCCAGAAAAATTCCCTAATTTGACGGATTAGTTGAATACAAAACGAGATTGACCTGATTATGAAATTGAACTGCGGGGGATTCCTTTTCCTTGTTTTTTTGATTATATCTGCACCTAAAGTCTCCGCCCAGGATTCGAGCCTGATTCAAGCAGCAGCTTCTTCGGCTCTTGCTTTTTATTACAACTATATCGGCGAGGAAGCACATTTGTATGATGGTAGCGAACATGCTCCCTATGATTTTCGGATTAAAGGTCATCCTTATTTTGAGACAAACCTCTTGCAGAAAGGGAGTGTAAATTATAATGATATTGCTTACTCATCAATAGATCTTGCATATGATATCGTCAGGGACGAGCTGACGACAAACAGGTACAAGAACAATTTCAGGATGTCTCTTTTCAATGATAAGATCAAATCATTTTCAATTACGGGTCACTTTTTTGTCAGGATAGTTCAAGATACTATCCAAAAATCACCCCTCGAGACCGGATTTTATGAACTCCTCTATGATGGTAAAATGAAGGCATATGCCAAAAGAAGGAAGATCATTAACGAAAAGGTTACTGCTGACGAAGGAGATCGACTTTGGTTTGAGGAAACCGATTCATATTACGTTAAGCGCGATGAAAAATTTTACAGAATTAAGGAGAAAAAAGACCTTTTTACCTTATTCAAAAGTCAAAAGAAAGATTTGAGGAAATACCTTAGAAAAAATAAGATCAGATATAAAGAACAGCCTGGAATGACAATTATTAAATCTATCGAATATATTGACCATTCAATAAAATAAAGATGAAATTTTGTTGGCGCCAATATTTTTCTTTTTTTGCTTTCTTATTAGTTTGCCAAGTCGTATTTGCCCAACCGGAGCAAATGATTACCGGAGACTTCTCAAATTTGAGCTTTGACCAGTTTATTCACCAACTTGAATCCGCTACACGCTATCACTTTTTTTTTGATACTTCTCAAACAAACAACCTTACAGTAACACTTAAGATTAATGACAAACCTTTGCGCATAGTATTACAGCAATTGTTTAACAAGACAGATTTTCGTTTTGCTATCGATGAAGACCGAAATGTATTCATCACAAAAAAGATTCAAATTCAAACAACATTGCCTGACGGTTTTTTTGACCGGAGTTTTTCGCCCGATACTGCCGTTGCGGAATCAAATATGATCCCAACCGAAAGCGCTGAGGATATTGAAAGAGACAAATTAAGCGCATCGTTGGAGAACCGTCTATTTGAAATTGGTCAACGGACAAGCCAAATTAAACCTGGCCGATCAACCATCGCCGGTTATGTCAAAGACATGAAGTCTGGTGAACCAATCGCTGGCGCAGCCGTGTACCTTGAAAATACCCGCGCGGGGGTTGTGACGGATCAATTTGGATATTTTTCGCTGACTTTGCCGAGAGGACGGCATACGATTCGCATTAGCAGCGTAGGAATGAAGGATACCAAGCGCGAAGTAGTAGTCTATTCTGACGGAAAGCTCAATATTGAAATGCAAGATTTTGTGCAAAGTCTTAAAGCGGTTATTGTAGGCGCCGAAAAAACTTCCAATATCAGAGGGCTTCAAATGGGAGTAGAACGACTTAACATAAAAATGATTAAGCAGGTTCCGGTGGTATTTGGCGAGGCAGATGTCCTGAGAACAGTATTAACGTTGCCTGGAGTAACATCTGTTGGCGAGGCGAGCACGGGTTTCAATGTTCGGGGAGGCTCAGCTGACCAAAACCTAATTTTGTTCAGCGATGCGACCATATATAATCCATCTCATCTTTTTGGTTTTTTCTCTGCCTTCAATCCCGATGTTGTAAAAGATGTTGAGTTGTACAAGAGCAGCATTCCTGAAAAATATGGTGGGCGTCTTTCCTCAGTTCTTGATGTTACTGCAAGAGAAGGCAATAGAAAAAAGTTTTCTGGCGTGGGCGGCATCGGCCCGCTCACAAGCAGATTAACACTGGAGGGGCCAATTGTTAATGACAAAACTTCCTTTATAATAGGTGGGCGAACGACCTATTCAGATTGGATTCTCAAAAATATTCCAAATGATGAATACCATAATAGCCGAGCGTCATTCTATGACTTAAATTTAAATATCAATCATGAGTTCAATTCGAAAAACTCCATCTATTTAACTGGATATTTGAGTCATGATCAATTTCGCTTGAATAGTGATACTACTTACAAATACAGCAACAAGAATTTGAATGTCAAATGGAAACATATTTTCAATAACAAATTCTACAGCGTCTTCCTAGTGGGTCATGATCAATACGAATATTCTGTCTCAAGTACATTGAATCCCGTTAATGCTTTTAACCTTGCTTTTCAAATTGACCAAACAAATGTCCGTGCCGACTTTACTTATGTGCCGTCCTCAAATCATACAATAGATTTTGGAATCTCATCATTGCACTATTCACTTCAACCCGGCTCTTTTACGCCTGTCGGGCCGCGATCGTTGGTGGTTCCAGACTTTGTTCAGCGTGAGCAGGCTCTTGAAAATGCCGCTTATATCGGGGACAAGTTTGAGATTAGTCCTGCATTGTCGGTGCAGGGAGGACTCCGCTACTCTTTTTATGGATACCTCGGCTCTCATGACGTTTATACCTATGCTGCCGGCCTACCCAAAAGTGTTGGAACAATCCAGGATACGCTTTCGTATGGGCCGAATTCAATAATTAAAACCTATGGCGGTCCCGAATACCGAATATCTGCCAGATGGACACTTTCAACTAATACATCGTTGAAAGCGAGCTACAATACCCTCAGGCAATATATTCATTTGCTCACCAATAGCACATCAATATCGCCAACGGACATTTGGAAATTGAGCGACCCGAATATTAAGCCACAGACTGGCGACCAATATTCCATAGGGTTGTATCAGAATTTCAAATCGAATACCATAGAAACTTCTTTTGAGTTGTATTACAAGAACATTTGGCATTACCTTGATTATAAAAGCGGAGCTACTCTGGTTCTAAATAGTCATATCGAAACAGATGTTTTTAATACAAAGGGCAAATCTTACGGTGCGGAATTCATGATAAAAAAATCAACCGGCAAGCTCAATGGATGGTTAAGTTATACCTATTCCCGAACTTTGCTTAAACAGGATGATCCGCTTGCAGGACAGACGATCAATAATGGCGACTTCTATCCGGCAGATTTCGACAAACCGCATAGTGTAAATTTCATTGGAAATTATCGTTTTTCTCATCGGTTCAGTGTGTCACTTGACGTAGTCTATAGTACAGGCCGTCCAATTACGCTTCCAGTTGCAGTATATTATCTGGCGGGCTCGCAAAGAGTTTTCTATTCGGAACGAAATCAATATCGTGTGCCCGATTATTTCCGGACCGATCTTTCGATGAATATTGAGGGTAATCACAAGGTGAAAAAATTCAAACATAGTTCCTGGACGCTGGGAGTCTACAATCTTACAGCAAGAAAAAACCCATATTCAATATATTTTGTTGAACAGGGAGGCCTGATTCAGGGATATAAGCTTTCTATATTTGGCACCGCTATACCATTCATCACTTACAACTTCAGATTCTGACCATGAGGATAGGAAGAGATTTTTTGCGCTTGTCGGCTCTTGTTGTGCTACTGCCTGCTTGCAGGCAGCCCTATTTCCCCAAAGTTGTGGCCGGCAATCTGGGATACCTGGTTGTTGATGGAATTATAGCAAGCGGGCAGGAATCTACAATTATCACGCTTTCCAGGACGCAAAACCTTACAGACACGCTAACTGCTTTTACAGGTGAAACCGGTGCTCTCGTCAGCATCCTAGGACAAAATGGCGAGGTTTTTCCCATGGCGGATCAGGGAAATGGACGTTACCTGGCCTTGGAGCTAAATCTGAATTTTAGTGAACTTTACCAGTTAGGAATTACTACCACAAATGGCAAGGCTTATTTGTCTGAACCGTTTCCGGTCAGGCAAACGCCTCCCATCGACAGCGTATCCTGGACGTATGACAGTTCGCTCGTTCATGTTTTTGTAAATACACACGATCCCGCGAACAATTCGCGCTTTTATCGCTGGGAATATACCGAAACCTGGCAGTATCAATCGACATATTTCTCGCAACTGATTTATCAAAACGGGACGCTGCGAAAAAGAACAGACTCCGAACAGATCTATAATTGTTGGACGACGACTAATTCAACTTCTATTTTGGTTGGAACTTCGGAAAATCTTAGCCGGGACTTGATTTATAATCAACCCCTTTTTGTCGATTCGCTTTTCGTATATTATTATCCTGTTGACCATTCGCTGATTCTACCTGCTATGTCGCAGAAATTTGTTATGGAGTACAGCGTTCTGGTTTCTCAGTATGCGATTACTGACAGCGCCTACGCATATTGGCAAAATCTTAAAATGAACACGGAAGAATTAGGCTCACTGTTTTCCCCTCAACCGAATTCGCAACTTGGGGGCAATATCCACTGCTTGACGAATCCAAATGAACCGGTAATCGGATTTATATCGGCGAGCACGCTTCAGCAAAACCGGATATTTATCAACCATTATCAGCTTAGACGCGGTACTGCGCCCGAACCCGAAATCGGATGTTTTGAGCAGCTGTTTCCTCCCGATTCCCTCTCCTATTATTTGCCTTACCAAGCTTTATATTCGCCTATAGACAGCGCATTTAATGTCGCTGGGGTCTTTATCGGAATTGATGCCGGACCAACCTATTGTGTGGATTGCAGGGCTGACGGCGGAACAACAATCAAACCCGGCTATTGGCCAAATTGAATTAGACGAGTTTTTCAGAAAATGACGATCTAAAAAGACTGAACTAAATGGCATGAACAAGAACTTGATTTATATTTTCATTTTTCTTATTATATCTGGCCTCATCGGTTGTGTTCAGCGATTTATCCCCCCCGTTAACCAATCTAACCCTAACTACCTTGTTGTGGATGGATCGATCGTGAGCGGGCAAGATTCAACAATTATTAATCTGAGTCGGACAACGAATGTGAATGATTCGTCGCAATATGTATTTAATCCGGAATCTGGCGCCTTAGTTAGCGTCGTCGGTATTAACGGTGATGTTTATCCGCTCATCGAGCAAAGCCCGGGCAGATATGTGGTCGATCAGCTAAATCTGAATCAAAATGAACTTTACAAACTGCAGATTACGACGGCTTCCGGAAGCCAATATCTTTCTGACTCCATCGCTGTCTTGCCTACCCCTCCTATTGATAGTGTTTCCTGGGAATTGCAGGGCGACGGCGTGCACATTTATGTCAATACTCACGATCCGCAAAATAAGACCCGGTACTATCGCTGGAAGACGGTGCAGACCTGGGAGTACCATTCGTCCTATGACGCGCTGGTGCAATTTACTAATGGTACGGTAGAACCCGTGGATTCTAATGATCAGCAATTCAGGTGCTGGCTGAACGTTCCTTCCACTAACCTTATATTGGGTTCTTCTGCAAAACTCGCGCAAGACATAATTTACCAACAACCTGTCGCTTTTATCCCTTTGAATTCCCAACAATTGAGCGTAGAATACAGTATTGTCGTAACTCAATATGCACTTAGCCAGCAGGCTTATTCGTTTTGGCAGTTATTGCAACAAAATACTGAGCAACTGGGAAGCCTTTTTGATGTCCAACCCTCGGAGCAGACGGGTAATTTGCACAACGTGGCGAATCCCAGGGAACCTGTGTTGGGGTATGTTTCTATTTCGACGCCACAACAGCAACGCATATTCATAAGCTACTATCAGGTACTGAATACATGGGCTTATCCATCACAGTTGGCAGACTGCCCTTTGAAAATTGTGCCATTGGATAGTCTTAATTATTATTTCACTTCCGGATTCGTACCTGTCTATGCAGACGTTGATCAGTCGACTGGCCAGCTGATTGGTTATTATTCGGCTTATGACTATTGCGTCCGGTGTGTTGAAGGAGGTGGAACGACGGCAAAACCGCCCTTTTGGCCATAAATCTAAATTTCGATGCGCATGGAGAACTATCTAAGATTGAATCGAAAAATTAATTGCTGGATTTGGGTTGTCATACCCACCTGCCTGTTAATACAATCGGCTAAGGGGCAGGGTTCTCCCTTAAGAAATGTGAAGTCTGCATTTGATACTTACCAGCAACAGGTTTATCAAGAAATGATTTACGTGCATAGTGATAAATCTTTTTATGTCGCCGGCGACATTGTTTGGTTCAAGCTCTATAATGTTGAATCGGAAACAATGGTCCCAAGTGGTTTAAGCAAGATTGCATACGTAGAAATTCTAAACAAGGATTTGAAGCCGGTCCTACAGGGAAAAATCGCCTTATCTCGTGGAATTGGAAGCGGCTCATTCTACCTGCCATTTTCGCTTAATTCAGGCAATTACTTGTTGAGGGCCTACACCGCCTGGATGAAGAACTTTTCGCCTAGTCAATTTTTTGAAAAAGAGATTACCATTGTTAATACGACAAAAAAGATGGGATTGATGCCAAAATCAGACACCACTGACTATGACATCCAGTTTCTGCCCGAAGGAGGTAATCTTGTTGAGGACATTCAAAGTAAAGTGGCATGCAAAGTCGTCGATAGAAGCGGACACGGCGTCGATTTTAGCGGTTATATTTTAAGTCAAGCCAATGATACCTTGGTGCGATATGCATCGCAAAAATTTGGAACATCCAGTTTTTATTTTACACCGGAGTCGAATTCGCGATACAAAGGAGTTATCAAAACATCTGATGGAAAAGTTTCGACTGCGAGCCTGCCGGCTGCATTTCCCGAGGGATACGTCATGCACCTGACGGACTCTATTCCAGGACACATTGGTATCGCAGTTATGGCAAGTGGTAAATACGCTAACCTCCCCGTGAACTTAATCGTTCACACAAGGAAAAAAATAAACTTGGCAAAATCTGCCCAACTTGAGAATGGCAAAGCGCTCTTCGATGTTGACAAAAATATCCTTAGGGACGGTATATGCAGCATAACCATTTTTGATGAGGCAAGCCGGCCTGTCTGTGAGCGGCTATACTTTAAACGTCCAATCCATAAATTGGCACCCTCCGTCAAAACCGATGAAAATGCATATTCGAAACGCAAGAAAGTGACCCTTGATTTAAGTTTGGGTTGGCCAGGGCATACTGCTCCGCCCAGCGTCTCAATTGCTGTTTATCGCACCGACTCTCTTCAGGAGGTTGATGAAACTAATATTGTATCCTATCTGTACCTCACTTCAGAATTGCAAGGCAATGTCGAATCGCCAGGCTATTATTTTCAAAATAATGACAGTGCGGAAATTCAGGACGCAACGGAAAATTTAATGTTGACTCAAGGTTGGCGAAGGTTCAAATGGGAAGAAGTTCTGCAAAAAACATCCAAGGCATTCGAATTTGCACCTGAGTTAGAAGGCCACATCATTACGGGCAAAGTTATTAACAAAAGTACAGGTGAGCCTGTGCCTGACGTTACCACTTTTTTATCCGTTCCATCAAGGCATTTTCAAATAGCAAGTGCAGTTAGTGATGAATCGGGAAATTTAAAGTTTGACATCAAAAATTTTTTTGGAACTGAAGAGATAGCTGTGCAAACAGCTAATGCTACGGATACTGGCTACCGGATCGAATTGGCAAATCCATTTTCCGAATTGCCCCCAATCGCCGCTTTACCCCCGTTCGACTATCCTATTCTGCAGTCTCATGCCCTTCTTACGCGCAGCATTGCTACCCAGGTTAGAAATGTGTTCAATGCTGACAGCCTGCGTGCTTTTTACGCAAATAGTTCGTTTGATACAACGGCATTTTTCGGAGTTCCGGATCAGAAATATTTCCTTGATGATTATACGCGATTCAATACTATGGAAGAAGTCATGCGGGAATATATAGGAAATATTCTTGTTCGAAGAAGTGAAGGGCATTTCCGGTACCGCGTTCTTAACTATCCGTATAAATTATTTTTTGAAGATGATGCGCTGGTCCTAATGGATGGCGTGCCTGTATCCAATATTGACAAAATAATTGCGTTCGATCCCCTAAAAGTGCAAAAAATAGAGCTTATGAACCGGAAGTGTTTTCTGGGGCCCTATGTAGCCGACGGAATAATTAGTTATCGCACCTATACTGGCGATTTGGCGGGGTTTCAGCTTGACCCGAACGTCTTAATTTTAAAATATGACGGCTTGCAGCTTCAAAGAGAATTCTATTCGCCGAAATATGAAACGGAAGAGCAAGTTAATAGCCGCGAACCAGATTTCAGAAACCTGCTTTATTGGTCGCCTGTGGTCAGCTTCAGCACGACGGGAAACGCACGGCTTTCATTTTATACTTCTGATGTGGGCGGTAAATATGCCGTTGTCGTGCAGGGCTTGACGTCAGATGGTCAGCCCTTTGCGGGAACAGAGACATTTAATGTAGGTAATCCATAAAGGGTTGGCTGCCCTCTGCGAACTCGATTCCCAGACCCGGCCGCTCCGATATTTTGACGGTGCCCCGATCAAACGAAAGACCGGTTGCGATGTCAGATGCCAATAGCAGCGGGCCATCCATGTCAACATAGTCTAATTGTGGTAAAAATTGGGCTATGGCAGCACTTCCGACAGATGATTCGTTCATACTTCCCATCATGACCTGAAGACCCAGATTCCGCGCGCTGATAATCATATCGAGTGCCGGAGTAATGCCACCACATTTGGTAAGCTTTATATTTATGCCATGAAAGGATTCTGCACATTTTTCTAGATCCTTTGGTCCTACGCACGACTCATCAGCAATAAGTGGTATACCAGATTGCTCTTTCAATATTTGCATATTTGTCCAATCATCTTTGCCCAACGGTTGCTCAATTAATTCTATTCTTAATTTTTGCAATTGGTTTAGCATGAAGAGCGCCTTCTTCAGATCCCACCCTGCATTAGCGTCCACCCGAATGACCGCATCAGTAGCAGCTCTGAGCGATTGTAAGATATCGATGTCGTGGTTTGTGCCAAGTTTGATTTTATAAATCGGCCATTCCAATTCTTTTATTTTATGCTTCATTCGTTCGGGTGTGTCTATACCGATTGTATAGTCAGTCAGAACATTATGGCCAAACTGAGTCTTCCATAATCGATAAAGGGGTTCATTTCGCAGTTTGCCATAGAGGTCCCAACTGGCCATATCGAGTGCGCATGCTAAAAAAGAATTCGCGGGAATGAGGTGGTGAAGGAAGTGCCAGAATCGCTTGGGCTCCGTGTAGGCAAACCTCTCTATCTTGGACCTCACCACGACCAGGTCATGAAGCATTTTTTCAACAGGGATGCCATAATATGCGATTGCCGGGGCCTCACCATATCCCTTTAGGCCGAATTGTTCGATTTCCACTATTAAGCTGGGCTGGTGAGTCTTTGTCCCCTTCGAGATTGTAAAGGGATGTTTAAAAGGAAGGTTGTATGTCCAGCACCTTATTTTCATATTCTACCGCCCGGCTGAATGAATATGCACTTTAAGTTCTTCATTGAACTCCTTCTCATTGATGAGATCTTCAAGATGCATATGGAGGCGGTATTTCCAGAAGTTTTTCGGATTGGCAGGCACGTTGATTCGTTCATCACATGGATTTTCTCTTCGGGTATCCTCGCTCATTCCGAGCAAATCTTGCATTTGAAAAATGCTCCACATGGCCGATGAATACAAGTGTTGAATGACAATAGCTTTGTTGATCCAGGGTTCACACAGGCAAGGCGCATCTCCCCATTGTCCAAGCTCGGTATTGAAAAATCGTTGGGTCTTACCACGGTCTTCTTCCCACCATCCCCTGATTGTACTCATATCATGAGTTGAGGGCGTTACAACCGACAAGTAGGGCGCGTCTGCAGGATGAAAGAATTCTTTCTTTGGGTCCTTGGGCATTCGCTGAATCTCGAGACTTAAAATGCCAGTTTGTTTCATCACATCCGGTACGCAATCGGGTATCATGCCAAGGTCCTCTCCGCATACCAGCATATTTGTCGCTGCTTTCAGAACAGGCAATTTTTTCATAGCCTCTTCCGCCCAGAAATGGTCCTGGCGGCGATAAAAATAATCGTTGTAGAGGTCTTTCAGGAGTTGTTGAACGTGCCAGTCGAGATACCTGAATGATGAAGTTGTTTCCATCGAAATCCGGAAATGAAATAATTGACCATTTGACCCCGCAACCTCAAGAACAATGACATTGGAGATAAGTTCGAAAAGGCCCTGTTGGACTTTTCTGTTAAGTTCAGATTTCTCGTTTATCAGAAAATGCGCTTCAACTTTTCGCTGCGTGTTAAAATCGTCTTTTAATTCAAAGAAACCGCCTCCCAGATTGTTCAGGAAATTTTGTTTTACTAGTTCGGAACTAGTCTCAAAAAGTTCCCATAACACGGCCTCATTTATGAATGGATTTATATACCGATGATAGTTAAAAGGTATATTCCGCTGGCTAAATTCTGTGAGACTTATTGGAATGGCCGGCACAAAATATCCCATAACTCCCTCAACTGCGTGCATTGGAATGCTCCAAATGCGAAAAAAACCGAGAATATGGTCAATTCTAAAGGCATCAAAATATTTAGCCATCTGCTCCAACCTTTTTTTCCACCAGTTGAAGCCATCCTTAGCCATCTCTTCCCAGTTGTAGGTCGGGAATCCCCAATTCTGGCCTTTTACAGCGAATCCATCCGGGGGAGCGCCCGCCTGAAAATCCATATGGTATAACTCAGGTTCGATCCATGCATCGCAACTGAATCTGTAAATGCCTATGGGGATGTCGCCCTTTACTATTAAGCCATGCTTGTGTGCATAATCCGTCGCTTCGCGAAGTTGCGCATGCAGGTGATATTGGGTATAATAGTGTATGGCTACAGAGTCGTAATGACGGGCTTTCGCGGAAACGAATTTCTCAATTGCCTCCTTTTTGTACTTGCTGTATTGCTTCCATTGCGTAAAGTCGCTCGTGCCGTACTTGTCGCGAAGGCAACAAAAGGCGGCGTAAGGTATTAGCCAATGTTGATTCTTCTCAAAAAAATCCAAAAAATCCTGATCCTGAAGAAAGGTTTCTTTAATTGTAGTGAACAATTCCTTGATGACGGACAACTTGAGATTGCTCACTCGTGCGTAGTCGACGTCCGGTAATTCATTTAGCGATCTGTATTTTTTATGAAGAGCTTTAATTAATGCAGCATTCGGTTTTCCCGCCATTTTCTCCAGGTTGATGTACACAGGATGTAATGCGAACGCCGATACCGCTGCATATGGGTATGAGTCTGCCCATGTGTGCGTTGCGATCGTGTCATTGACCGGCAATAATTGAATTAGTTTTAGGCCGCATTTGCTAGCCCAGTTGACTAGCGGTTTTAAATCGAGAAATTCTCCCACGCCGAAGGAATTCTGACTTCTTAGACTAAAAACCGGGATAGCTACGCCCGCTCCATACCAAGTATTATTTGGGAGTTGAACAAAACCATCATGGACTATAGCAATCTTGTGTTCCCGGGCATCACCATGTAGCGACCTGTTATTGCCATTTTCAAAATGAATGAACTCTTTTTCCTTCGTGTTGAAGACTGCGTATTTGTAGTAAATGGGAAATGATTCACGGGGGAGATTCACCTTGCACGTCCACCAATTGTCTTGAAGGGACATAAACGTAGCGGCATCAGGCTTCCACTCTCCCAGAGCCCCGCAACTACCCGAAAGGCATAGAACGTCGCTTTTCCGAAGTAATGGCGCTTTAACCTTGAATATATGTGTGAATTTTTTTACGAACTGCTGTTTTGTGGCTTTCTTAGAATGTTTCAGCAGTATTTGTTGATAAGGCGCAGTAAAAAATACATTTTCGTATTCGCCCGCATGATTCCAGGTGTCTACAGTTTGAATCTCTTCAATTCCCGATTTGGAAACATCGATGGACCGGTCATTACCCCATTCTATAACCTGTAATCCATCTACATTCTTCAAAAAGTAGTGATACCTTATTTTGGGATGCAATCCAGCGTCAAATTCCACGCAACCTGTCCAAAATTCGCCATTGAGGTATTCGAGAGGATGTGCTCTGCTGCTGTCGTCATTTCCCAATTCTTCAATATTTCCAGTAACAAACAGATTTTGACCCATTTGTGTATGAAACCGCAAGTAAAATTGAATTTTCATCTCACCAGAAAGATTAATTTCAAACGGCATGTCGCCGTTTCTTCAGGTTAGTCGACTTTCGGGCGAATTTAGTAAAACCTTCTTCATAGTGCTAAAAATATTTTTATCCTTATGGCTCTAACAGCCAGCGATATTCGTAAGATTTTTCAAAAATTACGTTTCCGATCTTTCCCAGACAAAAACGAATAATATCGCTATATGATTACCGGAGTTATGAATTGATAAAATTAGGTTTGTTGGAGAGGTGAGGCGTGGGCGGTCGGAAAAAAATTGCCGGCCTGTAGCAATATGCCAATGAAACAAGGGAAATTTCCAGCTTCAGAAAGCGCTTAATTTGCATTGGCTCTTTTGCGGAATCGCTCAATTCTACTAAATTCGCCCAAAATCTGAAAGATGGAAGAAACAAGAAAATCAACCGGCATTTACTGGATCCTGTTTATTTTGTCCGTTATTGCATTTTTCGGGCTCTACACAATTATCGGTGGCGTTTGCATCATCACTCTTCCCTTTGTTTGCACTTTTTTTGCCAAGGCATTAGACATTATTTAATTTATCGAAAAAAAAATGCTACCGGTTAGCGGTAGCACTTTGGTTTAGAACAATATTGTTTTAGAGCAGGTTTCTTTTGATAAGCTTCCTTGCAGATCTCATGTTGCGTTGAATATTCCAAAGGTCAACTATTCCAAAAGCACGGTTCTTATTTTTTGACAGGTTGATTTCCGTTGCGATTGTTTCCTTAACATCTGCGGTTGATAATAATTGTTCTAATTCTTCCTGTTCCATCTTTACAATGGAGGGCATGACATTGCTGTTCATAATCTATCTGTTTTTAATAATTACGATTGTTTGTTTTGAGCTGTTGGGCAGAACACCTAAAGAATCGTTAGAAAGAAGTGCTTAATTTAATCGCCGATTGCAAGTACTTACAAATGCTCAAAATTGAGACGCAAAAATAGCAAATATTTCCTGAATTGCAAACTATTCCTGTCAAATATTAAAGGAAAAATGATTCCAAACGCGTATGTATGAGGCCGTTAGAATTTCAATGAAAAAAGCCCCTGTGGGGGCTTTACGATTTTCGCATTTTTCACATTTCGAAAGGCCGGGAATGCTATTTCACTTCCTCGAATTCTGCATCGGTGACATTTTCTGAACCTGCATTTTGACCTTGTTGGGCGTTGCTGTTTGCACCGGCTCCAGCCTGCGCTCCAGCATTTTGAGTTGCCTTATACATTTCTTCGCTAGCGGCTGTCCATGCGGCATTTAATTCCGCGATGGCAGCGTCAATGCCAGCGACATCCTGACTCTTTTGCGCATCCTTCAGCTTGCCAAGTGCTTTCTCAATTGGCGCCTTTTTATCTGGCGATACCTTATCCCCAAACTCCTTCAACTGCTTTTCAGTTTGAAAAACCATACTATCGGCCTGATTAACTTTATCTACTTTTTCGCGGGCTGCTTTGTCCGATGATTCGTTTGCCTTCGCTTCAGCCTTCATTTTTTCAACCTCTTCTTTGCTTAACCCACTTCCGGCTTCAATCCGGATTTTCTGTTCCTTACCAGTGCCCTTATCCTTCGCCGTTACATGCAAAATTCCATTGGCGTCGATGTCAAACGTAACCTCAATTTGAGGTACTCCGCGAGGTGCAGGAGGTATTCCATCAAGGTTAAACATACCAAGGCTCTTATTTTGATTAGCCATAGGTCTTTCTCCTTGCAATACATGAATCTGTACTCCTGGTTGACTATCACTGGCGGTTGAGAAAACTTCCGATTTTTTTGTCGGTATCGTGGTATTGCTGTCGATCAGCCTGGTCATCACTCCTCCCATGGTTTCGATACCCAATGACAGCGGAGTAACATCAAGCAGCAGTACGTCCTTGACCTCACCCGTTAATACGGCACCCTGAATTGCAGCTCCAATAGCGACTACCTCATCAGGGTTGACACCTTTATTCGGCTTTTTACCAAAAAATTTTTCAACGATTTCCTGGACCTTTGGGATACGAGTGCTTCCGCCCACCAAAATAACTTCATCAATCTCTGATGCGTTCAGGCCAGCGTCTTTCAAGGCCTGTTCACAGGGTTTCAGACATCTTTCAAACAACGCATCAGATAACTGCTCGAACTTAGCTCTAGTCAGTTTTTTTACCAGGTGCTTGGGCACTCCGTCAATAGCAGTGATATATGGCAGGTTAATCTCTGTTTCGCTTGAAGATGACAATTCAATTTTTGCCTTTTCAGCTGCTTCCTTCAATCTTTGTAAAGCCATCGGATCTTTACGCAGATCGATGTTCTCATCCTTTTTGAATTCTTCGGCGAGCCAATCCATGATCAATTTATCAAAGTCGTCACCCCCGAGGTGAGTGTCTCCATTAGTTGATTTGACTTCAAAAACTCCATCCCCCAATTCAAGAACCGAAATATCAAATGTACCTCCACCCAGGTCAAAAACTGCAATCTTTTCGTCTTTGTGCTTTTTATCCAAACCATAGGCCAACGCCGCGGCTGTAGGTTCATTAACAATTCTTCTTACATTAAGTCCGGCAATTTCACCGGCTTCTTTTGTTGCCTGCCTTTGTGCGTCATTAAAATAAGCCGGGACCGTAATGACTGCTTCGGAAACTTCCTGCCCCAGGTAGTCTTCTGCTGTTTTCTTCATTTTTTGAAGAATCATCGCCGAAATTTCCTGCGGCGTATATTGCCTGCCTTCAATGTCAATTCGACAAGTATTATTGTCACCCCGCACCACATTGTAGCTCCAATGACTGATCTCGTTAGTAACTTCGTCATATCTCCTACCCATAAACCGCTTGACCGACATAATCGTGTTTCTTGGATTGGTAATCGCCTGCCGTTTTGCAGGGTCGCCAACCTTTCGTTCCCCATTCTTTAGGAACGCCACTACTGACGGCGTAGTCCTTCGACCCTCATCATTGGCGATAACTACGGGCTCGTTGCCTTCCATCACTGAAACACAGCTATTTGTGGTTCCAAGGTCTATTCCGATAATCTTACTCATATTATAGTCTCCTTTTTGGTTAGTATAATGTCGTATCCTTAATTGTCAATCATTATGCCATCGGAATTAATGTGCAAAAATGGCAGAGATGGGCTTATTTCTGCAGTATCCAATGCCAATAACCGCCTTTTCACCAACGTCTTTTTGTCCAGTCTCCAAATTCCTGCCAGAAAATTCATTGGAAAGTTGCAAAGCCTTCGATGAGGCGATAAGGAGTTTTAAAAAAGGAAAAAACAAGCGCGTTAAACTGGTCTTTTTTAAAGATTGGAGTAGAATGACCCGAATTGGGTATGATCCACAAATTTGATTTGGCAATATTTTCCGCAATCAAAACTGTATGACGCACAGGGATGACGTCGTGGTCGCCGCCGATTACGAGGGTCGGGCATTTTATCAAATGAAGTTGTTCCAGGCTAATGTGAGGTTGGTACAAATCAAGATCGGAAATCTTTAGTTCATTTCTGACTTTTTGCGTTTGTTCCTGTTTTATCAATCGGTCATTTCCGGACACAATTAAATGATAAACAAAAGGTGTTAGGCCCGTTGTATCGGGCCAGAGATTTGCGCCCGTGATCGCAAGTTTTTTCACTTTATTGGGATGACGGATAGCCAGCAGCAAGCCATTTATCCCTCCATCGCTCCAGCCTATGACGAATGCGCTATCAAGGTGCAATGAATCCAAAAGAGCATTGAAATCATCTGCCATCATTTCAAACGTTAATGAATCGCCTTCATCAGTTGATTTGCCGTGAGCACGACTATCTATAGCTATAACGTGGTAGTAGCGGGCAAAAAAAGGAATATTGTTAGAAAAATTTCCTAAGGAGCCCCCATTGCCATGAATAAAAAGCAACGGCTCGCCCTGACCGTAGGTCTCATAATATAATTTGATTCCCCCGCTCGTGAGGTAATGACCGGCAGAGAGGTTGTCGCCGTACTTGATTTCAGCCAATTGACCCCGAGACTGCAAATTGAGCCCTGCTGCCAAGATGCAAAACAATATAACAATTTTCATGGCTGTAAAAGTTGTGATTTGATATAGGCTGACAATTTTTTTTGGCGGCAATATTAAGACGTAACTTTAAGATAAGACAAAAGAACCGGATTTAGATGACCGTTTTACAATTATTTATGGCATAGGATTTAATATTGAATGCTAAATAAGTTATGAAAATTTCGAGGGAGATCTACAAACGAATTGTTGCCGGAAAAATATTCATCGACCGAAATTTCAACCAACCCATCGGTTTAGACGCAATCTCCAGGCATTCCTGCCTTTCTCGATTCTATTTCCATCGCGTATTCACATACATTTATCGCAAGACGCCGCATAGGTATCTAATGGAAAAGAGGATTGAAAGCGCAAAGCAAATGCTGTCTGCAAATGAATTGACAGTAGAGGAAGTTTGTAACACGGTCGGATATGAAAGCATTGGTTCATTTAGTATTCTCTTTAAGAAAGAAATTGGATTTGCGCCCCAGTATTATAGGAATCTCGCGCACGAAAGGCAGCAGCAGGCGAAAAATCAGCCAAAGTCCTTTATCCCTCATTGTTACATTGAAATTTACCACCTCGACAAATAAAGCAATATTCGATAACCGCGTTGGTGTGTAATCTTCCTATTTTTAGCTTTGCAAAAAAATTACGATGGCCAATACTGTTGCACAAAAATTGAAAATACGACCAGGTGACATGCTTAAGGCGATAAATCCTCCAAGGGAATTTGAATCCGGCATTGGGGCTTTACCCGCCGGTGCTCGAATATCGTCCGATCCCTCTGCGCCAGACCAAATACATTGGTTTGTGCTTACTAGGGACCAAATGGAGCATGAGTTGGATGGGATATTCAGGATTTTGAAAAACGATATGATTTGCTGGATTTATTACCCGAAAGGGACTTCCAAAATTCAAACTGATTTAACGAGGGATAAAGGATGGGATAAACTTCTGAAAAATAAAAACTTGCAATGGCTGAGTCTAATTTCATTTGACAGCTGCTGGTCTGCGTTTGCCGTTCGGCTGAAAACTGGCTCCGATGAAAAAAAGGTAAGTAAATCGAAGGAAAGACCCATCTTACAATATATTGATCCTGTGAAAAAAGAAGTGCATCTGCCTCGTGACCTGGGAACTGCCATGAAGGCGAATAAAAAAGCATTGAACGCCTTTAAAAATCTATCATTCACCAATAAAAAGGAATATGTCGAATGGGTCGTGACAGCTAAAAAAGATGAAACCCGGCAGGAGAGGCTTAGGGGAACAATTGAGCGACTAGAAAAAGGTTGGAAAAACCCCAGGAATATTTAAACAAATCAGTAAAATTCGTAAAAAAGCAAATTTCGAGAACTCCCTCGGATAATGCCTCCTTACCTTCGAACAAAATAAATTTATGATATGGTAACAAAGATGTCTCATGTGTCGCTTTTTGTAAGTGACCAGGAAAAAGCTTACGATTTTTACGTAACGAAGTTGGGCTTTGGAGTTCATACGGATGTCAGGATGGATAACGGAATGCGATGGCTTACACTTAATCCTCCTGAACAGCCTGACCTTGAAGTTGTCCTACTTGCGGCGGACGGCCCCATGTATCAGGATAAAGCGGTGACTGACGCACTTAAAGTCCTCCTTGAAAAAGGCGCGCTTGGAGCCGGGGTAATGCACACTCCTGATTGCTGGGCGACCTATGAAGAGCTCAAGGCAAAGGGCGTAGTATTCAAATGTGAGCCCAAGGAGCAATTTTACGGCATCGAGGCGATCATTACAGATGGCGTTGGAAATTGGTTTAGCATGACGCAGCCGAAAGAAGGCGTCTGACTCTCCCAGAATATCCGATCGCAACGAAGCACTATTTGTTTCTGCGCCGACCAACTCTGCATAACAGTATTTGACTTTTATTTGGATTGTATGAAGCTACTGGCTGTCCAATTGTTCCACTTTGAATGTATATTTTTTCTGAGTGAGGTAGCTAAACGTTACGACGATGATTGTCGTCAAGATCTTTGCAACTGTGGGATATACGTGGAATTGCTCCACAAAAAGTTTGATAAAAAGGTAGTTTAAAAGAATACATACAACTACGAGGACAAAGTATCGGAACAGCTGGACTCTCCCGTGCAATGTAGATTCTGAAAAAACGACTTTGCGCATGAGCATAAAGCCTACGGGGAAACTAACGCAAAAAGCCATTAGAAAGGCGGCAATGTAAGGCTTAAAAACAAAAAAACCCAAGTCAAGGTTTTGCTTGTGTAGAACGTAATTATAGCTGATAAAAAATACGAAAATGTCCAAAAGGGTATTTGCGCCGCCGCATGTGGCATAGCGGAACGTTTGCAGGGGTAAAATGCGACTAAAGGGAGGATATACAAAATCAATAATCGATATGATGAACTTTCTGAGCATCATGCAATAAAATAGCGGCGAAGATAGGTAATCTCTTGTTGCCGACTCGTTAAAAAGTACTGCTGATCGAATATTTTACTGCCCTTGTTGCCTTACTTTTGCCCATTCTATCAAAGTGACAGTATCCAGTAAAATTGAGCAGTTTGCACGGCAAGGCCTGATCGAACTCTTCCAGCGAGACGAAGGAATTCCCATCCAGGTCAATGATACAAAACCGGAATTTGCTGGTGATTATACGGTGGTACTTTTTTCGTTGGTCAAGTCATTTAGAATTTCACCCGAGAAACTCGGAATTCAGCTGGGAAATAATCTGATAGAACGTAATCCCGAATTCTTCTCTTCCTATTCTGTTATCAAAGGATTCTTAAATCTGAGTATCGCTGACAGCGTATGGATAGATTTTCTATCATCGAGTTTTGATGATCATGAATATGGGAAGAAGAAAAGAATAGGTAAAAAGGTGATGATCGAGTATTCCTCTCCGAATACAAATAAGCCATTGCACCTTGGCCATTTGCGTAACATTTTTTTGGGATGGAGTGTCGCCGAGATTTTCAATATGAATGGATATGACGTAGTAAAAACGTGCATCGCTAATGACCGCGGAATTCATATTTGTAAAAGTATGATGGCATGGAAGCTATTTGCAAAGGGCGCTACACCGGCAAGTACCGGTATTAAAGGCGATCATTTTGTGGGCGACTATTATGTCCTGTTTAATGAAGAACTCAAAAAGCAGGTAGAGGAGCTTGTTTCAGCGGGATTAAGCAAAGAAGAAGCGGAAAAAGAGTCGCCGTTGATGAAGGGAGTTCAACAAATGCTCGTTGACTGGGAAGCGGGTTCTGCCGATATATTGGAATTATGGCAAACCATGAACAAATGGGTGTATGCGGGATTTGATGCAACATATCGACGACTTGACGTCGACTTTGACAAGATATATTACGAGAGCAATACCTATTTACTTGGTAAGGACCTTGTTGAGTTTGGCCTGCGGCAAAGAGTCTTTTTTCAAAAACCTGATGCCAGCGTCTGGATTGATTTGACGGCTGAAGGACTTGACGAAAAAATCGTTCAGCGAAAGGATGGAACCGCTGTCTATATCACCCAGGACATCGGCCTCGCGCAACTGAAAGCAGAAGAGTATTCTCCCGATCTCAGCATTTATGTTGTTGGTGATGAGCAGAATTATCACTTCAAGGTTTTAAAGTTGATTTGCCAAAAATTGTCGATTCCAGCCGCCGACAAAATATTCCATTTGAGTTACGGAATGGTGGAATTGCCTTCTGGGCGGATGAAGACAAGAGAAGGTACAGTTGTGGATGCAGACGATTTATTAGATGAAATGCATAACGAAGCCAAAAGGAAGACCCAGGAGCAAGGTAAGACGGAAGGGATTGATCGCGCTGAATTAGAGACCCTTTATGAATTGATCGGCACAGGGGGCTTAAGGTTCTTTTTGCTTCGAGTTGATCCGAAAAAGAGAATGGTCTTTAATCCCGAGGAATCTATCGATTTGCATGGCTACACTGCGACTTTTGTTCAGTATGCATATGCGCGTATTAAAAGCATCCTTAGAAAAGATGGGGTACTTGAAGTCTTGCGTAATTCCTCGCTTGGACCAGGAAATCATTTGTTACCGTTAGAAAAGGCGCTCCTTGTGCAGATTGAAAAGTTTCCCGCAATGGTAGACCAGGCCTGCTTAGAAATGAATCCTTCGCTGATTGCGAACTTTGCCTTTGTGGTCGCCAAAACATTCAATTCGTTTTACGCGGAGCATTCGGTTGCACAAGCTGAGACGCTTGAGAAAAAGGTTCTGAGGGTGCGGCTCGCGAATTTTACCGCAAACATTTTACACCGTTCTATGCGATTGCTTGGCATTAATCTTCCTGAGAGGATGTAGGCAAAGTTACATGTCCATCTTTATCTCATGCTTGAGATTTTTCAATGATGGGTCCATTTCTATTGCTTTGTCGCAGAGTTGACGGCCCTTGGCGGTTTCCCCTTTTTTTTGATAGGCCATCCCGATCATGTATAGCGCTTTTGCATTTTCCTTGTCAAAGTAAAGGATCTTGTCCCAGTAGTCTATAGCTTCCTGGTATTTCTTTAGCCGATAATAGGTATCCGCGACGCTATAAAGCAGCACAAGGTCTGCTGGCTTTTTCTCCAATACTTTCAGCATCAGATCGAGACCTTTTTCCGCTTCACCTGCCGCGATATAAGAGTCCGAGAGATTTTCATAATAATCGTTATCAATTTTATAACCTTTTTGTGCCGCTAACAGGTAATATTGAATCGCCGATTTGTCGTCAGGAATCGTTGCAAAAGTCAAAGCGCATTCGTATATCCATTGAAATTTGCTTGAATCAAGGAAAATCGCTCTCTTAAAAAAAGCAATCGCAGCCTTGTAATTATTCATATCCACGAAACTGCGTGCCTGCAGGTATGGGATTTCCGCATTCGCGGTGTCATCTTTTGCAGCGGCCTGAAGATATTTAAACGAATTCCCGTAGTCTTCCTGTTGATAATAACTTTTCCCAATCATGTAGTTCCAATTTTTACCGACACTCATTTGCTGGGCTTTTTTTCCATATTCGATTGCTTCGGGCCATTGGTGAGTCCAGAAATAAAGATTCGCCAGATTCTCAACAGCGACCTTGTCATCCTTATTAATCTGTTCGACCATTTGGAAGGCCATTTCGGCGTTGTCATATTTTCTCAGTTCAAGAGAAGTGAGTCCGAGTTCCCGCTGGGCATCAGCGTTATCGATTCTGAATTTTGTGGATTTTTGTAAATCGTTAAAAGCAACCATGTACAGGTGATTCGACTTTTCTTCGAGACCCTTGCGATAATAGTAGTCGGAACTGTCGGATTGGCAATAAGTATATCCAAAAGAGAGGGTGATCACAGCAAATACGAGTACGTTTTTCATAAAAGGGTTTGAATTATTTAATTTTCCCTATTTGCGTTGTTCTTATGACGCTTTGCTTCATGCGATTCAAGCCCAAAACCTAAACAAACCGGGCGAATCACCCGGCTATTTCAAGACTATAGCTCCTAACGCTGGGAGATGAACATTTATTTCGTAGAAGTCCTGCTTTTTGTCTATCAATTTGACCTCTGGTTCGGGGTTAAAAACGTCTCCGGAACCCCAATATTTTTTGCTGTCGCTGTTGAAGATTTCCCGCCACGCTGACTTGCCGTATGTGGCTATTTTCCAGTCTCGTCTTACTACCGGAGTCAGGTTAAGAATGATTAATATGTCATCTTCTGATTTCTTCCCTTTCCTTCGATAGCTGATCACGGTTTCGGCGCGGTGGTTCAAGTCAACCCATTCAAAGCCATGTACATTAAATTGGTTTTGATATAATGCTGGTTCATTCCTAAGCAATAAATTCAGATCGCGTACACAATCTTTAAGCAGGCGGTGGGGATCGAACTGCAGCAAATTCCACTGAAGTTCGCTTTTGTAGTTCCATTCATGCGTCGCACCGAACTCATCACCCATAAATAGAAGCTTGCCTCCCGGATGCGTAAACATATACGCGTACATCAATCTTAAATTGGCAAATTTCTGCCACTCATCTCCAGGCATTTTATAGAGCATAGGCGATTTGCCGTGCACGATTTCATCGTGGCTTAAGGGGAGCATGAAATTCTCGTCGTAGAAATACATCATGCTGAAAGAAAATTTATCCTGGTGATATTGCCGGTGAATAGGATCTAATTTGAAATAATCGAGAGTGTCATGCATCCAACCCATCATCCACTTCATACCGAAACCCAGGCCGCCGGCGTAAGTCGGTTTACTTATGCCCGGCCAATCTGTCGCTTCTTCCGCAATTGTCTGCGTGTCAGAAAAATCGCGGAACAACGTTACATTGAGATCTTTGACAAATGCAATTGCTTCAAGGTTGCCATCTCCGCCAAATTCATTCGGCTCCCATTGGCCCTTTTTCCTGGAGTAATTCAATTTGAGAATTGAACTGACCGCATCGACGCGAATACCGTCGGCGTGGAACTTGTCCATCCAGAAACGCGCGCTACTGATCAGGAAAGATTTCACCTCTCCGCGCTTGTAATTAAAAATATAGCTGTTCCAGTCGGGATGAAATCCTTTACGCATATCTGCGTATTCATAAGTGTTCGTTCCATCAAACATAAAAAGACCGTGGGCGTCATAGGGAAAGTGAGAAGGTACCCAGTCAAGTATCACGCCGATGCCCTGCTGGTGAAAGGCCTCGACCAGTGCCATAAATTGCTGCGGGTTCCCGAATCGTGAAGTTGGCGCAAAATAACCCGTGCCCTGGTAGCCCCAGCTGCCGTCAAATGGATGCTCCATAATTGGCATCAGCTCGACGTGCGTATACCCCATTTCCTTCACATACGGAACAAGATTTTCCCGGAAAAAGTCGTAGCTGTTATATGTTTCTTCATCGTTGGGATCGGGACGCATCCAGCTCGCCAGGTGCACTTCATAAACGCTCCATGGTGCCTCGAGCGAATTGGCGCCCTTTCTATCTTTCATCCAGTCTTTGTCCTCCCAGGAATAGTCCAGGTCCCAGGTAATTGAAGCAGTATTCGGTCTTTTTTCCCAGTAATTTGCATAAGGATCACCCTTATCCAAATTGGCGCCCTTGAATCCATGAATATGAAATTTGTAAATTTCACCTTTGGGAAGGTTAGGAACAAATCCTTCCCAGATTCCTGATTTATCAAGCCTGACATATAAGGGATGAGCTTGATTATCCCAATGATTAAAATTTCCGACAACGGAAACGTATGTCGCATTAGGCGCCCAAACTGAAAAATAATACCCATCCACTCCCAGAACTTCTAAACCGTGCGCACCAAAAAGGTCATAAATCGAGTAATGGGTACCCTGTTGAAAGTCTTGAATGTCGATATCTTCAAAAAGGGAATAATTCCAAACAGGGCGGGTTGAATCGACAAAATGAATCTCCTCGTATTTAAGTTCTTCTAGCCGTGCATTATTTTCTTCAGCCCGCGAAGCCGCTGGTTTTGCAGGCTTTTTCGCATGTTTCTTTTTCTTTTCTGGCATATAGAGATTTTTATCGATCGCAAAAAGCTGTTTTCCTGATGGTAAAATTAAGAGATCATTGCTCGTTGTTGATTTTTTTGTTCAACATACGCATAGTTGTGCTCATCTGCTCTCACGTGTTCCGCCGTTTTGCATATGCGGCGCCGATTTGGATTCGGTTTCTTGGAAATGCCTCGAAGAATCCTGCAGATATGAGGAAGGTTTTGAAAATGCGCTTTTGAACAGCTAATGGAAGCAAAACTGATCTTCATCATTAAATTGCACGAACCTGGTTGCAATTTAGCCATCCTTCTAGCACTAATTTATCGCTTGTCATCGGCAATTCCTCAATATTCTTTTATATTCAATTTGTTAACTTTGGAAATCCGCGTTCTCGGTGAATCACCGACCTTATAACTTTCTTATCTTTGCGTTCCGAAATTTTGTCATTTAATGCAATCGGCTTTAACTAAAATAATTCTTGACGAGTCCAGGCAAGGCGAATCTTTTTTATCGTCACTGCCTGAAAATAAGCACTTTGTTAAGACATTTTATATAGAAAGTTATGGTTGTCAGATGAATTTTTCAGATAGTGAAATTGTCGCGTCAATTTTAAACGGTGTGGGATTTAGCGCAATTTCAAACCCGGAGCACGCCGATCTTATTCTAATAAACACTTGTTCGATCCGGGAAAAGGCCGAACAGACAGTTAGGACCCGGTTGAAGATCTTCGAACAGGTAAAAAATAGAAGACCCTCGGTTCTGGTAGGCGTACTGGGATGCATGGCTGAGCGCTTAAAATCAAAATTCCTGGAAGAGGAAAAATTGGTTGACCTGGTGATCGGTCCAGATGCATACCGAACTCTTCCAGCTTTAATTGGCGACGCTGAAAGCGGCCTGCGGGCTGTCAACGTGTTATTAAGCCGTGATGAAACCTATGCTGACATCGCCCCGGTGAGACTTGGAAGCAACGGCATTACTGCCTTTGTAAGCATCATGAGGGGTTGCAACAACATGTGCTCGTTTTGTGTCGTCCCTTTTACGCGAGGAAGGGAAAGAAGCCGGAATGCCGAATCCATTTATGCGGAATGCTGCAATTTATTTCAAAATGGTTTTCGTGAGGTTACGTTGTTGGGCCAAAACGTTGACAGTTACTATTGGGTCGACGAGCGCAGTTCCGAAATCGTAACATTCGCAAATTTATTGAAGAAAGTGGCTTCCATTAGCCCCCAGCTTCGAATTAGGTTTTCGACCTCGCACCCCAAAGATATCACTGATGATGTTCTGGTGGCAATCTCAATTCATCCCAACATTTGCAAATACATTCATCTGCCTGTTCAAAGTGGTTCAACGAGAGTTCTGCAGCAAATGAATCGGACTTATACGCGGGAGTGGTATATGGCTAAAATCATCCGAATACGAGAACTGGTCCCCGATTGCGGAATCAGCTCGGACATCATTTCAGGTTTTTGTACGGAAACCGAGGAAGATCATCTGGCAACGCTATCAGTGATGAGCTTTGCCCGGTTTGACATGAGTTATATGTTTTTTTACAGTGAACGGCCCGGGACATTGGCTGCAAGGCGCTTTCAGGATGATGTCAGCGAAGAAACGAAAAAAAGACGGTTAAGTGAAGTTGTTAAACTTCAAAACCAACTTTCGCTTGAAAGCAATGAAAGGGACCTTGGTAAAGTATTTGAGGTATTGATCGAAGGCGATTCTAAAAAAAGCAAACACGAATGGATGGGAAGGAATTCCCAAAATAAGGTAGTCATTTTCCCAAAATCAGGTAATTGTTTTGTACCAGGTAATTATGTTGATGTCCGAATTTCTGCTTGCACGGGTGCCACGCTCCTTGGTAGTGCAATTTCGGGAAATTGTAACTGAATGAACCAAGTAGGGAGCCTTATTGTTGTAAATCAAATTGGAATTTAGCATGGAGATTCAATCTATAAAAAATCGTTTTGGTATCATGGGGAACTCGCCGTCTTTGAATTATGCGTTGCAGGTGGCCTCCCAGGTATCCAATACTGATTTGGCTGTCTTGATCATCGGCGAAAGCGGCGTTGGCAAAGAGGCATTTTCCCAGATAATACATGCACTTTCTGCGAGAAAGCATAATCCTTTCATTGCAGTGAATTGTGGGGCTATCCCCGAAGGCACTATCGATTCCGAATTGTTCGGACACGAGAAGGGGTCGTTTACAGGAGCCGTTGATTCGAGAAAAGGCTACTTTGAAACCGTGAACGGGGGGACCATTTTTCTCGATGAAATAGGTGAATTGCCCCTAGGCACCCAAGCCAGATTATTGCGTGTTCTGGAAGCCGGCGAGTTTATCCGGGTAGGTTCGTCCAAAGTGCAAAAAACTGATGTTCGTGTGATCGCGGCGACCAACAAGGATTTATTGGAGCAAACCGACAAGGGCAAATTCAGGGAAGACCTATATTATCGCCTGAGCACCGTCCCGATTCGCGTACCCGCGCTTCGCGATCGAAAGGAGGATATTCCTCTTCTGTTTAGAAAATTCGCAGTTGATTTTGCCGAACGATATAAGTCGGCGCCTGTTCAGTTGGACGAGGAGGCAAAAAATCTGTTAATTAATTACTCCTGGCCAGGCAATGTGCGGGAATTGAAGAACATTGCGGAGCAGATTTCTGTATTGTCGCAGGATAAGGTCCTTACAGGTGCAGAACTGGGAAAATTTATTCCTGCTGGCAGCTCGAATCGATTGCCCATGCTGATCTCAAACCAACAGGGGGCTTCAGTAAATGGCCACGAATTTGCGAATGAGCGCGAAATTCTTTATAAACTTTTTTTTGATATGAAGAAGGACGTCACGGAGCTCAAGAAAATGTTTGTTGAGATTCTTAAGAACCCTGCGATTACTTCATCATTGCAACATGTGCCTTATTCAAATGAGCTGGCGGAGATCCAGCATCAGGAGGTTTTTCCCCAATCCGGATTGCAGCCCTCAATTGGTAATAGCCAGCCCGTTGTAATTCAAAATCATACGCCGATACAAGCTCATGAAGAAGTTGAGGAGTCCCTGAATATCATGGATAAGGAAAAGGAACTGATCATAAAAGCACTTAAGAAACACAAGAGCAAAAGAAAAGATGCGGCATCTGACCTGGGCATCAGCGAGCGGACATTGTATAGAAAATTAAAAGAATACAATATTGAAGATCTGTAATTTGCAGATAA
>JAJPJP010000036.1 GCA_021324175.1 Chitinophagia bacterium
AGAAATTCTGAAGCGCGCGGCAGACAAAGAAGATTTGTAACTTAGAAGCCGACCATGGCTATATTGCGCAATCTCACCCGCCGGTTCCTGATCATCGTTAATCTTGTCGTCGTTTTTCTATTTCTTCTAGCCTGTCTGAATCCATTTTTGCACCCTTCCGGCTGGTGGATCATTTCCCTGCTCGGTCTTATTTTTCCGCTTTTATTGTTGCTCCTTGTCATGCTGCTGATTTGCTGGATTTTTTTTTCAAGGTGGCGAATGGCTCTCCTCTGCCTGATTGTAATTCTGATCGGCTGGCCGAATTTCCACGCGCTTTTTGCATTGCATCCTGCGGCATCGTTCACGCCAGACAAACCAACAGGGGCCATTCGCGTGATCACCTGGAATGTGCGGCGGTGGGACGAGTTTGTTTCCAGGCGCCACGGCGAACACCGGGCAAAAATGCTCGATTTTCTAAAGGATCAAAATGGTGACATCCTTTGTCTCCAGGAGTTTTTTGAATCTCACAATCCCCGCGAATTTGCCTCTAATATTCCCTTTATACAAAAGGAACTAAATTATCCCTATCACTATTTCTCACTTGACTATCGTCGCTACGACGACATGTATGAATCCGGCGTCATTATCTTCTCCAGGTTTCCCATCACGGATTCTTGCAAAATCCGCTACCAGAATAAGGATAACCAGAAGGCGGCGGAAAGCCTGATCGGCGTTGACCTTGACCTGGCCGGCAAAACGATCCGTGTCTTTACCACACACCTGCAATCTGTGCTCTTTGGCAACAAAGAATTCCGGGACCTGGAGATTATCAAAAACGTGGAAGACAGTTCAATCGTCGCATCAAAATCAATCATCAAAAAACTCCGTCGCGCATATGGATTCCGCGGGGGACAGGCAGACATTGTGCGCGAGCAGATCGATCAAAGTCCATATCCCACGATTATTTGCGGCGATTTCAATGACGTTCCGAATTCTTACACTTATTTCCGGATTAAGGGCGACATGCAGGACGCCTTCATTAAAAAAGGTTTTGGCATTGGGAGATCTTATGTCCATATTTCACCGACCCTGCGCATCGACTATATTTTTGCGAGTCGGCAGTTTGATGTGCTGCAGTGCAAGAAATTCGACCTTCCTTATTCCGATCACCATCCTTTTGTAGCGGATCTTAACCTCGCTTTCAAATCCAAATAATTTCGTTTATCTTGCGTGCATGAACCATCCTGGACATTCATCACCTGCCTGTTGTTGCACCTGTCCTGTTCCACTGGGATAGTTTACTTTTGCGCATATAAAACGATCCCGTTTGCAAATAACCATTTCCAGTTTTCTAAATTTCCACCATGCAATCCTTACAGGTCTATAATTCATACACCAGGCAAAAGGAATCGTTTGTGCCGATCGTTCCGGGTTATGTGGGAATGTATGTGTGCGGGCCGACGGTCAGTGGCGAAAGTCACCTCGGGCATGCGCGCCCTTTCATCACTTTTGATGTCATTTACAGGTACCTGATGCACCTGGGTAACAAGGTGCGTTATGTTCGCAACATCACGGATGCGGGGCATTTTGAAGAAGAGGGCCGGGAGGCTGAAGACAAGATTTCGAAAAAAGCAATCATTGAAAGGCTGGAGCCGATGGAACTTGTCCAGAAATATACCAACCTGTTTCATTGGGCCATGCGTCAGTTCAATAACCTGGAGCCGAGCATTGAACCGACGGCAACGGGCCATATCGTTGAACAGATCGAAATGATCAAAAAGATAATCGCCGAGGGCTATGCCTATGCGATCAACGGCTCTGTTTATTTTGACGTCAAGAAATACGCAGAAAAATATCCTTACGGTAAGCTTAGCGGCCGGATTCTTGATGATCTCCTGGAATCCACGCGGGACCTTGAAAACCAGGAAGAAAAACACAATTGGCAGGATTTTGCTTTGTGGAAAGCTGCCCCTCCTGAACACATCATGCGATGGGAAAGCCCCTGGGGTGAGGGGTTCCCGGGCTGGCATATCGAGTGCTCGGCGATGAGCACCAAGTACCTCGGAACCCAGTTTGATATTCACGGCGGAGGGATGGACCTCCTGTTCCCCCATCATGAAAGCGAAATTGCGCAGAGCACGATTTGCAACCATCGTGTGCCCGCACGTTATTGGATACACAACAACATGATCACCATCAATGGCAAAAAGATGGGGAAGAGCTATAATAACCAAATTCGCCTGACAGAACTCTTCACCGGCGATCATCCCCTGCTCGCCCAGGCTTATTCGCCGATGACCATACGCTTTTTTATCCTGCAGACGCACTACAGGAGCACGCTCGACTTTGGCAATGAGGCATTGCAGGCGGCCGAGAAAGGGCTCAGGCGGCTGTGGGAAGCGCACCTGGCCCTGCAAAAAATGAACTGGGTTGCAGGTGGCCCCCAAAATGCAGAACTGGATCAGAAAATCCGGCGGCTGCTCAGCGGTCTTGACGAAAGCATGAATGACGACTTCAACACAGCAAAGACCATGGCCAACCTTTTTGAGATTGTTCCGACCATTAATTCGATAAAGGATGGTCACATTCAATCAGGTTCGCTCGCCGAAGACACATTCATGCAGTTAAAGAAGTATTTCACCGATTATCTCGAGAATATCCTGGGCCTCCGCGATGAAAGTGGCGCCGAACATTCGAAATTGCATGGCGTGTTGGACTTGCTGATCGAAATCAGGAAGGATGCACGAAGCCGGAAGGACTATGTGACGTCGGACAAGATCCGGAACCAGCTCCAGCAAATTGGGATCCTGATGAAAGATGAAAAGGACGGAAAAATGAGCTATAGCCTTGAATAGGCGGAGATTCAAACACACAACCCTGCCTGTTTTTTTTCGTAGTAGTAATCATGCAATTAGACAAAACGACAATAAGTTCAAAATCTATCAAAATGAGAGCTAAAAACTACGCTGTTGGGAATGTTTTTATTGGCTTTGCGGTTTGCGGGCTGTTCCTGGGATCCTGTGTAAAAAGCGCTGTGCCCAATACCAATACCAAGTCGAATACCATAACAGCTGTTATTACGAATTCGAGCAACGCGACGCTGACCGATACCGCCTTTACGAGGGCGGGTCTTGATTCGATGTTCAACAATGGCGGACCGTTCACATTTTTCGTGGCAACTGATGCCGCATGGTTATTGGCAGGAATTTCCGATACGACCTTTGACCGCCTGCCTGACTCGGTGATCAGGCATATCATCTTATACAATACGATTCCCCAGTCTTTGTCGGCCTCCCAGCTCCCGACCGGGCCGGATTCGCCTTTGAAGACACTATCAGGCGATACCGCCTTTATAACAAGCAATGGAGCGGGCATCTTCTTTGATGGTATCCAGATCGAATCCACCGACCTGATCGCCAGCAATGGCTTGATTGACGCCATGGCCCAGTTGGTTCTTCCGCCGTTTGGCACCGTTCAACAAGTTCTGCAGGCAGACTCCAGCACGACCTATTTGGCCGCTGCGATTGCCAGAACATCCGCGGCCCAGTTGAATATCGGTACCGTTTTATCAAGCGGCGTTTTTACCGTCTTCGCGCCGAGCAACCAGGCATTCCGTAACGCCGGTTTTGCATCAATCAGTGACATCAATAACGCAAACCCTGATTCCCTTTCTACCATACTTATCTATCATCTCGTTCCCAAGCGCGTTTTCACGACCGACATCAATACGTCGCTCATCGAGCCGACCCTCGTGACCAACAAGACGATCACCTTCGGGAGCCTCGGAAACGGGAATTTTGCCGTTTTGGGCGCCGGAAACGCGAACCCTTCGCCCATCATCGCGTCCAATATTATGGCATACAAAGGCGTTATACACGTAATAACCCAGGTACTCATACCCTAAGACCCGATGATGACGCTGCTTAAGGCTGTTAAAACCCAAATATGGATTTAAAAATTCGAAAGCGCGCGCCACTACTTTTGATTTTGGCCGCCATGTTAATCGGGGGAAGCTGCGTGAAGAACTCGACAACCACCCCGCCGATTAGCAACCCCACCATAGCCCAGGTAATAAAAAGTGCAACCAACCTCACCATTTGGAACGCGGCGTTAATCAGGGCGAATCTTGATACTGTATTAAATGATACGACCTTTCGCGGAACGGTATTCGTGTGCACAGACCAGGTCATGGGCAATTACGGCCTTGGCGCGAACGTCATTGACACCATGGGAATCGGCAGGCTTGATACCATTCTTTTATATAATATCATCGCCGGCGAGGCACTCCTTTCGACTGCGCTGGTTCCCGGTGGCACTGGTCAAAATGTAAGCACGCAGATCGCCAGTGGTGATTCGGTGTTTATTACCTATGAAGGCGGAGCACTTTTTGTAAATGGTATCAGCGCGCCTACCACCGATGTCCGGGCAGGAGAAGATGGCTATCTTGATGTCATGGCACAGCCGCTGATCCCTCCGTCCGGCACCATCATGCAAATTCTGCAGGCTGATACGACGCTTAGCTATTTTGATTCGCTTATCGCCTTGACCTCCGGAGCGTCAAATAATCTACAGGCCCTGTTGACTAGTGGAATTTATACAGTCTTTGTCCCAAACAATACTGCCATCCGGAATCTCAGCCCGAATGCCTATGACAGTCTCAAAATTTTGCAGGTTGACAGCCTGGCCAATCTGCTCGCCTTCCATTTCGTCACCGGACGCTATTTTACTTCGGACATGCTCATCGCATTGAGTAACCCGTCCAATAACTCGGGTGTCATCACGCAGCCAACGTTGTCTGACTCGGCGCTCAAGGTTTCGGAAGGTGTTGCTTTCCAGGTCCAGGGCGCTGGCGACTCGGGTGTTGCTGCCAACATTTTCGCCCCCAATATTCTTGCAAGGAATGGTGTCGTTCATAAAGTTGACAAGGTTCTGGTCCCCTGAGCTTACCTTCCCAAAACCTCGGTGGACTTACCCGGCATCATGAGGGCCGTGTTTACTGGCTTTGAGGATCTCACGCTTTCCCGGCGGCCCAGGCAATTTCAACAGACTGAACCCTGCGCTACGCAGATTTCTTTGCACGGACCCCTTGCTTGAATAAGTCACGAGCACTCCTTGATCTGACATCGCGCTATACAGTTTTGCAAAAACCTCTGCCGTCCAGAGTTCGGGTTGATCGCCTGGCGCAAACGCATCAAAATACACCAGGTCGAATTCCCCTTCGAGCCGGTGTTCGAGCAGCCCAATCCGATTCTTTTTTAAACAAAATAACGAATCGATCATCGTTTCTTCTTCCCAGACGCAGGCGTGGATCCTGTCAAAGGATTCCTGGAGTGCGGGCTGGTTCAGCTGCCGGCAATAGTTGAGTGCAGAAATAATCTCTTGTTCAAGGGGGTGGGTCTCGATGGTTTCATAATAAACTGCCTGGTTTGCCTCCCTGCAAGCTGCGAGTGTAAGCAACGCATTTAACCCGGTTCCCAGCCCCATTTCAAAAATTCGCAAGCGCATTTTTTTTGTAAGCAGCGGGCTCAAACCTGCTTGAATAAAAATGTGAAGGGACTCCTGCATCGCGCCGTGCCTGGAATGATAGGTTGTATCAGTCCCGGAAATTCCAACCGAATGTGATCCGTCACGTGTCATAATCAGTTGCCTGCTCATCGATTCAAATTTACCGCCTATTTTTTCCGTCGAGTGAACCAGGGGCTCAAAAAAATGTTGATTGGTGCGACCGGCGATATTGCCCGCGCTCGTAAAACCCAGGCATGGAATACACAGCCCATCTTTCAAAAGACAGAAGGCTGAAAAAACTGATCGATCTCCAGGAGCCATACAAATTGCAGAAGCGAAAACATGTTCATCTTCATCTTTGTTCGTCGATCCTGAGCCAGCAGCTTTCGACAAAAGTGGCCAGGGTCATTCACCGGCGCTTTCTCGATTTGTTCGACACAAAGACGCCAACTCCCGAGCAGATCCTTGCGATCCCGACCGAAAAGTTGCGGTCCATTGGTCTGTCCAACGCCAAAACCAGCTATGTCCATAACGTTGCGCGATTCGCTGTGGAGAAAGGAATGGATTACCGCAAATTGAACAAACTGGAAAACGAAGAAGTGATCGCATACCTCTGTGAAATAAAGGGAGTGGGCCGCTGGACGGCAGAGATGCTCCTGATGTTTACGCTTGGCCGCGAAGACGTATTTGCGGTCGACGACCTGGGTATCCAGAATGCCATGATCCGCCTGTACAAACTCGATAAAAAAGACAAAAAGAAATTGCGCGAACAGTTGTTAAAGCTCTCGGACAAGTGGAGTCCTTACCGTACTTATGCCTGTCTTCATCTTTGGCATTGGAAAGACAATAAGCCTGGCGCTTAGCCCGATCCTGCAATTTATTTTGGCAAGCCGTTGGCAGGTACCGACACTGGTCCTGAAACATTTTTGAACGTGTACCAGCTTAGATCCTGCGCTGCTTCGAGACCATCTTTGGCGACGAGCTGGGTGCCGTCCTTTTTGAAAATAAATGAGAGCTTGTCGTTGTAAAGAAGTTGTTTTCTCTTGTCCCACCACAATTCGCTCGTTCTTAGCGTATCACCGGAGATCGAATTTTTCACCACCACGCTGTCGCGCAAAAAGACCCTGTCGTCATATTGGTAATACTTGCCATATTTCGCGTCCATCTTTGTCTGGATGCGCATCGAATCGTTATAAAAGTCAACGTGCAGCGATTTGGGAAACTCGACATAGGGCGAATCAGCCAGGTATCGGACCATGTAGGGGGACGTTAGCTTCGCCTTGACCTTGGCGTCAACGCTGTAATAACTCTCGATACCGGCGCCCGTCTCCACGCCGATCTGTTTTTTACGAAGCGACGGAATATCCTTCATGTTATTTTCGCAACCAGCAAGCAAAAGCAGCCCGGTCGCGATAACACGAAACCGGCGCCTTGCAAAGCTCCTGAACCTATTGATTGTATTCACTGATCGCATAGAGGCCTTTGTAGATGAGATGGGGGTCGGCGAAGGTCTTATTTTTCAGCCTGCCCGCGAAAAAATCAAGATCGCCCCCGCTTAAAGCGACGTTAAAGTTGTCGTATTTTTCTTTATAAGCGTCGATCGTTCCGTCGATTTCGCCAGCCATCCCGAAGATCACGCCACTGAGAATATTGGTTCTTGTATCATAACCAACCAGGGGGAAATTCCAGTCGGGTTTGACCAGCGGCAACTTTGCGGTAAAACTATGGAGCGCTTTAAATCGCATTTCCATTCCAGGCGAAATGCCGCCGCCGAGAAACTCCCCGTTTTTATTGATAAAATTGTAAGTGACGGCACTCCCCAGGCCAATCACCAGGTTATTTTTCCCAGGGTATAAGCTAATGGCTGCGACCGACAACGCAAGCCTGTCTGCCCCGATCGTTTCGGGTTTACCGACTGCTATACTTAACGGGAGTTTCGACAGGTGCCCGAGCCGGTGAAATTTTGTTTTTCCCGCAAAGAATGTTTCGAGCGCCGGGTTATGGTCGATGACCGACGAGAGGATGACTTTACCCGGATGGTATTCATCAAAAAGTGCCTGCGCCGTTTTTTCGCTGTCGTCTTCAAGCAGAATTTCTTTTTCAAATTTTTTTCCCGAAAAAACCGCGGCCTTAAGTCGGGTATTGCCAAAATCCAGGCAGAGCGTTACCGGCATAGCTTATTGTTCAAAATCAAAGGACGACAAATTCTTGAAATGACCATTGAGTTTGACCCTTTTTTTCAGCGTTTCCATTTCTGCTATAACGGGGAGCACCTTGCTGAGGTGTCTTTTCAGATATTCCTGCCGCTGGTCTTCGCGAAGTAATCCCAGGAGTTCGTATTCTTCCTGGAGCGAAAGGCCGGAATGGTGGGCAATGTCGTATGAAGTGATCTCTTCGTCCGGTTTTTTGAAATCTTTTTCGATTTTCAGAAGCTTATGCAATTGACGAAGCGCGTTGAGCACCTTGCTTATTGCCTGGCTGGTTTGGAGATCCGTATTGTTTTCCGGGTAATTGACGATGGCGCCGCTGTAGAGTTTGTCAGGCACCTTTTTGATCACCTCGAGTATCCTGAATATGCTGATGCCCTGCGTCTTGATATCCATTTCACCGTTATCTGTCTTATTGACGATGGCTGTGATCTTCACCAGGGTTCCCATTTCATTGACCTTGCCATCAATGACGGGTGGGATGCCAAATGGCTTGGCATCAGCATAACACTCGCTGATGAGCTGTTTGTATCGCGGTTCAAAAATATGCAGGTTGAGGCTTTCGCCGGGATAAACCACGACGCCCAGTGGAAATATGGGAATGAAATTTGTCATTACGCCTTTGAACAAGCGGCACCAAATTTACTGGCTTAAACGATAAGATCAGGTACGAAAACGATTTTTTTACAGCTTGAATTTTGCTGCTACTTTTGATTTTGCGATGAGCAGCCTCTTTCAGTCAACAGCGGACATTCTTTCACTGGTTCCATCCATTCGGCGAGGCGAAACGCCAACCATTTCGCGCTGCATATCCCTGATTGAAAATGAGCAGCCGGGATACCTGGATCTCCTTCAATCACTTCCCGGCGACAATCATGCCAATAAGACAATTGGAATCACGGGCCCGCCTGGTGCGGGCAAGAGTACGATGATAGACAGGATGCTTTCACTGATGGTGGATGAGCGTAACAAAAAAATTGCCGTATTGTGTGTCGATCCTTCCTCGCCCTTCCACCATGGCGCGCTCCTTGGTGACAGGATCCGCATGTCGAGGTGGTTTAACGATGGTCGCGTCTACATTCGTTCACTGGCCTCGCGCGGGAACGTCGGGGGACTAAGCCCGACGGTCATCGAAATAACCGATCTGCTTAAAGCTGCTGATTTCGACTACATCATGATCGAGACGGTCGGCGTCGGGCAAACAGAAGTAGAGATCGCCGGAATTGCCGACGCTACCACGGTTGTGCTCACTCCCGGTTCCGGCGACGACATCCAGGCAATGAAAAGCGGGCTGATGGAAGTGGCCGACATTCTGGTTGTGAACAAAAGCGACTATCCGGGCGCCGACCTGATGGTCAGAAATCTTTCACATGCCATCATGGAAAATGGTAAAAAAACCCCGGTGCTGAAGACGATTGCCAGCGAGGGAACAGGCATCAGCGAACTGGTTGAAGCCATCGGGGAAAAATTGTCAGAGGCGCAAACCGGGAAATCAAATGCCCTCGCGGAAAAAGCATTTCAGCTTATCCAGAAAAAAAGAATGGTTGGAATTTCCAAAAAAATGCTGGAGCAACAAGTTGGCGAGGCTCTGCAAAATGGAGACTTTAACCTCTACCGCTTCGTATCACAATTCTAACAGGAAGCTAGTACGAATGCCAGGGCAGCGTCAGCTGGCGAAAAAAATTCTTCAATTTTGTCATGGGGTCAATAATCGGTTCAGATAGTTCTCCGTCGAATGCCTGGCCGCGCCGGAGGTAAAGTTTGGTCAGCGTGCTTGAGGTCATCTTCCATTTGGCAATGAAGGTATAGTATCCGCGGTTTTTGCTGACGCGTCTGGTTGAGTGCGAACCAAAATGATAAACGCGGCTTGCGCTAACTCCCTTGAACAACCGGACGCCAGCCATCCATAATTTCATCGAAAAATCCGGGTCTGAGTACATTCCGGGCGAGAATTCCACGCTGTATCCGCCAACGAGTTCCCAAAGGTTTCGATGCACGACGTTCGGCGGCCATGTCGATCCAAGCCAGTCGCCCATTGGAAGGCCCTCAAATTGTTGAAGCAGCTCCGATTCCCTGAAGTCCGCAGGGCCTCTGCCGAAATCCTTTTCAATCGCGCAGTTGCTCGATGCGACGGGCTCTATCGCCGTGGCAGAAAAAAAGAAATAGTTGTCTCGGGCATTTTTGATTTCGTCATAGAGCTTCGCGTCCCACGCAGGGCATGCGTACATATCGTCATTCATGTACACGATAAAGTCGGTCGTCGCGAGAGTAGCTGCCGCATTAAGGGCATAGCAAACGCCGACATTTTGCTCGCTATAGGTAAAATCAATGTTGGCCTGCAATTTTATCCAGGATAGCGTTCCGTCATTCCCCTGGTTAACATGCACGATGAGTTGATGAGGCAGGCTTGAATTTTTCCGAATGCTTTCGATGCAAAGCTTCAGGCAATCCAGGTTATTCCAGGTTGGAATCAGGATCGAAAAAATAGCACTGCTTTCTACTTTCGTTCGCCTGTTTTTTTCTATGTCGGTGTGCATCTATTGGAAGCTGCCCGTTCAGCCTGTTAAACGCATTTAATTCGGCGGCAAATTATGGATTTATTGGAGCGGATGTTTAAATTTCTTTACGCTTGAATTCCGCTAAGACCAATATCTGCTATATTTACTGAATATCTTTCAGGCACATGGACAGACTTTTTATTTTGCAGACGCTCATGAAGAAGAAGCGGCTGAGGAACTACCTCGAGATCGGGGTGTCTAATGCCCACACATTTTTCAAAATAAAAAGCAATTTCAAGATTGCCGTCGATCCGGAGTTCCGATTTGATTTCGTGCGCAAAGCTGGGAAGACGTTGCTCAACCCGAGCAACCTGCTTAACAATTATGTCCATAAAACAAGCGACGATTTTTTTGCACAGGATGCGGCAACGCTCATTGGCAACAGGAAAATAGATGTCTCGCTGATCGATGGCATGCACGAGTATGCTTACGCTTTGCGCGACGTAGAAAATACTTTAGAATATTTGAGCGATGACGGCGTCATTATCATGCATGATTGTAATCCCCTGACCGCGCAGGCCGCCATCAGTTTTGCTGATTGGAAAGCCACGAATTTCGCCGGGATGTGGAGCGGGGACGTCTGGAAAACGATCGTTCACCTCCGGAGCCTGCGAGACGACATTAACGTTTTTGTGCTCGATTGCGATTTCGGCCTGGGAATCATCACCCGGAAAAAACCCGAGAGCAGGTTGAAATTCAACCAGGACCAGGTCATGCAGCTCAGTTATGAAGAATTCGATCGAAACAGGAAGGAATGGCTCAACCTGAAGCCGGAGAATTATTTCTTTGAATATTTCGACCTCTAGTTTCAGCCGGAAACATAATTTTCTACAGGCTGACGGTTTGCGATGGACCTTGCCAGGGTCATTTCATCCGCATATTCCAATTCCCCGCCAAAGGAAATGCCTCGGGCGATGGTCGTTATCCTGAGCGGCCTTTGCGTCACCTTCTTCTGGATATAATAAATGGTGGTATCGCCCTGGATATTCGGGCTCAACGCAAAGACGATCTCCTGGACCTGTTCATTGGTTATTCGGTTGACCAGTGAATCGATGTTCAGTTGTTCAGGCCCGATGCCATCCAGCGGCGAAATGACTCCCCCAAGAACATGGTAAGTACCATGATACTGCTGCGTACTTTCAATCGTGATGACGTCGCGAATATTTTCTACCACGCAGATCATATCCTGCCTACGCATGGAATTGGCGCAGATCGAACAGATATCACCGTCGGCGATATTGTGACAACGCTGGCAAAACTTGATCTCGTTGCGCATTTTGATAATGGCCTCACCCAGATCCTTTGCCGCGGGCTCCTGCTGTTTAAGTAAATGCAAAACCAGGCGCAATGCCGTCTTCTTTCCAATCCCCGGTAACTTCGCAAATTCGCTTACCGCCTGCTCAACCAATATTGAAGAAAATTGCATGCTGCAAAGGTACTACAGTCGCAGGATTCGGAGTGGGATCTATAAGACAATATCGACGTCATTGTCCCAGCTGGTTTTAACAGTCATCACCTTCCTTCTGTTATTCAGAGGAATCTGTTGAACCTTTTCGGGCTGGCGATGTGCGCCAAAGAATTCCCCGGGGTCCCAGACGCCATTTTGATTATCATCATAGAGGATACTGAGCTTGTACTCACCGGGCGGAAAAAGCTTGCGTTTGAGGATTCGCCCGACCATTGGAAAAGAGAATTTGATGTCTCCGCCCTGGATGAATTCCAGCACGGGATGTCTGGACAGATCAAGGTTTTTGATGGTGATGGTCAGTTCTCCGTAATCGGCCTCTCTTCGAGTCTGGATGTTTATGGTGTCTGCCTTCAACAACATCTGTCCCGCGCTGTCTTCGGCAAAGTCCTTTTCTGCGATCAGGTGATACTTGGTATCCAGATCCCAGTTATAGACCAGTTCGATCGTTTTATGGGTCGTATCCTTATCAGTGATGAGGCGGTAATTGCTGATGGGCTTGAATTGCTCATCTGTGAAATGAAGCTTTGTTGAATCAAACCGCTTCAGTGAAGTACCGAAACTCAGCACAAGATTACCCAACACATCAAGCCTGCCTTCGTTACCGAGGTTGGTTTTTAAGACGAGGCGTTTTACTTTTTCCTTTTCTTTGCTGCTTGGCTTCGGGACAGCAACACCCGATGGCTTGTTTTTTCTCGATTCGGCCTCTTCCTGGTAGGCATACAGGGTCACCGGCTGGCTGTTATTGCCGACTGTGATTGGCTGGTCTGCAAAAGCAAAGAGCTGACTTTTCGAAAGATATTTTCGCGTGCCGCTTTCATCTTTGAGCGCGTAGATGGCATAGGTGCCGGCCTCCAGGTAATGAAACCTGAAATAACCGGCGGTATCCACCGTCGTGACATAGCGGGGCCGGTCATTGACGACTGCGGAGTCGTCCAGTTTTTTGTGCAGGATCACTTTCAATGTGCTGTCTGCCGCGCCTGTCTTGGCGAGGAGGACGCGACCTGAATACGAAAGCGAATCGATATATGGTGCCGTCGAGAATACATAGGTGAAATTCCTCAACACATTATTTTCATTGACGTCCTGGACCGCATTGCCGAAATCAATCTCGTAGGTCGTATTGTCCTTCAGTGTATCCTTGAGTTTAACCGTCACTGTCTTGAGCTTAAAATCCACCATCGGGCTTATCCGCGGAACCGGAGAGACGATCAAGTTCTCCTGGAGCTTGTCAAGGTGGACATATTCGTCGAAGGTGAAAACGATTTTGTTTGCTTTGAAATTGACGGTCATTTCATGGGGCACTGCCGAAACCAGCACGGGTGGAATCGAATCTCTTGGCCCGCCGGAAGGAGGTAAAATCATTGCGCAGCCCGCGTGGCCGAAGGCGTCAAGGAGAAGAATGAACCCCAGGCCGAAAACCAGTAACCGTTCTGCTATTTTCATTGTGCTGAAGTGCGGTTTGCAAACATATACCGTTTCGCCTAAACCGGGTAGCCTATTGTGCTAATAATCCTTTAAAACCGCCAGTCAGGCTTCGGTTTCCTCTTCTTCTTCTTCGCTCAATTCATGAAGAGCAACCGCCATGTTGTTGGTCTTGACAAAATTGCACCAGTGGCAATCGGGCTTTCCGCATCCTGTATAAAATTGCCGGTCGTGAATCTTTTGCCAGGTGTTGGCGATCTGCTGAATGACAGTCGTTGTATCCGCGGCTGAAATCAACAATTTTTCCTTTCGGAAATTTTTCTTTTTGTCAGGTTCGACAAAATCAAATTCGGTAGTCACGACCTTCCATCCCTTTTTATAATGATCGATCAGTATTTTGTAGAATACAGCCTGGCGCCAGTAATCCCCGCCGTTTGGCTGTTTGTCATCAGGCCCTTTCAGTTTAGCCCTCGCCTTTTCAAAATCTCCTGTTTTGTAGTCAACGACGTTGACCTCTTTGCCATGGAATTCGAGCTTGTCCAGCTTGCCTTTGAGCGGGACGCCCTCGACCACCACACGACGAATATTGAGTTCCGCCAGGGCAATCTTGTTCCAGCTGTGTATATACTTTTCATAGTAATTGGTCAGCACGTCGACTCCATAGTCCAGCCTTCGTTGGAAAGCCTCAGCCGTAAAGCTTTCCCGGTGACGGTGCATATACCAGTTGAAATCTTTGATCAATTCTTCTGTTGAAGGGAAAATCTGGAGCGGGCTTTGTTTCATTTTCTCAAACAGGCACTGCAGCGCGTAATGTATGGATGACCCGAATTCAGTCGCTTCATTTTTTGGCGAGGGTATGCGCAGGAGGTTCTTGAAATAAAATTCCAGCGGGCAGTTCAGGTAATTGTTCAGCGCGGTGACGCTGAGTACAAATCGATCAAGAATGCCCGCGATAAAATCTTCTTCCAGCGTCCCGATTTCGGGCGCCGTCTCCGAAAATTGCAGGGATTCGAAATCCATCAGCATTTCGTCCCTGATCAGTGGCTTTTCCACCGGGATCGCATGCTTGTCCAGGATTTCGACAATAAACATGGAGGGTTCAAGCTCTTTTCCCTGGTTGTCGAAGTTTGAATAGGAAATGGACAGGTGCAGCTGTGCCCGTGTAAGCGCAACATAGAACAGCCTGCGCAGTTCTTCTTCAGTCGCCTGGGCCTCTTCCGCATTTTCGTCACGTTGCGAGTCAACGCCTTCTTCAAAAGCATGCATCCCGGCTGACTCAAAAATGGTGTCCGGCAATTTGAATCCCTGGTATGGCACTCTCTTTTTTTCCCAAAAGGTCGCATTGCAACCGGCAAAAAATACCCATTCGAATTCGAGTCCTTTCGATCCATGGGCCGTCATCAGGTTTACGCCCGATTCGCTGCCCGAGACACGCGTGAGCGAGATGGCGATACCATTTTTTTCCATAAGGTCAACGGTGTTCACCAGCTCGTTTAAAGTGATCTGCGGATTCCTGCTCGTTTTTTCCTTAATGAAATCGAAGAGCGCGGTAATGATCTGGAGGAACCATATCTTTTCGGGGCTTTCCACGACATATTTCAATATGCCCGCTTTCCTGATCATGTATTCGTAAAGAGTTTGGATGGTGACATTGGAGACATCAGCGATCAGCTGTTCGATGATCCTGCCAAAAATTCGTAGCGGCTCAGGAAATGGCGGATTAAATAAATCTTTCGGAGGAGCGACCGATTTTTCCCAGATGAGTCTGCGGATCGAGGTCTTATTTTCCGAAAATTGCCGGTCAGCCACCTCGACGGAAAGCTTCGCTACTTCCATGGGAGGGATCTGGTAAAAATCAAAATGCAGGATCTCGAAAAGCATTTCATCGCCCCCGTAAGGTGTATCATGCTCGGCTGCCAGGTAACGAAGCAACAGGATTATTTTTTTTGCCAGGGGAATTTCAAACAGGTTGATGCTTCGCCTGCTGTATACAGCAATATTTTTTAACGAAAGAAATTTGGACAGCTCTTCCCCATACTTATTTTCGCGGTAAATAATGCCAATCCGTCCCGGCTGGACGCCTGAGGTGACCAGGCCGGCAACCTGCAGCGCAATGGCAGCCATCTCGTGCCGCTGGCTCACAAATTCCCGGATGATTGGCAGGTGAGTCAGGTGGTTGATGTTGGTATTGGAAGAGACCAGGTCTTTGTTCAGGTCCAGTTTCGGGTTGGTTTTGATGAGCCTGGAATTGTTCTTTTCAATCAGGGATCGTGAAACATCCAGGATGGGCTGTGTCGATCGATAATTCTCCCTGAGCACAATTGTCAACAGGTCCGCATACTTGTGCATAAACACTTCCATGTTCTCCACATTCGCGCCCTGAAATCGAAATATGCTCTGGTCATCATCGCCAACAACGAAAATGTTCGGCCTGTCCCAAAAGCCGACGAGTAACTCAACCAGTGTGTTTTGGGTTCCGCTGGTATCCTGGTATTCGTCGACAAGAACATATTGATACCGCTCCTGGTAATTGCGGAGAAGCGTTTTGTTTTCAGTAAACGCCCGGATAACCCAGTTGATCATGTCCTCAAAATCATACAGGTGTTTGTCATGCATCAAGGACTGAAAATGGTCGAATTCGTTTACGGCAGCGAGGAGTCTCCCCATTTTCTCTTTTTCTTCCTTGTATTTCTCTTCTTTTAAGTCGCCCTTGTTCGCCGTGCCGGTTTTTCTTTTATACCTGAATTCCGGCCTCGAAGGAAGGCTGTCAATATACCGCGTAATCCGCTCGCTAATAAAATCCGGGCTAAGCCCCTCGCGTTTCATCTGCGAGAAAAGCTTTTCCAATGCGTCCATGTCAAAGTAAATATCACCCCGGTTACGCTTTAACGGGTTGCCCTTGGGGAGGCTGTCGATCAGCAGTTTCAAGAGATCAATCTTGTCCAGTTCAGAGGCGGGATCGAGCTGATTTTTTTCAAAGAGAAAGAGATTTTCCTGGATGATGCTATTGCAAAATGCGTGGAAAGTAAAAATATTCACTTTGTAGGCGTCAGGACCGATAAAAGAGGTGAGTCTTTTTCTCATCGCGATGGCGCCGGCTTCCGTGTAGGTAAGACAAAGAATATTCGCCGGCAGCGTATCTGTTTCCAGCAGGATTTTACCGATCCTTGCGGCAAGGATTTGCGTTTTGCCCGTTCCCGGCCCTGCAATCACCATGACCGGCCCTTCGATTGAATCCACAGCCAGTTGTTGTTGCGGATTCAGCTTTCCATATTCCTCCCTGAACTTCTGGTTTGCTTTTTCCCGGTTGAAAGACATAAATCAAAGATAAGCCATTGTCTTTTCGCTGATTTTCATAAGAATATAAATTTTGGAAATTTTCTTCTTTCGGGAATAATTTCTCGTTTTCTGCGTTTATAGGTTATCCAATATTAATCCAAGTAATTGGCTATGAAAAATCAGACCTTCAAGATCTATATCATCGAAGATGACGCCTGGTACGGCTCTATGCTCCAGCACTACTTAGCCCTTAATCCCGAATACGAAGTAAGCCGCTTTGAATCTCCGGGCGAATTCTTCGCCCAGCTCCATAATAAGCCCGATGTTGTGACGCTCGACTATTCATTGCCCGACTGTGACGGAGCCGAAGTTCTGCGAAAGATCAAGGAGACCAACCCGGATATCCGCGTCATTATCATTTCCGGCCAGGAAGATGTTGCCACGGCCATCAACCTGCTGAAGAGCGGCGCGTTCGACTACATCGTTAAAGACGACGATACGAAAGACCGCCTGTGGAACAGCATTCTTCACCTTCGCGAAATCAGCGACCTCAAACAGGAAGTCGAAACCCTGAAGAGCCAGGTGGGGCGCAAATATGATTTTTCGGAGATGATTCTGGGGAAAAGCGACGCGGTAAAAAAGGTCTTTGCGCTGATCGAAAAAGCCGTCAATACAAATATTACCGTATCCATTACCGGCGAGACCGGGTCCGGAAAGGAAATGGTGGCCAAAGCCATTCATTATAATTCACAGCGGCAAAAGCTACCGTTTGTCACCGTTAATGTCGCCGCCATTCCCAGGGAGCTCATCGAAAGTGAACTGTTTGGTCATGAAAAAGGCGCGTTTACCGGAGCGGTGACCCGTCGCATTGGCAAATTCGAAGAGGCTGACAAAGGAACGTTGTTCCTCGACGAAATAGGGGAGTTGGACATCAACCTGCAGGCAAAACTTCTTCGTGTTCTCCAGGAAAAAGAAATCACACGGGTCGGCGGAAGCGGCACCGTTAAAATCGATGTTCGCATTATTGTGGCTACGCATAAAAACCTGATGGAAGAGGTCAAGAATAAAAATTTCAGGGAAGATTTATATTACCGCCTGATCGGGTTACCTGTCACGCTGCCACCCCTGCGCGAGCGCGGCGACGACATCTGTATCCTCGCCAAGCATTTTACCGATAATTTCTGTAGGGACAACAAACTCGGCAAAAAAATAATTTCACCCGAAGCCCAGCAAAAGCTCGTCCAATATTCATTTCCCGGGAATGTTCGTGAACTCAAATCCGTCATGGAACTTGCCGTTGTGATGACCGACGGCGACCTCATTCTTCCCGAGCATATCACTTTCAATACCAATTCCAGTATCGCCGATCTGCTGAGCAAGGAAATCACCCTGAAAGAATTTGAAACCCAGTTAATCCAGCATTATCTCGACAAGTATGAAAGGGACGTGCTCCTCGTCGCAAAAAAACTGGACATCGGCAAATCGACAATTTACCGGATGGTGCAGATGGGAGAACTCAATATCAGATAATCAACCCGACCTTTTTGAAAATATGGAAGCTAAACTGCTCAACGGCCAAAACGCGAACGCGAAGCCTGCCTCCGAAGATAAGCTTTATAACCTTTCTATGGTTGAATCCGTCTCGGGCGGCAACACTGACTTTATCAAGAAAATGATTTTGCTTTTTATTGACGCTGTTCCAAAAGACGTCGTAATGATGCGCAGCGCCTGCGCGGCAAAAAACTGGGCACAGGTCTCAAAAACGGCGCATAAACTAAAATCGACAATCGATTCGATGGCCATCAAAACGATTCAGCAGGATATCCGGACGATCGAATCTAATGCAAAGCAGCTTGTCGAATTGGATCTTATCCCAGCCCTCGTCGAAAAAGTGGAGAATACGATCAATACTTGCCTTGTGCAGCTGAGCACAGAAATCGCCTAAGTGATGGCGGGTGCTTACCCCGGCATTCTTGAAATATATCTTTCAATTTGCTTAATCTGGTCGACCAACTGCGGAGTCGTTGGTTTTAAACCTTTCGCTTTCCTGAAATATTCCTTGGCCGCCCTGAATTCTCTTTTTGTCATCATGATCGAACATAATTGAAGGTAGGCCGTAGCCTGGTTTTCCTTATCGGGAAGCCCTTTGCGAATGGCCTGGCGAATGTAGCTCTCGCCTTGCCGAAGATCATTTTTTTGCATCGAGAGCATGCCCATTTGCAGCAAGCTTGCACCCTCAGCTTCCTTCATCGGCATACCGAGGTCCAGCCCCTTTTTCATGTTTTTCTCAGCACCGTCAAAATCCTGCTTCATCATGGCCATATTTCCTTTCAGCGTATAATAGACCGAACGGATAGGCTTGTACAAGAGTCCCGGATATTTAATCGAATTGAGTATTTTTTCGGCTCCTTCCATGTCCCCGCTTTCCATCGAGTCCTGGATCAGCCTGAGCGGCCCAAAGAAAAAGTAGCCAAAAACCAGCATCGCACAGATCAGGTAGGCGATGAACGATGCCCAGAAGCCCACCAGGATATTGGTAGCTACCGCAATGGCAAGAAAGCCTGCGGCGATATAGAGCCGATATCTGATGATGATATTGTAAAACTTCATAATAAAAATTAAGGAGCGCAAAGATACGCAAGTTCCCGTTCTGCACCCCTCTCAAAACATCAGAAGCGGTCATTATTGACTTCGATCCAGTAACCATCGGGGTCCTGCAGGTAAACCTGTTTGATGCCGTCTGCGCGAGTTTGTGGCTCTTCGGAAGTCTGGGCCCAATTGCCGAATTTCACATGTTCGGCTTTCAGGTGTTTTATGAAATCCCCAAGGGAGGCAACGGCGAAAGCCAGGTGGACATTGATGTCGTGGGGAACATCGGCCGATGCGCCGGAAATGATATGAAGTTGCGAATGTTCGCCCAATTTCATCCATACATGTTTACCGTCGTGAAATGGCTCCGGAATTCTTTTGAGTTGCATCACTCTTTCATAAAAATCAGCGCTTTTCTGGAGATCGACGACATAAACGGCGACATGGTTAACATGGGGAGCGTTGTCCTGCGACCAGCAGGAATTCGCAATAAGCATGACCAATATCGATAGCGAGGCGGACAAAAAGAAGCGTTTCATTTTCGAGATTTTAGATGTTGAAATTAGTCAAATACTGATAAATGATAATCAATTCAGCAACCGCGTGCGGTTTAATTTTGGCAGGCTGGCGCGAAGATTGACTTTCAGGCAAGCGCACGATCTTTTCAAATCAAGACAAGAATCATGACCATAACTGACCAAATTGCAAAAAATCTCAAGGCATTTTATGCGGGCGAGAACTGGACTTCGTCCGACCTGAAATCCCAACTCTCCGGGGTAACATGGCAGCAGGCTGTCACAAAAATCGATTCCTTCAATACGATCGCCTCCCTGGTCTACCACATCAATTATTATGTCGTAGCCGTATCAAACGTGCTTCGGGGAACCCCATTGGAATCCCATAACAAATACAGCTTCGACGTGCCGTCGATCCAGTCAGCTGAAGAATGGGATTTTCTTGTCAAAAAAGTATTTGACGATGCAGAAGTTCTTGCCGGGCTGATTCTGCAGTTACCAGAGGCAGATCTTTGGAAAACCTTTGTCGATAAGAAAAACGGCAACTACTACGAAAATATCGCCGGGGTTATTGAACATAACTATTATCACCTTGGACAAATTGTGATTCTCAAAAAAATGCTGCGTCAGGAAAATGCCAAATGATCCAAGGAACCTGCACCGAGGTCAGGGCGAATTGCGCAGGCAATCGCTATCCACATCTTAAGATGACCAGATTTGAACAAAGAGCCATTATTCGGAGCTTTCGCAGTTTGATTGAAAAGGAAATAAATGGCTAATTTTAATATTTGTCTGCAAAACTTGCTTCCTGATGAAAAAATTGCTGATTATTTATCTTTCTGTTTTCCTGCCAGTGTTTGCAATTGTCTATGCCGTGAAAAATCACTATTTATCAGAGGTGGGATTTATGTGGGCTCTTGGCCTGTATGTTCTGGTTTATCATCCAATGATTTCTTCGCTGCGCTTGTTGAATGCTGGTAAAATAAGCAGCGCTGAAATCTGGAAGTGCTTCCTGCCTTTTTACAATTGGAAATATTTCTCATTCCTTTTTTTTAAACTAAACTAATCGCAGGAGTAAATCAGGGGTCTGGAGGACACAGATGAAGCGACGAATTGCGGTTGAATACTAAACATTGAATTGCACAAACTACAAACTACAAAAGGCCGAAGTTCGGTGATGCGAAGCGTCTCCTTGTCCTTAATTATCCTGGTCGCCTTTTTCAACAGCCGTGCAGGGATCGTGCGTGGTACAGTTACCGATACGAAGGGAACTATTTTGCCGTTTGCGTCCGTGTTTATCAAGGAGACGACCATCGGGGTGACCGCCAACAACCTGGGGAAATATGAACTCGATCTCGAACCGGGAGATTATACCCTTGTTTGTCAATACGTGGGATATGCAAGACAGGAGAAAAAAATAAAGGTCGGGCCCGGTCAGGCGGGTGCTGTCGTGGCAGACTTCCATCTTTCGATCCAGCAACTTTCCATGAAAGAGTTCGTGGTCCGACCGGGTGGCGAAGATCCGGCCTACGCGATCATTCGCCATGCCATAAAAAAAAGAAAGGATTATCAATCGCCGCTCGACTCGTTTACCTGCGAGGCCTATATAAAGACCACCGTTCAGTTAAGAAAGCTGCCAGAAAAAATTTTTGGACAGAAAATAGATTCCTCGGACAAAAAGGAAATGGGGCTCGATTCCACGGGGAAAGGCATCCTGTTTTTGTCGGAGTCCTTTACAAAAGTATCCTTCAAAAAACCCGAAAAATTAAAATTGGAAGTTATTTCCGGGCGGGAGAGCGGCTCAAATGGCTACGGCTTTGATTTCCCCACATTCATCAATTTCTATAATAACAATGTTGTCGTGTTTGGGCCGGCCCTTAATGCGCGTGGATTCGTTTCACCGATTGCAGACGGAGCACTGAACTATTATCGTTACAAGTACCTCGGTTCTTTTTTTGAGGACGGAAAGGAGGTGAATAAAATCAAAGTTATTCCGCGTCGAAAATATGAGCCTTTATTTTCCGGAATCATCAATATCACTGAAGACGATTGGCGCATTCATAGCCTCGATCTTATTCTCGTCAAAACCGCGCAACTCGAAATTCTTGACACCCTGCATATCAACCAAATCATGGTCCCAGTCGCCAAAAATGTATGGCAGACGAAGAATCAGACAATCTTCATGACCCTTAAACTTTTTGGCGTCGACGTCGCAGGCAATGTTTTAGATGTTTACAACAAGTACGACATCAAGCCAAAATTTCCAAAAAACTATTTTAATCGCACGGTTATTAAATACGACACGGCGATCAATAAAAAGACAACCCGCTACTGGGACTCACTGCGCCCCGTGCAATTGGAGCCGGCGGAGGTCAAGGACTATGCAGTCAAGGACAGTATCTTTCATTATAATAGGGATTCCTCGCAGACAAAGCATTATCGTGACTCCCTGCAAAGAAGGGAGGGAAAGATCACTTACAACAATCTTTATTTGACCGGGATTACCTATAAACACTATGGGCCGAAGCGCGTTACCGTTTACCGGATCGAACCTCCCTTAAGTGGGGACTACAACACCGTGGAAGGGTGGGCGCTAAAGGAAGGTGCTTCGGTCTCAACGCCCGTTTTCAAGAATAAGGAATTGCTCAGCGTCGGTTCAAATTTTCGATACGGGTTCAATAACCGGCACTTTAATTCCTGGGCATCGGTTGGTCTTAGCAGGAATAATTCTCCAAGCCAAGACAATCCTTATGGGCTGGCGTACGAACACCGGTCCTTTGAACTTTCGGGTGGCAAAAGAATTGAGCAGTTCAATAATGACAACCCCATCTCGCCAGCTATCAATGCGTTTTACACGCTTTTCTTCAAAGAAAATTATGAAAAGATATATGAGAACTATTTCGGCCAGGCAGAATATTCCAATCGAATGGAAAATGGTTTGGATTTGCGGGTGAATGCCCTTTTTGAAGATCGCTTGCCCCTGAACAATACCACGGACTATTCATACTTTAGTTACAAGTACCGGAAATTTACGGCAAACTATCCTGTCGAAAGGATCGATTCCCAATTTACTCGCCATCGCGCATTTCTAACCGGCGTGGATTTGCAATATCAGCCGGGACAGCGTTTCATCGAATTTCCAAATCACAAAGTCAGTATCGGTTCAAAATATCCAATCCTGGAGTTTTTTTATCAGCATGGATGGAAAAATGTTTTTAATAGCATTACGGATTTTGACAAATGGAGTTTTTCTGTGTCAGACAATCTGAATCTGAAATTGAAGGGTTTACTGCGTTACCGCCTCACGATAGGCGGGTTTATCACTGCGCGGGATGTCCCCATACAGGACTATCAGCATTTCAATGGGAACCAGACCTTCTTTGAAAGCCAATACCTGAATAGTTTCCAACTTGCCCCCTACTATGCCAACAGCACGACTGCTTCTCTATATTCAACGGGCCATCTGGAATATCACCTGAACGGATTTTTGACCAACAAGATTCCCTTGTTCAGGCGGCTGAGCTGGTGGTTGGAGGGGGGGTCAAACGTCTTTTATGTTAATGCCAATAATAATTATGTCGAGGTGTTTGGCGGATTGGAGAACGTTTTCAAAATATTCCGCGTTGATTTTGTGGCCTCCTACCTCGATGGACAAAAAGGACAGGTGGGTTTTCGGCTGGGATTCGGTGGCTTACTACAAGGTACGGTCCAACGACGCTAAAAGATCAAAACTGCGTAACCTTGCTGGTGGTGTATCGATCCTAGAGACAATTCGAGCCAACGATAGCGTCCATATCATTGTTCATAAATTAGATACGGTGTATTTCATTGAGATCAAAAAGAATAATAAATTTTGGAGCTCCGCTTTAGATGGTTTTTTGAAGGCAAAAAATAAATAGCATTTAGTTCGGGGGCAGACACCTTCGGCACGATTTACCGCCGCTGAACTTTGAACATTCAGTTGGACCTTGACAGCCAAAGTAGATAACGAGTGAGAGAATCCCACTTAATTTAAACATATGCGAGGTGAATCTTCTAAAGAAAGTTAAGAATTTTCAATGAAGAAATCGGGTGAATAATTTAATGCTGTGACCAATTTCCACGGGTCATCCAATTTTTTTCCGTCCATATTTCTCCGGAATGGTCGCAGTTCAGCACCAGCATGGTGTCCAAATAAATGGTTGGCAACTGCTACGTACCAGTTGGGGGGTAGGATAATTGCTTGTCATTTCCCCCAAATTACCAATTTCAACCTTCTAATGTGGTTTTTAAACGCGTTAAAAAAAGAAGAAGAAAAGAAGTAAATTGGAAGAAAGAATGTCTTCACTCAAGAAAACAGCAAGGCTTGCGGGCTTACTATATCTTATTCTGGATATTCCGGGCTTCTACAGTCTGAAGTATGTTCCATCGAAAATTATCGTTCGTGGGGATGCTACAGCCACCGCAAATAACATCCTCGGCCATGAATTTTTGTTTCGGACGGGCATAGTTAGCTTTCTCATCTGCAACATCATTTGGGTATTTTTTGTGTTGATCCTATATCGGCTATTGCGGCAGGTAAATGAGTATCAGGCTAAATTGATGGTTGCCTTGATGATTGTGACCGTTTCAATAGCTTTTGTCATTGAGACGTTCAACGTGACTTCCATAATGATTCTAAAAGGTGAAGTAATGAAGGCAGCTCAGCCCGGACAGAAAGTAGACATGGCTCTACTGTTCGTTAATATTCACAGCTATGGATTGGCAATATTTGAAATATTAGGGGTCTGGTTCATACCATTTGGCCTACTGGTATATAAGTCAGGATTTATTCCGAGGTTATTGGGAGTGTTGCTAATAATTGGCGGTTTTGGATATGTGATTGAAGGTTTGGCTTTTCTACTTTGCCCTGAATGCCATTCGATTGTTCTTCAGTATATAGGTATCTCTTATGGGGTAGGTGAGCTTTCCATTATGCTATGGCTTTTGATAAAGGGTGTCAAAGAGCCCGCAAAAGGATTCTAGATTTAGTACATAGTAACCAATAAATCGTCTACACAGTGCTCACTTAGACAAATTATATGATTTCTTGGTAAACTACAACTGCCATAAAACTCAAGTTCAATACGGAGATATGATGGTAGGTTTTCCGATCACCCATCAAAAAATAAGGGAGATTATTTAAGTCGTATTTTCGCTTTTCCTGTGGTGTGCTGCCAGGTGTGCTGCAGAGGGGTAAAATCGATGTTTTTTTGACAATTTTACGATTATAAATATGTGATAACCAGGTCCCGTAGTTCAATGGATAGAATAGAAGTTTCCTAAACTTTTGATACAGGTTCGATTCCTGTCGGGACTACCCATAATAATATAATGCACGACTGGAGATAAA
>JAJPJP010000071.1 GCA_021324175.1 Chitinophagia bacterium
AGGTAAAGTTTTCTCTGGCAACTTTAGTAATTTTGTTCATGGGTTCTCGTTTGAATTTTTTAAGTGTTGTTACTCAAAATTATCAAACTTCTTGAACCCTCTTTTTTCTAGAAATTTCAACTAGGATTGGGACTTACTCGGGGGTTTTCGATGTCATCGATATATTCGGCTCCTCAAAAACACTTAGCTTTATTTTTTACACGATGGTTAATCGACAAAACCAAATTGCATGAATGTTTTTGTTACCCGTCTTATTCCGACAACTGGACTGAAGCTCATGGTTGATGCAGGCATTGTCGTTAACCAATGGAAGGAACCTTATGACGTTCCGGCTGACGAACTCATTCAAATTTGCAAAGAACATGACGCTTTAATCAGCGTCGGTCAGGATAAAATTGATAAGAATTTTCTTACGGCATGCAGCCATCTTAAAGTCATCGCTCAAATGGCCGTAGGTTTCGATAACATTGACCTCATCGAAGCCTCGAAACTTAGAATTCCTATTGGGAATACGCCTGGGGTCCTTAGTCGCGCCACGGCGGATGTTTCATTTATGTTGATGTTAATGGTATCAAGGATGGCTACATTTATGTATCGAAAAATTCTTGACGGCAAATGGGGGTTTTATGATCCAACAGCAAATCTTGGAGTGGAATTATATGGAAAAACCCTTGGCATTTACGGGCTGGGTAAAATCGGGTTAGAAATGGCCCAAAAATGTTCAAATGCATTCGGCATGAATATTATTTATCATAATAGAAATCCCAGTCTGCTGGCAGACAGAAGTCTTGGGGCAAAATTTGTCAGCTTCGAATCGTTGCTGGGGCGGAGCGATGTTTTGTCGGTACACAGCGCACTAACGGAAGAGACAAAAAACAAATTCACACTGGAATGTTTTAGTAAAATGAAGCCTACCGCAATTTTCATCAACACGGCGCGAGGATCAATTCATAACGAGCGGGATCTTACCGAGGCATTGAGGAGTAAAATGATTTGGGGTGCTGGCTTAGACGTCACTAATCCCGAGCCAATGCAAGCGAGCAACCCGCTTTTAATGATGCCCAATGTTGTCATTTTGCCTCATATTGGCTCGGCCACCATAGAGACACGTGGTGAGATGTCGAGGCTTGCGGCCGAAAATATCATTGCTGCATCAAGAGGAATAAAGATTCCATATTTGGTTAACCCATCTGCATACAGTTGAAAACTTCAATGGACAATTATGCAGGTCTGAACAGTCAATGTTCCTTACTTTCGCAATCTCAAAAACACTGAGGATGCCAATGCAATGGAAGGGTGTGATCCCCGCACTTACAACCAAGTTCAATTCAGACGACAAGCTGGACATTGCGCTTTTCAAAGCGAATTTGTCCTTACAAATCGACGCTGGTATCGACGGCGCCATAATTGGCGGTTCGCTCGGTGAAGCAAGCACATTATTAGACGAAGAAAAAGGACAGTTGACAAAACTGGCACTGGAGGTCTCAGGCGAAAAAATTCCAATTATAGTCAATATTGCGGAGGGATCTACTTCACTGGCTGTTCGACAGGCCGAACTTGCCTCGGCCTGGGGGGCGGATGGCCTCATGCTGTTACCACCAATGCGCTATAAAAGTGATGATCGCGAAACGGTTCGGTTTTTTAAGGATGTCGCCAATTCGACTGATCTCCCGATCATGGTTTATAATAATCCTGTTGATTACAAAATTGAAGTGACTATCGACATGTTCGCAGAGTTGATGGAATGCGGAAATATCCAGGCCGTAAAGGAATCTACAAGGAATGTTTCCAATGTTATTCGTATCAGGAACAGGCTCGGCGACAGGATAAAAATCTTATGCGGAGTTGATACCCTGGCTATGGAGGAGCTATTGACGGGTGCAGACGGATGGGTCGCAGGCCTCGTTAATGCGTTTCCGAATGAAACGGTCGCCATCTATCGCCTGGTTAAGTCCGGTCGGCTCGAGGAGGCGCTAGCCATCTACAGGTGGTTCATGCCGATTCTCGAGTTGGACATCCATCCGAAGCTGGTTCAGTATATTAAATTAGCCGAACAATTGGTCGGAGTCGGCACCGAAACTGTCAGAAAGCCCAGGTTACAATTATCAGGAGAAGAGAGGACCTCGGTGGAGCAAATCGTGCTCGAAGGGATTAGGTCTCGCCCCGCGTTGCCGGACTACAAATCCATAAACATTTGATTGAACCGAGTGTTACATTTAAGGTTGAGCAGAAACGGGGCACCGGGACAATAGCGCCTTGATGAAAGCGTATTGATATTGATGAAAACATAAATTAATATTTTATGTATCCAGATTCGAATGCTGCGGAAATAGAAAGAATTATGTCAGAGGCGTGGACGGCATTTCATGGTTACAGGAGAATTTCTCTTGCTAAACGATCGGAATTCATGAAAACGATTGCCACCGACCTTCGACAGGAAGCCGAAAGGCTGGTTCCGGTTGCCGTTCAAGAAACTAACCTGCCTGCACAGAGACTGAGAGGTGAATTGGCCAGAACAATATTTCAATTGGAAAGCTACGCAGAGGCTTGCGAAAAAGGCGACTGGATGGATATCAGAATTGATACTGCTGATCCGAATAAAACGCCGGCAAAACCGGATATTCGGAAAATGCTGGTTCCCTTAGGGCCTGTAGTTGTCTTCGGTGCAAGCAACTTCCCATTTGCCTATTCAACAGCGGGGGGCGACACTGCTTGTGCGTTTGCGGCGGGGTGCCCCGTGATAGTCAAAGCGCATCCGGCGCATTCGGGAACTTCAACACTTGTGGCAGATATTATTTCGACAGCATCATCCAAATGCAGATTGCCGCGCGGTACATTCGCACATGTTTACGGGAAAAGCCCTGAAGTTGGCCACGCTCTAGTTACGAATACCCACACCAAAGCGGTTGGTTTCACTGGTTCATTTGCAGGAGGTAAACAGCTTTTCGATTGGGCAAATCAACGGAAAGAACCTATTCCGGTATTTTCCGAAATGGGTAGTACAAATCCTGTATTCCTGCTGCCGGACAAACTAAGGCAGGACTACAAATCCGTGGCCAAACTGTACGCCGGATCCATTACGCTGGGTGTCGGCCAGTTTTGTACTAATCCGGGTATTATAGTCGGAATTGCTGGAGAATCGCTCAATGAATTTATGTCCGCATTAGGCGCAGAAATTAGAAAGGCTGTTCCGGCAACAATGCTTCATCCCGGCATTGCCAATTCTTTCTGGGAGAAAAGAAGTGCAGCAATTCATCAAACTGAGGTAGAAGTCTTGGCGGAATCCGTTACACTCCCCCTGCAAAACCAGGGACAGCCGACAATTGCTTCGGTCAGCGCAGCGGCATTTATGAATAACCCAATTCTTCATCAGGAGGTATTTGGGCCATATTCTATTATCGTACGCTGCGAATCACTCAATGAAATGCTCGAAGTTGTGCGTACTTTCGATGGTCAATTAACGGCTACAATTATGGGAAGTGAAAAAGATATGATGGAAAACGACGACCTGGTTGAGTCCATAAAAAATATTTGCGGGCGTTTTATCTTAAATGGAGTGCCAACAGGTGTCGAAGTCTGCCTGAGCATGCATCACGGGGGCCCGTTCCCCGCGACAACCGATGCACGATTTACGTCGGTGGGGGCAGATGGAATAAAACGTTTTGCGCGGCCAATTGCCTATCAGAATTGGAATGATTCGTTGCTGCCTGAAGAACTCAAGAATGCAAATCCCTGTCATATCTGGCGAACTATCAATAATGAATTAACCAGGAATTCTATCAATTGAATGTGGGGTTCATCTCGGAAAATAACCGGCGCACTGTTCATCGAAGACAGCGATGTATCGCACTATGAATTTTGGGGGTAACTAATCCGGGATGTCATGAAAGCGACAACGATTGGCGAAATCGATAGATAACTCATCATCGTATTCTCCAATGGGATTGAATATGAGCTTAACCCAAACCAATCGCCATTTTCTATTATAAGAAACCAACCGAATAAGGATTTGATAATCTCCGGGATTATCGCGTACGGATTTCTATCCATCATATCCGTCATGGAATAAACCGCGAGAAAGACAAACGCTCCATAGTAAAATACCCCAGGGCTTCCAATGAGAGCAATATGACCAAATAAATAACTGATTAGTAATAGGAGTACCGTCAATTGTACCCAGCTCCAGGCGGCGATATAACTGGAGCAAGGTGGCGCATATTTTCTGAACTTATAAACATTGTCAATTTTGCTTACCGGATACTTTTTGGCAACGTCTTCGGGTCGCCATCCTGTCGGCATTATCCAAATTCTGATTTTGTCCTTTATTAATTTTGTGCGCCATGCGTCTTTAGTCAGAAGAATCAAGTGCTGGAAGTTTATTTTGATTGGATTCCACGTGTTGACAGGTCTTGTTATGCCATATACAGGTTCCAGACCCGGAATCTCTGCCTGGAAGCTTCCAAATAGCTTATCCCAAAAAATAAAAATTTGGCCGAAATTTTTATCAATGTATTCTTTATTGATTGCATGATGAACGCGGTGATGCGAGGGAGTTACAATAAACTTTTCAAGGAAGCCCAATTTATTAATATGGCGGGTATGATACCAGAATTGAGCGAATAAATGCAGCGGCGCAACTATTATGATTACCTTTTCCGGAACTCCGACCAGAGCTGCCGGCAGCAGAAGGCATCCGAAAATTTGCACAAAAACAGAAATGCTTTGTCGAAGGGCGCATGCCAGGTTAAATTCTTCGCTGCTGTGATGAATGATGTGGCTATTCCAGAAAAAATTGTAATGATGGGCGATCCGATGGCTCCAGTAACCAGCAAAATCAAGAGACAAAAATGCGACAAAATAAGTGAGGATGCCCGACTTGATGTGCGTGATGGCAGCGTGGCTAACCAACCAACCGTATGATAAGATGACCAAACTCAATCCTAAAACATCTTTCGTCACGTTGGTAATGCCTGAAGTCAAGCTTGAGATCATGTCCATACTTCGAACCGTATCATTACCTTTGTGCCATCCCCACCATTTTTCAAATAAAACCAAAGCCAGGAAGGAAGGCATCGCGTATAACAAAATTTTGCCGTAAGTTTCCATTTTTTTCCGCCAGATTTTGCAAAGGTAGAATCCTGCCTATTTTTTTGCGCACCAACGACTAAATTTGTTAAAATTGTTTTATCTCTGGCAGGCTGGAGGGCCGTATTACTCCTGATAATCTAACAGTCCAGACCGTGATAGTTGATTAACATATGACTTCGAATTCAATCCAGACAGATTATGGTTTTCCGCCTTTTATGGCAACCAACCAAAAGGCCAATGGATTTTATTGCATTGATGCTCATACGTGTGGAAACCCAGTCAGATTGGTTTTGGCCGGAGGGCCACCACTCAAAGGAGTCAATATGAGTGAAAAAAGACAAGACTTCATCCAAAATTTTGACTGGATACGCAAAGGGTTAATGTTTGAGCCAAGGGGTCACGACATGATGAGCGGAAGTATTTTGTATCCCGCCAATGACGCCGCTAACGATATTGCGGTCTTGTTTATCGAGACCAGTGGTTGCCTACCAATGTGCGGCCACGGCACGATCGGAACCGTTACTATTGCCGTCGAATTGGGTTTAATAAGCCCGAAGATACCGGGAAACCTCCTTTTGGAAACACCTGCGGGCCTGGTTTTGGTCAGGTATCATCAGGAAGGTAAAAAGGTTAAATCGGTAAAATTGACCAATGTTGCGGCTTTCCTGGCTGCTGAAAATATTATTTTGGAGTGTCCGGATCTCGGCCTCCTGCATGTAGATGTTTCCTATGGAGGCAATTTTTACGCGATAATTGATCAACAGGAGAACTTTTCGGGATTACAAGACTATCCTGCAGATAAATTGATTGCCTGGAGTCGAATTTTGCGAAAACAAATTAACGAGGCACATCAATTTGTTCATCCCGAAGATCCGACAATTAAAGGTTGCTCTCATATATTATGGGGAGGTGATGTTCTGGATCCGACCTCTTCGGCCCGGAATGCTGTATTTTACGGGGAAAAGGCAATTGATCGTTCGCCGTGCGGAACCGGTACTTCGGCAAGAATGGCGCAATGGTATGCTAAGGGCAGGCTCGCCAAAGACGATGTTTTCGTGCACGAAAGCATAATTGGTTCGAAGTTTATTGGGCGAATAGAAGAAGAAACAAAGGTCGGAAATAAAAAGGCCATACGACCAAGCATCGAAGGATGGGCAAGAATTTACGGATACAATCACATTTCTATAGATCAAGAAGATGACCCGTACGCGTTAGGGTTTCAGGTTTTATAAAGCAAGAATTGCCTGCAAATGAATCTAACTTTGAATTCATGAGGAAAATATCATTATGTGCCATTTTGTGCGTTTGCGGAATCACGACTGCCATTTCTCAATTTTTGTCAGCAAAAATTAAGATTGACATTGATCGCAAGATCGGCGACATTGACAGGAACCTCTTTGGAAATTTCACCGAACATCTTGGGAGATGTATTTACGGTGGCATTTATGATCCTGCATCGCCACAGGCAAATGCAGACGGCTTTCGAAACGACGTGATTAAAGCGACGAAGGCTCTGGGAGTCAGCATTGTTCGATGGCCTGGCGGAAATTTCTCTTCGGGTTATCATTGGATGGACGGAATTGGGCCCCTGTCCGGAAGGCCAAGACGCAAGGACCTGGCGTGGGGAGACATTGAAACGAACAAGGTAGGAACTGATGAATTCTTAAAGTTTGCACGTGCCTCCGGCGTCACGCCTTATATATGCGTAAATCTCGGAACAGGTACTTGGGATGAAGCCAGGAACTGGGTGGAATATTGTAATGCGCCAGCTGGCCTCTTTTTTTCAGATTTACGAGCAAAGAATGGACATCGGGAGCCTTATGGCGTCAAGTATTGGGGGCTTGGCAACGAGATGGATGGCAGCTGGCAAATGGGCCATCGTGATGCAGATTCATACAGCAAATTCGCGTTGGAAGCAGCAAAATTGATGAAATGGTCGGATGATAGTATCAAGCTGATCGCATCCGGCTCCAGCGATTACGGAGACGGATGGATTAATTGGAATCGAACAATCCTGACCAATATGCATGATGCAATTGATTATATTTCACTCCATCATTATTCCGGTAATTACCATAATGATTATTACCAGTTCATGAATTCTACGCTGTTTGTAGAAAGCGTTATCCGCATCACCGAAGGTCTGATTAATGAAGTCCGAACTCGCTTCAGCATGCAAAAACCAATTTATATCGCTTTTGATGAATATAATGTTTGGTATCGTGCAGGCAGCGCGGAGAAACTTGAAGAGCATTACAATATGGAAGATGCATTGGTAGTCGCATTGTACCTGAATACGTTTATTCGTCATGCAAATGTTGTTAAAATGGCGAACTTGGCTCAACTCGTTAACGTAATAGCACCAATGATGATTACTGACGACAAATTATGGGTTCAGACAATCTATTTCCCATTGCAGCTTTTTGAAAATAACTGCAAAGGATATGCAATTGACGCACTGGTCCAGTCAGATACTTATGATACAAAGGATAACAAACAAGTACCGTATCTGGATGTTTCTTCTTCCTTTGATGAAACGACCAGACTGATTACTATAAACGTTATCAACAAGAATGAAAGCAAACCAATCCGGACATCCATCATTAATCAATCCGGGCATTTGGAAGACGATGCGACTGTCTATGAGTTAAATTCTCAAAGTGTCAAGGACGAGAATTCCGCGGGTAACGAAAAAATTCGGACAAACCAGCAGGAATTAAAAATTAATGGAGACAATTTCGACTATACCTTTCCTCCACACTCCTTCACAATGATTAAATTACGACTAATACAAAAGTTGCCATGAAGACAAAAGCAATTTGTTGGTTCTGCCCTGTTGCAATATTTGGTTGTAGCTATGTCATCGCGCAGAATCATCTGCAGCAAATGGAACCCGTCATTTTTTCAGAAGTAAGCATTTCCGATGCATTCTGGAAGCCCCGCATTGACAAAATATCCACA
>JAJPJP010000260.1 GCA_021324175.1 Chitinophagia bacterium
CGCAAAATGGTATTCATCAATCAGACCAAGCTCTGCAAGTTGCGAAGCAAGCGTTACACCCCCTGTCATAATATTTTTACCTTGTTCTTGTTTCAATTTAAGTACTTCTTCGTGGAGGCCTGTGCGTACTATCCTCGTTTTTTCTCCTTCAGCGCGGTCCAATGATTGTGAGAAGACAATAATCTTGTCGACCGCGTCAAAGGCTTGAGCAAATTCGATTGCTGCTGATGTCCGCCCAGAAGGGTTTTTCAAGACATCCGGCCAATAGGGAACCATCAATTGATAAGTTTTACGCCCGTAGAGGAATGTGTCGGCATTTCGCGTGAGGCGGATAAAATACTCCCCCGTTTCTTGATCGGGGGGACCGATTTTCATATGGTCCACAACGCCGTCTAAAGTCGTGCTGATACCGAAGATTACTTTTTTCATTTTTTATTATATTTATATATCTATATGCGATTCCGGCAAAAGTGGGCCATTTATCCGGTCGCGGTGTATTACAAAACGGATTTATTTGTACCGATTATTGGTCAAAACCCTTGCAAACTTTCCAAAATAGATTCTTTTTCTTCGCAAACACAGGAATTCGACTGCTTATACGCTGAGAAGTAATTACCAATAACTTTTAGAAAGGTTCTCCCTGTTGGGAAGTTTTTCTCTTGGTTTTATATTCACCATCACGCCGCTTTCGTTTGGCCTAAATTACTTTCATTTTGATATCAGCTGGCGTCGGGATATCATCATATGTAGTACATTTATCAAAACTGAGAAAATGACTAAAACCGCTACATCCTCAAATCGAAGAGAATTTCTTAAACGAACAGGCGGGGCGGCTGCCGGCATGGCGATAGTACCCCGTTACGTGCTGGGTGGGTCCGGGTATCAGGCACCAAGCGACATGATATCGCTTGGATTTATCGGGACAGGCAAACAGGCGCGGGGCTTGGCGGATTCATTCTCCGCGATAGCGAGAATTGTTGCGGGTTCAGACGTAGACTCCCAAAAATTGGATCTTTTCAAAACCGTAGTGGCAAAAAACCATACGGCTTCAAAAAACTCATTGGCAGGCTATCCCGATTTTCGGGAAATGATATTGAGAAATGACATAGACGCAGTAATTGTTGCCACTCCGGATCATTGGCATGCTGTCGCCAGTATTATGGCGGCAAATGCGGGCAAACATGTTTATTGCGAGAAGCCACTTGGCCACTCGATCGGCGAAGGGCGAGCCATGGTTAATGCCATGGCAAAAAACAAAGTAATCCTGCAAACAGGAAGCATGCAGCGGTCATGGGTTAATTTTCGGCACGCCTGTGAACTGGTGCGTAACGGGTATCTCGGCGAACTAAAGGAAGTCCTGGTAAATGTTGGAACTGCTGCAATTCCGGACTATTTGATGGCCGAATCAATTCCGACCAACCTGAATTGGGACATGTGGATAGGCCCGGCGCCTTTGCGCCCGTTCAATTCAGAATTGTCCCCACCCGTCGAAAAAGACATATTTCCAAATTGGCGGAATTACAAAGAATACGGAGGTGGAATTCTCAGCGATTGGGGTGCACACATGTTCGACATCGCGCAGTGGGCGCTCGGAATGGATGAGAGCGGACCTGTCAGATGTTTTCCGCCCGATGGAAAGGATCACCAATACCTCAGCATGGTCTATGCCAATGGAATCGTCATGAAACACCAGGATTTTGGCCGCGGCTTTGGCGTGCGCTTTATTGGCTCTAAAGGCAAGCTCGACATCAGTCGCGATTTTATTGATAGCGATCCGGCCAACATTGCTACCGCGGAAATAAAGTCCGGTGAAATTCATTTGTACAAGAGCGATGACCACTACCAGGATTGGCTGGCAGCTATAAAGTTGAACAAACAGCCGATTTGCGGAGCCGAAACAGGCCATCGCACAAGTAGCGTTTGCAGTATTGCTAATATTACCTATTGGTTGAATAGGCCGCTCGAATGGGACCCCGTCTCGGAACAATTTAAGAATGACGACCTGGCAAACGCGCTGGTAAAGGCCAATATTCGCGGAAATTGGAAACTCGCCTGAATATAGATTAGGTTACTCGCGCTCATATTCTAACCTAACGGTTTAGTCTGAAGCTTTTTCGCGACAGGAGATCAGTCAGCCTGCAGATGTCTGTTATCTTGCCATCATCGTAATATGTATTTGGTACACGACCGAGGAAAGTCATTCCCAAAAAGCGACTGATTAGACTCAAAATGGGAACAGTTCGGAGCATTATTGCTCTTTTTTAAGCGTAAAATAATAATGGAACAGCTTTTGCGTTTATGTATTCGGTTTTTCATAGGATATTGGATTTTAAAAACGGGCTGGATTTCTATCCTGGCCCTTTTTTTTTGCTGACATTTATCGACTATTTCCCACATGAATGAAGGCCCCCCATGAACTCCTTCTATCCCTCAATCGCCCCACCCCCATTTATTCTTTTGATAGTTTACCGGTTTTGGATAAACTTTATCGCTTTATCAACGACCAAAAAGCAAAAAAGCGACAAATCTCATGTTCAAGAAATCTATCTTAATAGGCATGGCCTGTATTGGCATATTCCAGGCGGGTGCTCAAAAAAAGCAGCAGGATGAAGCCGCCAAGCCCCCTGCTCCTTTGAACCGAATGGTCGTTACCGACACGGCCGTGGTAACGAACCATGAAGTGACTATTAAGGGTCAAAGAATACCTTACACAGCGACAGCAGGCATGATGCCCGTATGGAACGATGAAGGAAAGGCGATTGCGGGCGTATTTTATACCTACTATGAGCGAATTGATGTGCGTGACAAGTCAATAAGGCCACTTATAATTTCCTTTAATGGGGGTCCGGGAACACCCTCGGTCTGGATGGAAATCGGATATACCGGCCCAAGGATTCTAAACATCGATAATGAAGGGTATCCCATTCAACCATATGGAGTTCGCGAAAATCCAAATTCCATTCTCGACGTGGCCGACATCGTATACGTTGATCCGGTCAATACGGGTTTCTCCAGAGCAATCAGCAAGGATATTCCAACAACAACTTTTTTTGGAGTCAACGAAGATATTAAGTATCTGGCTGAATGGATTAACACGTTTGTAACAAGAAAAAACCGCTGGGCTTCACCCAAATACCTGATTGGCGAAAGCTATGGCACAACCCGGGTTTCGGGTCTCGCACTCGAACTCCAGGATGCGCAATGGATGTACCTGAATGGAGTGATCCTAGTTTCGCCTACAGATTTGGGAATCGAAAGAAGCGGACCGGTAGAGGAGGCACTTCATCTCCCCTATTATTCAGCCACAGCCTGGTATCACAAAATGCTTCCCGCCGACCTGCAGCAGAAAAATCTGACAGACGTCCTGCCGGAAGTGGAAGATTTTACAATAAACCAACTCATTCCGGCCCTCGCCAAAGGGGGGTTCCTGCAGGAGGACCAAAAGAAGGAGATTGCCGAACGGATGTCGCGCTATTCCGGTCTCTCTGCTAAAGTTATCATACAGCATAACCTCGACATGCCTACTTCTTTCTTCTGGAAAGAATTGTTACGCGATAAAGGTTTCACTGTGGGTCGGCTGGATTCCCGGTATCGCGGCATAGATCGGGAAGATGCGGGTGAAGGACCCGATTATAATGCGGAATTGACCTCGTGGTTACATGCATTTACGCCCGCAATTAATATTTATCTGCGTGAAGACCTTGGGTACAAAACTGATCTTAAATACAACATGTTTGGCCCTGTCTGGCCATGGGATGACAAAAACGATCGAACAGGTGAAAATCTGAGGCAGGCGATTGCACAAAATCCCTACCTGCACCTGATGATTCAATCGGGTTATTATGATGGTGCTTGCGATTATTTCAATGCCAAATACAGCTTATGGCAATTAGACCGGGGAGGCAGACTAAAAGACCGCCTCAGCTGGCACGGCTTCCGCAGCGGGCACATGATGTATTTGCGCAAGGAGGATCTCGCCGCTGCCACTGACCAGCTTCGTGAATTCATCAAGAACTCGCTGCCTAAACCAGGAGAGCCCGCCAAATATTGAATTTGGTCGGATCAATAGTAAAGCCAGTGCCAAATAAAGCCATTCACCGGGTTATATTCGAGTGCAGGTGCTAACATTTTCAGCGTGCGATTGATGGACAGAATCGTCGTTCCCGTATAGGAAAGACGGTCGACTCGATACAGGTCTGTATCGAAAGAAAAGTAAAACTGGCGGTAGCGCTTGAACTCGGGAATTGCCACACCATTAACCTCCGCTGGATTTTTGACGGCGCCAATCATACCTTCTGCCCCATATCCAATGGACGCATTCAACCACTTTGGAAAAGAGGACGCCGCCGGTAGAAAGGAGGCAATATTCAAAGATAGCCAGTAAGTCTGGCCGTTATAATCTTTCAGAATCCTCTCAGACCAGGTTTTCCCAAGTTCCTGTGGATAATAGCGCGCGAACATGGTATAGTGATAGGAAAATTTCAAGCTGATACGCTGTTCGTTCCACAGCCACTGTTGACCCTGGAACAGAAGGCAACCGGAGAAATTTGCCGCCATGTCGCCAATAGAAAAGCCCCATTTTGATGAATGGCCGTCCAGAATTTCAATCATAGTCATAAAACTTAAGGCAGTGAGCGAACCAATTGCAGATGCAGGTCCGCGCTTTAGCCCTGCCCATTGAAATATATCACTTTGGATCGCGGCAATGTTGTACGCGGTGGTGGCATGCCCTGCCTTGTCCATATTCAACCATTCATTGTCATCATTGAAAAGGTGAAATTTACTGTGCGGAAATTTTTTATACCACAAATAGTTAAGTCCTACAGTAACTGCAGCTGCAAAGATCGATTCAGAAACAATAATTC
>JAJPJP010000410.1 GCA_021324175.1 Chitinophagia bacterium
ATACGTCTGGTGTAGTAACTGTCGCATTTACAGTAAATGCAGATGGAAAGACATCCGATTACGAAATAATAAAATCTGTAAACCCAGATTTAGATAATGAAGCAATACGTCTTATAAAGAAATCGGGATTTTGGGTGGCCGCCGTTTTAAATGGCAAACATGTTAAATATAGAAACAGAGAGGAAATTACATTCCCATAAAAACTAAATAACAGCATCTTATTTTAACCCAAGAAATTCCTTTTGCGTGTAAATCGCATACTTGCCTCATCGTAATACTGCAGCCCTTTTTGCAGCTCAGGCAAAGAGACTGCAGGATGGGAATATGGATCCTTTTTATCATGCGACCCCATAATTTCTGTCAAAGTACCATTAAAAACTCTTATCGATAAACTGAAGGATTTTTTTGAGTTCTTTTTTGTCAACTTGGGTAAAAAAGTTGTCAACTCCGAGTACTAGCACATATTCATCTCTCCTATATACGTCATTCACTATTTGATTGTCATCTAAAATACAAAAATCAGTTCTTCGCGATGTTCTGAACTCCTTAATTTTCTGAATCATCGTCTCGAAAACCAAGATCGAAGATTCATTGGAATTAAATTTATATAGTTCAAAAATAATCGACGGCCTTGCTGAACTGTCGCTCGAAAAATGAAGTGCAATATTGCAGCCTTCTTGCATTATTTCCTTTAGATTCAAATCAAGTTTGCAGCTACGATTATAGTCATTAAGATATGTTCCCTCAATTATTCTTTTCGCGTAAAAGGGTCCCATGTGGCTGGCGAAATTTCTTTGAAGGTTTTTGACGAGACCAATTAGCTTATTTTTAGTCGAGAGACTCACAGGATGTAAATAACTGTCTTGAAAGGACAAGCAGACCATTGCAAGCACCGGAACAAAAGCGCGAAATGAATTTGGTTGAATTGGACTATTCATAGCATGGTAGCTTTATGAATTGTAAGGCAAAGCTAATTAGGAAATAGTTGGTAAACATAAGCCCCCATTGCTATCGTTCTGCCCATGATCAAGGCAACGCAGGAACTTAGCAAGACTAATGACAGCTTGAAAGAAATGATTAACAATTTACAATCGCAGCTTAACGACATCCAGCAGGAGATTGCAATAATGAAAACCGGAAGTCTTGTGGGCGCAGATGGAGCGGCTCTAAGACAAAATGCGCCTAATCCTTTTAGCACCAATACCATAATCGGGTACTATATTCCGTCAAAGGCGATAAGCGCTCAGATTACCGTGACAGACATGAATGGGAATTTGTTAAAAACTATGTCAGTAGCCAACCGGGGTCAAGGTCAAACAACAATCTATGGGGGAAAACTTTCTGCAGGAGTCTATTTATACTCATTGATGGTAGATGGAGTCCGGGTGGATACTAAGAAAATGGTGCTTACCAAATAACTTCAACGAACCATTACTAAATCGGATTCCCAGAGTCTACCAAGGAGATGCCGAGCCTCGAGCCTGGTTCGGCATCTTCTTCCTGGTTTTACTCTCTAGCATTCCCGCAATATGAACCTCTTAAAAAAACAGAGGAAATCATAATTTTCCAAGAGGTCAAATCTCAACCTCCGGAGAATAGGCTATTACCCATGATGGAGGTGAGTGCTTATTGCAGTCAAAATAATAAGAACAAAGAAAAACCCGAATATCGCAATGAAGGGAAAGACCTTCCATTTCTTTCTAAATGAATCGGTTTGTTGCTCGTATGATTTAAGCAATAAACTCGTCCTTTCTTTGGTATATCGAAGGTAGAGAGCGGAAATCCAAGCAATAGCCAGAATGGGGCCCAAAACCTTAGTATTGGGTATTCTAGGCATTGGGAAAAAATCTCGGCAGAAGCCAATTATTACAGCCAGGGGCGCAAACTGAAAAAAAAATATTAAAGCTAGCGCGGCGAACTTCGGGTTCGATCTGTCTTTACGTTTGAAATACAGATAAAATGACACGAAAATTTTGTCGAAGAATGACATTTTCCTAATTACTGACTAATTGACTAAAAATCTCAAAAAAGCTTTTTGATCAGTCTTTCAAACCCATCCCAAATGCAACTTTGATCAATCTGCCTGAAATACGAATTTCCATTGATCAAAAGGTATACTGAAAACTCACTACACCCTCCCAACTTAATTTTATTTGCCTCTTTTAGTTCAAGAATAAATAATCTTAAAGATAACTCACTGCTCTTGTCATATCCTATTGTGTCCTTGTCATGGATAAGGAACTTTTTATTATTGATAGCGACTACGAACAAAGAATCTGAAAATGAACTAATTTCTATTCGAGTTATGAATAATTTAAAGTTTTTTGATATCTTAACATTTTTCAACTCATTTTTTATTTTCAATGCGTCACTATCTAAGTCCCCTTCATTTAAATCAATTTTCAAAGTATTTCCATTTTGCAAAAATAAGTTCACAATACTTCGGTCATTGCCATAAATGTCTTTGTAATTTATTGAATATTCTCCATCGCTTAGATTAGAAACAACCAAACTATCGTTGGAAAGAATCATTTTCATCAAAGAAACATGGTTTCTGAAAATGTTTAACGAAGTGTGATGGTAGTCAAACTTCAAATCAGATTTTACAATGATTTTGTTTTGGGAAATTCCAGAGCTGACCCAAAGAGTTAATACAAGAAGAGTATTTTGCTTCATGTAGATTTGACCCGTTGACTGCCTAATTGTTTAAGCGCCTTTTTGACAACTTCTCTGGTTCTTTTTTATTTGTAATATTGGGCATTGCGTGGGGCGCTATACCTTGCTCCTTTCTTAATATGTTCTCTTCGCTTCTTGTTCGAATTTCTTCCCGGGTGAATTCATCCGCCGACTGGCAAAACAGCCGTAAACATTAACAAGTCCACCAACGCTTATGCTTAAAATCGATCATTGATGGCCCATCTGAACAATCTCCAATTTCCTTTGCATATCTATCTCTTGCATTACGAGCAATAATCCATTTGCCAGTCCCAGCGTGCTTCATAATGACGCCCTCGTCCAAAATATCACCTCTTTTACTGGTTAGATTTTTGTCTCCGTTATGCAATACTTTCACGGAATCGCCCTTAATTATGACAGTACAAGTGGTGCGTAACGATTTACCATTCCATTCCGAGAAAGCGACCGAATAAGTATATACACCATCTCGCGGGTGACGAACTTGACCGAAAGACCTAATGATGAAAACACACAAAAAAAGAATTATATAAATAATTTTCACAGCGAATTTACTTTGTTCTATTTTCGGTAGACATAACGCCAATTCTATATTAGTAGCTGTTGTTCTTCTTTGTCAAAATAGAGGCCCAATCAGTAACATTTTTTTTCGTCACAGTTTTTCACTGGCTCCCGAACGAGTCATCATTTTTCAGATGTTGTCCATTCATTTTGAATTCCTTTTCTAAGTTTTTCGCTATTTTCTTAAATGTAAAAGTCTGCCCAAAAAAAGTACTTAGCCAGCAAAAAATGCAACTGCCAATCCAGAACATTCCTAAATTATGGAAGTTCTGATTTTGCTTATAAGAAGGCATAAATAAGAAATATGCCAGGCCTTCAAAAATCGCGAAATAAATAAAGATTCGACCAATGTAAAACTGGTATTTGAGAACCATTTTGGCTCGTTCTGCAATCAATTCAAATATACCAGTGTCAATAGTCGTCATCGTAAAATAATAACCGCTATTCCAGAACGACGTCGTAAAGGTTATAACGTTTTCATTAATCGAAAAATTTCTTGCTGCGTGCACGCTCTCCTCCCAAATGCGTTCCTGAATCATTTTCATGGCTCTTTCGATATCGACAAAGGGCTCAATATTCAAAACTCTTCTAGACTTTACGACAAAGGGGAAAAACATATTACTATTTATGCACTGCTAAATTTATCACTATTTGCCAAAGAAATGATGACCGAAAATGCGCCCAAGCATTAACTACTGGCGAATTCACAATGTGATTAGGATTCCATAGGCGCCTGACTGAAGGATCCCACGCGAGGCAAAGGGATCAGCAATTAATGTTGCCGCAGCGTTGTCTTTTTGGCAAGAACACCATTGCGCACAATAATACACTGATTTGTTCACCAAAAAAAATGAGATTAACAACGGGATAATAAAAATTGAGGCGAATTTTAAAATGCCCCAAGGCGAATAAATGTCATCGCGATCTTTAAAAACCCTGACAACATCTTCAGCTCTGCGTTTATTAAAATAAAGAGCAGTTAAAGTTATAACAAGTACGCCAAAACCTAAGTAGTTTAGGCTATCTCTTCTAGTTGCTACTGCAGACTGCCTTGCAATCGAAATTCCATAAAAATAGCAAAGTGCAAATCTTGCCGCAGCATAAAGCAGGAGTAAGTGAAAGGACAATGCAATTGCGGCTATAAGACTGGCTGAGTACCGAGCAACCCCAGGGCCGTCGCTCTTCAATTTTTTATTATAAACAAAAAAAAATATGTACTTATACACGCGAATAGAACTTTATAAGTTGACATTACTTGTCAAAATGCAGGCTGAAGTGAATACCGCAGCTTTGTAAAACATGCAGTTCCGCTCAATGATCGTTGATGAAGTTCCGTAATTTTATTCAACGTGTTCTTTTTCGGGGTTCACGTTAATAATTATTCCGTTGATAATCATGGTGAAGATTTCTAATTCTCTTGTCCAAAACAAGCACGTTTCTAGTCATCGCATCCATTGACTGGCGAAAAGATTTTGGTGGGGGGAGGAGCTATTGATCATCGCTTGAAATGGTTGTGGTAATTCTGGAAATTAATGTTGTTTCGTTTCCTCTGAGGTTTAGTAATCCCTTCAACTCCTGAACTTTCTCGCTTTGAATTAGCATCCCTGAGTTAATTTCAACCACAGTTTCGCCTTCTTCGATACCCGTCATTTTAACATTAAGTCCGTCTCTCGTAATTTCACTGTGAATCGGCATGGATGAATGAACAAAAATTTTCTCACCGGTGATTTTGTAGCAGTTATATGAGGCATCAAACCTTTGACCTGCACCCAATTCTGCCGATTCATCTCGTTCCCATTGGGAGTTAAGTGAAATTCCAGTAACCGGCAGAATCCGGGAAATTTTCTCGAACAAGTCTTTAAAATATGCTTCATTGAAAAGGGACCCTGGCATCTTTTCATGACTAGCACTTACATATAAATGTTGAAATTTAGATTGAAATTCTCGAAGGCCGTCAATACTTTCAATGGAGCCCGAATCATTCACATTCATTTCGAACACGGCGCCATTGAATGCTTGTAATGCAATTTGAAATGGAGAAGGAACTTCTCTCTCTTCAGAACTCATTTGCTTATTTTCGTCGGCCATTTCGGTATGGTTCTTAGTAAAATAGCGAGTAAATTCTACTTTCCCGTTTAGATAGGCGGAAGGGTTAATGGTATACAAGAATCTAATTTCATTCTCGAATTGAAAACTCGAGATTGATTGTGCGTGGGTAGCATTTTCGACTTGCTTCTTAATTTTGATCGTGTATCGATTTGCAAAAGGCCTACCGATTAAGAAATGAATTTTGGAAGTATCATTCGTTCCTTCTCGATTCATACATCCATTTGAATTGATTACAATAAATACCTATCAAGACAAAAGTGCGAAAAAATTTTTTACGCTTAGCTTTAATCATTCTTTTCTCAATACTTTTAAATAAATCACCGTCCCCATACTTCTGGCGAAACCGGAGTTGGGGGCTGGTAAATCATGATTTTCTAAGAGGTCAATTCTCAATCTCCAGAACATGGGTATTTACTTACGATGCAGGTGAAGGTTTATTGCAGCCAAAATAAAAAATACAAAGATTAACCCGAATATCGTAATGAAAGGAATGACCTTCCATTTCTTTCTAAATGAATCGGTTTGCTGCTCGTATGAACTAAGCAATAAACTCATCCTTTCTTTGGTATATCGAAGGTAGAGAGCGGAAATCCAAGTAATAACCAGAATGGCGTCCAAAACCTTGGTATTTATGGTCATGGAACCTAGTGATCTAGGTAATCTAGGCATTTGGAAAAACACTTGGCAGAAGATAATTATTAGAAACAAGGTTCCAAATTGCAAAATGGATGTTAAAGCTATCGCGGCGAACTTCGGGTTCGATCTTTCCTTATGTTTGAAAAATAGATAAAATGACACGAAAATTTTGTCGAAGAATGACATTGCCCTCATTTTGAAATCCAACTTTCAACGTTTTCACTTATCGATTTTCCGGTAAATCCCTGTGAAATCAAATCCGCAGCAAAATAAGCTAATCCGTGATCGATCCTTATTCTATGGTGAGTTGTTTGGTCTACCCAATTTTCAATTTTTTTCGCAATTATCAAGGCAAATATCAAAGTCAGAGCCCTTACAATTGCTAACAATCCCGGCACCTTTATTTACCAGAGAGGCTTCCATAAAATTGCATCATTACTAGTAAATCTATTTTTAAATTCTCCAGTGCATTAAAGGTAAAATTTCTTAACCTTTTCAGGAACAAGTGCACAAAAGGTTCCCAATGTTAGCAGTGCCGCAGCAGCAAATCCTGTCGACAAAATCTGCAGGATGAATCGTGACCCATTCATTTGGGCTGGATTTAGAATGCAAAGCTAGTGCATATCGAGATGTACCTCTTTAAGATAATTTTAGAATATGGGGTTGAAGGATGGTTTGTAATGGCATTCCGTGAAATTGGAACCACGCTCACAAAATCCATAATTTTAAGAACCTAATTTTACTCACCACAAAACTGAAGGAAATTACAAAAATCAAAAAACATACCAGCTTCTCTTGATAGATGATAGAGCAGCAGCAGTATCCGCGATGCAAAAATTGTCAACTAAAAAAAGGGCATACCCTACAATTGACTTTACCGTGAATAGATTATTGATTTTCCCCGTAATTATGGCTGTCTTCGTGATCGGCTGCAA
>JAJPJP010000233.1 GCA_021324175.1 Chitinophagia bacterium
AACGGGGTAGTGATCCTTTCTCTGATGTTTGTCACTTGTAAAGAGCCGCAAGCGCCGGACTACAAAGGAATTGAATCTCTGACGATTACCCAAATAGGCCTCAACCAGTCCCGGGTCGTCGCCCAGATCAAATTATACAATCCGAACAAATTCAGATTGCAGCTAAAATATGCCGACGTGAACATTTCTGCGGACAATAAATTTATTGGACGGTGCATAATAGACTCAACAATTCTAATCCCGCGTGCAGACAGCTTCTTTATACCAGTATCTGTGAATATTGACTTAAGAAATATTCTGGGAAATGCAATGCAATTGCTGCTGCGGGGCCAGGTGAAATTTAATGGAGATGGCTTTGTTCGATTGAAAAAAACTGGGATTTGCTTCAGGGTTCCCGTACATTTTCAACAAATGGAACGCGCTGATTCTTTGTTGCAGCAAATACACTGAGCAAGGGTTACGACAACGAGATCAGTGGGCGAGCCTTCTTTTCTTGATCATTCCGCCCCGGGTATCCTTAATGCTATGCATGATAATAAACGCGCCAGGATCAATGGATTCGACCTGCGTCTTTAACCTGGAAATCTCAAGACGGGTGATCACAGTAAATAGAATGTTCAGATCCGACGAATGACCGGTTTTCCCGAAACCAGCGGAACCCTTATAAACAGTAATTCCCCGGCCCATTTTCATGGTTACCATCTCGTAGATTTCCTGGGACTTCGGGGAAATAATCGTAACTCCCATGTATTCTTCAAGACCCTCAATCAGGAAGTCGATAGTCTTTGAGGCGGCAAGATAAGTCAACATTGAATATAGGGCGGCTTCAATGGAAAGAACATAAGCAGCGGCCGAGAAAACCAAAACGTTTATTCCGATTATGATATCACCAACCGATGCGCTAAGTTTCCTACTTAAATAAATCGCCAGTATTTCGGTGCCATCCAGAACACCACCTGCACGCATTGCTAAACCAATGCCCGCTCCAACAAAGAATCCGCCAAAAACGGCGACGAGCAGATGGTCATTTGTCACTAATGGGAAATGAATAAATGTAATGCATATTGATAGGCAGCCGATTGCGAAAAGTGTTTTGATACTGAATACTTTGCCGATCTGCCTAAATCCCAGGATGATGAACGGGATACTGATTACAACGAGGATGGCGGCAAGTGGCCATTTCAAGACTTCAGCCAGAAGTAAGGAAATTCCGGTTGCTCCCCCGTCAATGAAATTGTTTGGCAGTAAAAAGCTTTCGAGTCCAAATCCGGCAGAAAAAACTCCGGCAGTAAGCAGCAAAATATCCTTTGCAGTCCTGATGGTAAATATTTTTTTCCGTAAGAATTTTTTCGCGCTGCGATAGCGGGATGCATGATCTAGCCCACGAAAATTGCGCTTTTCCATCAAACCCAAAATACTCATTTTTCAGCTCAAGCGAACTTAAAACTTCATATAGAATATGCTTAAGCCTTTGTGCAGGTTGTTGTAAATTGCGCCCGAAATTATGAAATACAATACTGAGATTAGCAGGAGACGAACATTTGCCATTATATCACATCCAGATGCGGGGAAGACAACTTTAACTGAGAAGTTTTTGCTGTTTGGAGGTGCAATACAAACCGCGGGAGCTGTGAAGAGCAACAAAATCAAAAAATATGCAACGAGCGATTTTATGGACATCGAACGACAGAGAGGCATATCTGTTGCGACCTCAGTCATGAGTTTCGAATATAAAAATGTCCTAATAAATCTTTTGGACACCCCAGGTCATAAGGATTTTGCCGAAGACACGTATCGGACTCTGACCGCGGTTGATAGTGTAATACTCGTGATTGACAGCGTCAATGGAGTTGAGGAACAGACCAGGCGGTTAATGGAAGTATGTCGGATGAGAGAGACTCCAGTAATTGTTTTCATCAACAAAATGGACAGAGACGGAAAAAACAGGTTCGATCTGATTGAAGAGATCGAGAAAGAACTAAAAATTAGTCTTCATCCGATGACCTGGCCAATTAATAGTGGAAAAGACTTTAAAGGTGTATACAATCTTCATAGCAAGAATCTGGTTCTTTTCGCTGCGAATACGAAAGCGTCGGATGATGATTTGATACTGGTCGACGATATTTCCAGCACAATCCTTGATCAGAAACTTGGCGAAAATGATGCGAAGGTAATGAGGGAAGACGTCGAATTGGTGGACGGTGTTCACGGACAACTATTGATAAAGGACTATTTGTCGGGTAAAGTTGCGCCGGTATTTTTTGGCAGTGCAATAAACAATTTTGGTGTACGAGAAATGCTCGACACGTTTATTCAAATTGCCCCTATCCCTCAATGTAGGGAAACATCGACGAGAGAAGTCTGTCCCGCCGAAGAAAAACTTAGCGGCTTTGTATTTAAAATTCACGCGAATCTTGATCCCAGGCATAGGGACAGAATTGCATTTCTCCGAGTTTGCAGCGGCAGGTTTGAACGCAATAAGTATTTTCACCACGTACGATTGGACAAAGATGTCAGGTTTAGTAATCCTTATACTTTTCTAGCGCGGGATAAGGACATTATTGAGCAGGCATTCCCGGGTGATGTGGTCGGCCTCTTTGACACTGGAAACTTTAAAATTGGGGATACGCTTACAGAAGGCGAAGACTTTTTCTTTACCGGTATACCATCCTTTTCTCCCGAAATTTTTAAGGAAGTGACAAATAAAGATCCGATGAGAACAAAGCAGTTGGAGAAAGGATTATTGCAATTAACTGACGAAGGGGTGGCACAATTATTCACTCAGTTTTCGGGAAACAAAAAAATTATCGGTTGTGTAGGAGAACTTCAATTCGAGGTAATTCAATACAGATTGCTCCACGAATACGGTGCTTCTGTCCAGCTCAATGCACTGCCTTTTTACAAGGCCTGTTGGATTACCAGCAGCAATATGGGAAAAATTGAAGAATTTATCCGATTCAAGCACGCAAATATCGCTGAAGATAAGGATGGTCATTTGGTCTATTTAGCCCAAAGCGAGTGGTTTTTAAATACCGAGAAGAATAATAACCCTGAGATTGAATTTCATTTCACTTCCGAGATACACAAGTCATGACGATTTTTGAAACGCAGCGACTGGTGGTCAGGCAGCTTACAGAGGGGGACGCTGAAAACTTCTATATTTTAAACAGCGATCCTGAAGTCATGAGATACATTCGAGCGCCCAAAACCCGCATTCAGGCCACTCAATTTTTGCTCGACAATATTGATTACTATGAAGATTTTCCCGTTTTTGGTAGATGGGCACTGGTGGAAAAGGCAAACAATCAATTTATAGGTTCCTTTATGCTACGTCCTTCCGTATTAATTGAGAACCGGACTGAATTGGGGTATGCAATGTTTCGCCACAGGTGGGGTCAAGGATTTGCGACAGAATCAGTCAAAGGCGGCCTGGAATATGCATTTGGTACGCTAAAACTTCCGTCGGTAATCGCCATAACACAAAAGGACAACATGGCTTCAAAGAAGGTTCTTCTTAAGAGTGGATTCACTCAAATAGATAACGTAAAAGATCAAGGCCGGATAGTCAATTTATTTTCCTTAAGCAATGAAAGCCAAAGTTGAAACATTACGATTGGAAATTGTGTCCTTGAATCCCGAAGAGCTTCGATTATATCTGTCAGGAAATAATCTGTTTGAAAAGGAGTTCAGGTTAAAGGCAGCAGCCAGGATACCCTCGGCTGACGTGCGATTGAATGCACAGCAAAATATTATCCCCAGGCTCCAGGAAATGACCGAGGAAGATCAGCTTTTTCTCACATTTTGGATCGTTATCGAAAGAGTCACTCGTGAAATAGTGGCCGAATTAGGATTTAAAGGTGTCCCATCGGGACAAGGAGAAATCGAAATAAGTTATGGAACTATGTATCAACATCGTGGCAAAGGATATATGACAGAAGCCGTCAGCGGAATGATTGACTGGGCTAAAGGTCTACTTAATGTGAAATTCGTTATTGCCGAGACTGATGTGGGCAACAAGGCCTCAATGAAAGTCCTTAGGAAAAACAACTTTCTGTTCGACAAGCAGGCTGGGAAAATGAGGTGGTGGCGAAAATCAGTGTAAATTATCTTAAAGGGAGCCCGGTATAGTTCCGCGGTGTTATTTTTTTTAATTCTTTCTTTACCGCTTTGGAAATCTTAAGCTGATCGATAAATCGATGAATGTCCTGCTTACTAATTACTCCATTTCCGCGAGTCATCTGTTTAAGCGCTTCATATGGCTCCGGGTAGCTTTCTCGTCTCAATATCGTCTGAATGGCTTCGGAAACGACTGCCCAGTTGTTATCGAGGTCATCCAATATCTTTTCTTCATTCAAAACAAGCTTGTCTAGTCCTTTTTCAATGGATTTGAGCGCCAAAACCGTATGGGCAAATGGCACCCCGATATTTCGCAGTGTAGTGGAGTCGGTCAAATCACGCTGCATCCGGGAAATCGGAAGCTTTGCTGACAAGTGGTCGAAAAGTGCGTTAGCAATGCCAAAATTGCCTTCGGCGTTTTCAAAATCAATCGGATTTACTTTGTGAGGCATCGCTGAAGAGCCCACTTCATCTTTTTTTGTTTTTTGACTGAAGTATTCCAAAGCGATATACATCCATGCATCGCGCGAAAAATCGATTAGAATGGTGTTTATCCTCCTAAGTGCGTCAAATTGGGCAGCAAGTAAGTCGTAGTGTTCGATTTGGGTAGTATATTGCTGCCGAACAAGCCCTAACGTACCAACAACGAACTCATCGGCCAATTTAGACCAGTCCTTTTTTGGAAACGCAACTACATGAGCATTAAGATTTCCGGTTGCACCACCAAATTTCGCGGAGAAGGGAATCTGAATGAGTTGCTCGATTTGATTTTCCAATCTTTCGACGAAAACCATAATCTCCTTTCCAAGTATTGTGGGGGTAGCAGGCTGTCCATGAGTCCTCGCAAGCATGGGAATTTCCTTCCACCTCTTTGCAAGCAGTTTCAGTTGACGATTTAAATTCAATAGCGCAGGAAGATATTCCAGTTCAATCGCATGCTTCCAAAGCAAAGGGATTGCCGTATTATTTATATCCTGAGACGTTAGACCAAAATGGACCCATTCTTTAAGTTCGCCCGCATTGATATCGTCAAGCTTTTTTTTCAAAAAATACTCTACAGCCTTGACGTCATGATTAGTTATTCTTTCTGTTTCCTTGATCAAGTTCGCATCTTCCAGCGTAAACTGCTCGGAAACCGACATGATTTGTTTTCTCACATGACCAGGAATAGCAAAGATTTTTTTTTGAGAAAGGAACAAGAAATATTCTACTTCCACAATTACCCTATATTTTATCAGGGCAAATTCCGAAAAGTAGTCAGCCAGATGCTCAACTTGCCGACGATATCGGCCATCGACCGGGCTAATTGCGGTTAACGTACTTAAATCCATCAATTTAAACAATTAAGGTCTCTTTTCGATCGGTGTCTTACATTTGTTGCCAAAATTAGCGTAATAGAATTGGACAGAAAAATAAGGGTAGGAGCAGTCAATTATCTCAATACGAAGCCGTTGTTATATGGTATTGAGCGGTCGCCAATAATTAATCAAATCAATTTAGAAATTGATTATCCTGCGCGGATAGCCGAAAGGCTGCTTTTGGACGAAATCGATGTCGGGTTGGTACCTGTTGCGATCCTTCCCTTAATGAAAGACTATTATTTGAATACGGATTATTGTATTGGATGTGATGGTGCAGTCGCTTCGGTTTGTTTATTTAGCGACGTGCCCATCGAGCAAATTCAAAAAGTCCTCCTTGACTACCAAAGCAAGACTTCGGTTCAGCTTGCAAGGATATTGTTGAAACACTATTGGAAGGTTGCTCCAGAGTTTGCCGAGACTAGCCAGGATTTTCTGAGTCAGATTTCAGGATCGACTGCTGCCGTGCTAATCGGCGATCGCGCGCTACGCCAGCGCCATATTTCGCCATACATCTATGATTTGGGTGAGGCTTGGAAAAGGTTCACAGGCTTCTCATTTGTGTTTGCAGCATGGGTAAGCAGCCGGGAACTAGACGAACCATTTGCTGAGGCTTTTAATCGCGCAAACCAGTCAGGGCTTGAAAGCATTCCATTATTACTGACGGGCTTGCATTCCGATTTTTTTGATCTCAGACAATACTACACGCAACATATTAGCTATAATTTGGATGAAAATAAAAGAAAGGGCCTTGAATTGTTTTTGAATTATTTAAAGGAATTTAGCCTATCATCCCAACTTTCAAATTGATCATTTATTCGGCGTGTTTTAATTGCCAGTCGTAAAAACGGCCCACTATAAAAATGACGGATAACCGACAGGACAGGAAAAGGTCAAATTTGCTGATTGCCTGGACAAACCGCCAGCAATTCAATTACGATTGACGTATGCGCGCCACTTTTCGATGAGTCGTTTCATATCGTTCGGTAGTTCGCTTTCAAAAAGCATTTGTTTTTGGCTCGTCGGATGCACGAACCCAATCGTTTTTGCGTGGAGGGCCTGGCGCGGACATATCCCAAAACAATTCTCGACAAATTGCTTGTATTTACTGAAAACCGTTCCCTTGACAACTTTATCTCCTCCGTAGGTCTCATCGTTGAATAACGGATGGCCAATATGCTGCATATGCACCCGAATCTGATGCGTTCGACCTGTTTCCAGGGTGCATTGAACTAGTGTAACGTAGTTAAACCGCTCAAGGACGTTATAGTGGGTGATAGCCTCTTTTCCGTGATCTCCTTCGGGGTATGCGTCAAATAATTTTCGAAATCGCAAATGACGGCCAATGTGCGCTTTGACCGTTCCTTGTTCAGAAGGTATATCGCCCCAGACTAATGCAACATAATGCCTTATCACAGTATGGTCAAAAAATTGCCTTGCAAGACTAGTAACAGCCTGTTCTGTCTTCGCCAATACCATCAAGCCACTGGTATTTTTATCTATGCGGTGCACCAACCCAAATCGAGGCAGTATTTCTTCATTTATTTGGCTATTTTGTTGCTGCAGATAGTAGGCAACGCCGTTAATTAATGTCCCAGAGTAATTCCCGCTGGCAGGATGCACAACCAGTCCCGCCGGTTTGTTGATGATCAGGACTTCCTGATCTTCATAGAATATATCTAAAGGCATCTTTTCGGGCCGAATCTGTTCTCCTTGCGTTTCAATGTCAGAATAGACAATAATCTCATCAGATGCACGTGTTTTGTAATTAGGTTGAACCGGTTTACTATTTACTAGAACTCTGCCCGCCTCAATCGCTTTCTGGATCTTATTGCGGGTCACTTTCTCAATCCGTTGCACTAAAAATTTATCGATTCGGACCGGTTCCTGCCCTTTGTCAACCCTGATTTGAAGGCGCTCGTAAAGTTCTTCTGATACATCTGATTCGGTAACTTCGTCAATTTTTGAATTTTTTGCCAACTTAGCCATTTTTGCAAAAATAAGTTAGTTGACTGTTTCTGTTTAATTTTACATATGCTGTCGACTCAAGACCAATCCGCAATATTTATTGATCTGGGGTGCATGGAATACCAAACTGTGTGGAAATATCAGGAGAAGTTACTGCACGAAAATATTCATATCAAGTCGGAGTGGCTGAAACGACAAGATGGCCGGGAAGGCCCTCACACAATCAATTATCTAATCATGGTTGAGCATCCCCCAGTTTATACCTTGGGCAAAAGTGGGAAGGAGGGGAATATACTGATTGACGATGATACGATGAGGGACCGCGGGATTCAGTATTTCAGAACAAATCGTGGAGGCGATGTTACTTTTCATGGACCGGGACAGTTGGTACTTTATCCGATTTTGGATCTAGAAAATTTCGGAACCGACATCGGACAATATTTGCGAAATCTCGAGGAGACCGTAATTCTCGTTCTTAAGGATTATGGAATTCCCGGTGAAAGATCAAAAGGCGAGACAGGCGTTTGGATCGAACCCCTGATTAAGCAAAACGCGCGAAAAATTTGTGCGATTGGCGTGCGATGTAGCCGATGGATAACTATGCATGGGCTTGCGCTCAACGTCAATACTGATCTTTCATACTTTACCAGCATAATTCCGTGCGGAATTCCAGATAAGCAAGTCACTTCGATGGCAAATGAACTGGGTCAACAATTGTCAGTCGGTGAGGTTAAAGCATCAATGAAGAAAAATTTTGAATTTGTATTTAAGTGCAAACTGAAAACGGACGTCATACCGGAGTTGCAAATTTCTAGCCTTTGAAAGCTTTCAAAACTCTTTTGGGATAAAAAGCCTATTTTTTTCCTTCAGTTTTCCATCTTCATAAAGTTCGAACCTGAACCAGCCTGAATGCAAAAAATTCGTCTTATCAACGATTAACAATGCGTCTTTTATTTCCTTGATATCAAAAACAGGCGACGAATCGAGTTCAAGGAACTTGATCGAGTATTTCCTGCCGGCTACATCAGGCAAAGAAATATTGACATTGCCGTCCCTACCCGTAAATACGTAGTTCGAAATCTTATAGACCTCCTTAGGTACATACGGTCGAATTACTACAGTATCAGGCCCGACAAGAGTAAGAGTGTCTTTTGTTTTCTTTAATATCGAGTCGCGAAATCTATTGAGCGTTTTACCCGGCAATTGTCCAATTAAAGTATCATTTCGTTTGATGTAAATTGTCATTTCAATTTCAACAGGCGGATGCTGGTTCATTCTTATGGAAGGCATTTGGCTGGTCTGGCCGCTTCTTTGAAATACGACTCTTTGCTCGTCGTTACGCAACCTGGGGTCCTTACTTTCTGAATCATTTTCCTGGGCAACCGGCGATGATTCAGATGAAGCATGTCTGGATTTTGAGAAAAAATAATTTCCATTTTGCAGTACAACAAAAAGTCGGTAGAAAGTCCCTGGTTCTGCTTTGGGATCAACGAAGCCGTTTTGGGATATCGATGGGTCAGGAACAGTCATGAATGAGGTAAAATTTTTCAGACTGTCCTGCGAACGTTGAATACTGATCTGGCTTACCGATTGGAAGGTGTTATGCCAACTTATAATAACCTTTCCGTTACTTTTAAGTATGGCGGAGAATTTCGGGAGTGTGTCCTGGGCCGCCGCAAATGTTGCAGTGAAAATAAACGCAAAAAATAAAGCCCTTCTCCAACCCATGTAAGCTATAACGAATCTTTTTAAGATGTATTTTCGACCGGCAAATATAAATCAAAACCGTGTTTAGGTAAAATCAAGGCTGCCGGCCTCCAGGGAAAGATTTCCCTGGAGGCCGCCGCTATGCACTATAAGAAGGATGCTTCCTGGTGGAAAATAGCCGGCTGCTATTAAATCAAGCACTCCATAAAACAATTTCCCAGTATATACGAAATCAGTAGGAATGCCGGTTCGGGCAAAAAAATTATTCATGAATTTTAACAATCCGGGCGTTTTTTTCGCGTATCCCCCGAAATGGTAGGTATCGAATATCGAAATGCGCTTCGATTTTTCTTCTGATGACAATATACGGCACTTTCTTAAAAACTGATCCTTCGCAATTTTCAAAACCGGGAAGCCGAGAATGCACTGGTCTTTCCTGGAAGCGTTGGTCAGTCCGATCAATGTAGTTCCGGTACCCATCGCGCAGGCTATATGAGTATATTTTTCGGTGTCGATAGTGCTAAGAATTTCCTCGCTGCCGCGTACACCGAGATTACCATTCCCACCCTCTGGAATGATTATGCAATGAGGATAGCTTTGGACCAATTCTGCAATAAAATCTGAGCTATCTCTTTTTCTATATTCATTTCGAGTCAAATAGACCAACTCCATATTTAGATTTCCAGCCAGTTGCAATGTATGCGACATGTAACTTGGTTTTTCTCCCCGAACGAGGCCAACTGAGTGAATTCCAAGGCCATTTGCGATCCAGGCAGTAGCAAGTAAATGATTTGAATAAGGCCCACCAAGCGTCAGAATGGATTTTTTTTGTTTTATTGCATCGTCAACATAGTACTTTAATTTAAACCATTTGTTGCCCGATACTACTTCATGAATCTTGTCAAGACGCAATACTTCGACTCTAACTTCTCTCGCAAGAATTTGGGGCAAATTTACGACGTCTAAATCGCAGGATTTTATATTCAAAATTTCATTTACCACTCTTAGTGTCAGGGTTAAGTTCCCATATTTTTTTAATTACTTTCGTGCAACAAAAGTAAAGTAATCATGCAGCCTACACTTTTAATTTTGGCAGCAGGGATGGCTTCCAGGTACGGGAGCATGAAGCAGGTCCAGGGCTTTGGACCGAATGGCGAAACAATTATGGACTATTCGATATATGATGCCATTGAATCTGGTTTTGGCAAGGTTGTTTTTATTGTAAGACGAGAATTTGCTCAAAATTTTAAGGATATTTTTGAGACCAGGTTAGCAGGAAAGATAAAGACCGAGTATGTATTCCAGGAAATGGACGCATTTATCGGTAATTATACCGTCCCCAATGAGAGAACAAAGCCTTGGGGCACAGCGCATGCAGTACTTTCCGCGAGCATGGCAATTTATGAGCCATTTGCAGTCATAAATGCGGACGATTTTTACGGCAGGGATGCATTTCAAAAAGCCCATACTTTTTTGATTGAGGAATGTAAAAGTGACCGGTATGCTATCATTGGTTATGAATTGATAAAGACACTCTCCGAAAATGGATCGGTTAGCCGGGGGGTTTGCCAGGTGGACTCAAACGATAATCTCATTTCGATCGCCGAACGAACCAAAATTTACATGAACGATGATGGTCGCATTACGTATGAGGAAGGAGATAAGAAAATCGAAGTGCCCTCATCAGCCAAGGTCTCGATGAATTTCTGGTGTTTTGACCCATCTGTATTCGATTATATTGACAGAATTTTTAAGGATTTTCTTGCCTCCAATTCTCAAAATCCAAAAGCGGAGTTTTTTATTCCTATTGTTGGCGATCGGTTTATACACGATCGGAGAGGTGTAATCCGCGTAATCCCGACGGCTTCAAAATGGTTCGGCGTGACTTATAAGGAGGATGCTCCGGGAGTTCAAGAGAGTTTGGATAATTTGATCCGCGACGGAATATATCCTCTAGATTTATGGAAGACTGAAAAGAGATAAGCTGCAGAACTAGTGACGCCAGCCATTTCTTCGAAGTCCAAATGATCCGGGGAGGCTTTTAATTCGACCGTTATGCTAGTAGCTTTTTACAATGAAAATGCAGTCCTCGATTTTTCGAAGCTGTTCCACGCGATTCAGATCTTTAACCGAGGATGCACTGGGCAGCCTGAAGGATGCATTAACCGCGCTATCCTTACGGAGTTGATCCAAGGCTTTGAATATATTTATTGACTTGCTGGAAAAAACAACTCCCTCGGCCGTCGTCTGTTTTCCACTAAGAATGCCTATCACTTCACCATTCGGATTGAAAATCGGCCCACCAGAATTCCCTGGATTCGCTGAGATTGCTATCTGATAAGATGTTGTATCCCCATTATATCCCGTATGAGCGCTTAAATAACCCTTTCCATAAACAATCTCATTTCGAGGATATCCCAGTGTAAAAATCTCTTCGCCAATGTCTGTTGACGATCGCTTAATGCTATATGGCAAACTTTTGTAAACAAAATGGGAGTCAATTATCTTGACTATAGCGACGTCAGTAGTATCGTTGGAATATACCGTTGATGTTTTGAAATATTCGCCCTTATTGCTCACCACGTACACCGAGTCCGCCTTGCTGACTACATGGGCACTGGTAGCCAGATAGCCCGTACCTTCAATCAGAAAACCAGTTCCGCCAAATTTACCTGGCGCAGCAGGTCTGACTGTCGCCGACGAGGCAAAATCGTGCAGCGCAGCTTCCTGCCTTTTTTGGGAGTTTTCGACCTGGCTCAACTTGTGTTTCAATTGTGTAATTTCCGATTTATCCGTTTTGGGGCTAAGATATGCGACAAGGCCGCTGATACCAATCGCTGTTATGCCAGCTATGCCTGCAGCAACTACCACAACAGATCGGAAGAGC
>JAJPJP010000031.1 GCA_021324175.1 Chitinophagia bacterium
TCTTATTACTGATCCAACCAATTACAATAACCTCACTTATTATGACACTACGGCTTTTAAATCAAATACCGTTCCCGTCGTGGCATCCTATACCAATGAATTGCTTACCCAAATTTTTTACGATGACTATAGTTGGGTGGGCGGCACGGGCACATCCTTAGGTTCGACAATGGCAACTAACAACATTTCGAATAGTAATTATTTTTACACGGCCTTTAATTCGTCGCCAACATATGCTGTTGCAATGACACCGCTCTATATTACGAGGGGGCTGAATACCGGTGGAATGAAAAAGGTGATCGGATCAGCTAGCCAATATCTATACTCAGTGAATTTTTATGATGACCGTGGGCGAACAATTCAAATGCAAGACATCAATTACACCGGCGGAATTGATACTTTGACGTCACAATATGATTTTACGGGGAAAACGCTCAGAACGCTGCTAGGGCACCTGAAAAAAAATAATATGGTTCAAAACCATGTTATAGTGACCAAAATGGACTATGACCAAGCATTCAGGTTGAGGCACATCTTCAAGAATATTGACAATGCTGCCTCAGATCAACTTGTTGACAGTTTGCAGTATGATGAATTGGGTGAATTGCGTGCAAAATACCTCGGAAACAATGTCGACAGCACCGTATTTGATTACAATGTTCGAGGGTGGATTACCGGCATCAATAAGAATTATGTCGCTGGGACAGCTAACCACTATTTCGGGATGGAACTTGGCTACGATAAAACTTCATCTGTTGCAAATGGCAACACATATATTACGCCCGAATACAATGGAAACATTGGAGGAGTTGCCTGGAAAAGCGCAGGTGCCGGTTTCAATAGAAAGTATGATTTCACCTATGACAATGTCAATCGATTGGCAACTGCTGCTTATCTCCAAAATACTTCGGGTAGCACTTGGGATAAAACCCAGATCGATTTCTCGGTAAGTAGCCTGTCCTACGACGCCAATGGAAACATTTTGACGATGAATCAAAATGGGTTTACAGTCGGTGGCTCAGGAGCCATTGATCAGTTAACTTATGCCTATCAATCTAATAGCAACAAGCTTTCGCAAGTCACTGATGCGGCAAACAACGCGTCGACTTTGCTGGGTGATTTTCATTACTCAGGTACAAAAGGGTCTTATGATTACCTATATGACGGAAATGGAAACCTGAGCGTTGACAATAACAAGGCGATTGACAAGATAACCTACAATTACCTCAACCTTCCACAACTGGTTCATTTAAATACCAAAGGAAATATCACTTACACGTACGACGCAGGAGGAAATAAATTGGCAAAAGTCACTTCAGACAGCATCATCAGGCACGGTACAACTACCATGTATATTGGACCTTTTGTTTATCAGCAATCAGACACCATTACCAATCCCGGGGGCGGGACCGATACCTTGCAATTTATCAGTCATGAGGAGGGAAGAATAAGATGGGCCTATCACAAATACACGACGGGATCATCGGCATACAAGTTCGAATACGACTTCTTTGAAAAAGATCGCCTGGGCAATACTCGGATGGTCCTGACACAGCAAAAGGATACAACGCAATATTTGGCAAGTCTTGAAGCAGCATACCGCGCAACAGAAACACAGCTTTTTGGTAATATAGCAGCGACCTCTTATTCCTGGAAGTCAGTCCCCGGATATCAGAATCTTAACCTGACACAAATCACTAATCCGAATGACAGCGTTTCAAAAGTCGATTACACCGGGACAAGCGGACAAAGGACAGGACCGAATCTGTTACTCAAGATAATGAGTGGTGATACATTAAAAATCGCTGTCCAAAGTTATTGGAACACAAACTCAATTACAACAACGAATTCTTCATTTAATGACGTTTTGACTTCTCTTGCTACTGGATTGGCAACTACAACGGGAGGTGCACACGGAAATGCTGGCACTTTGGAGGGGCCGACCAGCAATGTTTATACTGGGCTGACTACTTTCCTTTCAAATGACGATCCCGCCCCTCCATCTGGCTATCCCAAAGCGTACTTGAACTGGATATTCCTTGACGACCAATTCAACTATGTCAGCAGTTTAAGCGGTGCGGTTGCCGCTGCTAGTAGCACATATGCGGCTGCAACGCTGAACACTGTTGCTCCTGGTTCGCAACTTGTTGCAAACAAAAACGGATATTTGTATGTTTGGGTCAGTAACGAAACGCAGGGATGGGACGTGTTCTTTGACAATCTTTCCGTGCAACATAGACAGGGAGTTGTGTTGGAGGAAAACCATTACTACCCGTTTGGGTTGACCATGGCAGGCATAAGCGATAAGGCTTTGAAGACAAGTTATCCTGAAAATAGATATCGCTACAATGGTAAGGAGTTGCAACATCAGGAATTTAGCGATGGAACGGGACTGGAAGAATATGATTATGGGGCAAGGATGCAGGATCCGCAATTGGGGATTTGGCACAATTTGGACCCTTTAGCCGAAAAGAATAGAAGATGGAGCCCCTATGTATATGCGGTAGATAATCCGGTCAGATTTATCGACCCTGATGGGATGGATACAACTCAAAGAAAGAAGGCAATCCAAAAGGCACAAGAATATGTTAATAAGAAGCCTTCTGGCAACCAGTATGAAATGGGTAAAAAGGGCAAACCTGGGGAAAAGGTAGACTGTTCGGGCTTGGTAGCACAGTGTGTTGAAGCCGGAGGCGAACCAAATCCAAATCACGGTGATGGTGGATCTGGTGTCGTAAATATCGAAAATAACACTACCAAAGTAGATGGAAAGAAGGCTGAGGCGGGAAATATTGTTACATTTCATTTTGAATCGGGCTATCCTTATCACACAGGGATACTTGAATCTGTAAACAAAGATGATAATGGAAACATTGCCAGTTTCAAGATGATTCAATCATCGAGTGGTATCGGTCCAAATGAGACCGAAGTTGTTGTCGGGGAAGGTAAATTAGGAAGCAACATTGAAGGATACTATAAATGGGATACAAAACCAGATGAAGTAAATACCAACACAAGTCCAAGTAGTTCTGGGACAAATTCCGTCACAAACAATATAATAAATGTGGCAGTGAAGCTAACGCAGGCCGTATACTATTCGAGTCTTGCAACAGACGCTCAGAATAATGGTGATTCCCATGTTGCTGCGTTCTACCAGCAAAAGGCACAAGAGGCGGTATCAAGTGTCCTAAAACGTTGACCCAAAATTGTACAAATATGAAGAATGGTGCAATTACTATGGCTTTCATCTTTTGTCTTAGCTGTGCAAATCGTTCGGAGAACAGGTCTGGCAATTCTTCCAAGGACTCGGTGACAACCCGCGATTCGACAGCATCGCCCTTTGTTAAGAAAGCTGACTCCATTCACGGCGAAATGGTAACCTTACTGAAAGATTATATTCGGCATTACAACGACACCATATTTCTTGATACGACTTTCGCCGTAAATGGTCAATCAGTGGAGATCTATTTTAAACATCTTTGTTTGCATGATAGCGCTCTTATTATACCAAGCAGATATGTAAGTATCTATGGTCTGGATTCATTCGTGACGCACAATTTTCAATCGCGACTAAAAATTACTCAGGACGGCAACATAGTTTTTGACACAGTGATAACAAAGGGCTACTTCAAGAGCGAAATTTTTCAGGAGGAAGTCAAGTATGGCGCGTTACTTTACCCGGATCTAA
>JAJPJP010000383.1 GCA_021324175.1 Chitinophagia bacterium
CTTGGGGATAATGCGAAAAGGCAGGGATTTCATCAGTATGAACCTGGGGAGACGAATCGCAGAGGCAAAACAGGCAGTCATTGAGCTTTATGACGACGGATATGTCACTCCTATCCAAAGAACCGATGTCAAAGTTCTTGGACGCTCGGCACTCGGCGCGCTATATGCGGGGATCAACGGAATGTGGCGTGCCAACTATGCGACGGGCCATGATGTGCTTGTAGCTAAAAAGCTTGCCTATGTCATGTGCGGCGGAGACCTGAGCGAACCGACTCTGGTAGCCGAACAATATCTGCTTGATCTTGAACGTGAGGCATTCCTTAGCCTTTGTGGCGAAAAAAAGACTCTCGAACGTATCCAAAGCGTTTTGAAGGGCGGCAAGCCGGTCCGAAACTAATCGGTTATCTTTACTACAGGTATATTGTTCAAATTTATCGTTACCAATGAAGAAATTTTTGATTGTTTGTGCGGCCACCGTTTACCTCGTGCAGGGCTGCCAGCCAGGAGGATCAAGGACAAACAAGAACGTATCAGACTCGACATATACTGTCACAGGGAAACTCAGAGGGCTTGATTCGGGCTGGGTTTACCTGATGAAGTTTGACGGGAGCCAAACAGTTGATTCGAGCCGGATTACGAATAGCACATTCTCTTTTGCCGGTAAAGCCGATACTCCGGAATTTGCATATCTCGGAATCCCCAGTCCCGGCCAGGCCGACCACGAATATCGCTTCGGTTTCTTCATTGATAACTCGAAGATTAACATCAGCGGTAATAGGGATTCAATCGATCAAGCTTCTGCGACAGGCTCAAAGATTGAAGACGAGTATAATGAATTTCTGGCCGGCAGGAAGCCAATCATGGATGAGGAGGAAAAATTGAGCAAACTTTACGACAGTGTCTCGAAGTCCGGTAATAAAATTATGCTGGACAGTTTGATGAAAATATATATGCAAGTCAGCAAGAAGGAAAAAACCTATTTAAAGAAATATGTAAAGGAACATCCCGATTCTTACATTTCCGTCTTCGAACTTTACCAGCAGTTTAATTATAACCCGGATGCGGCCGAGCTGGACAGCGCCTACAATGATCTTGTCCTGAGCGTGCAGCAATCCTATTTTGGAAGAAAACTAAAGATGGTTTTGGATATTGCCAAGCTTACTGCTATCGGCAATGATGCACCCCCATTCACGCAAAATGACGCCGGGGGAAAGCCTGTATCGCTATCATCGTTTAAGGGTAAGTATGTCCTGGTTGATTTTTGGGCAAGCTGGTGTGGCCCTTGTCGTGCTGAAAACCCGAATGTGGTCAAAGCATATTCTCAATTCCACCCTAAGGGTTTTGACGTCCTTGGCGTTTCTCTCGATGATCAAAAAGACAAGTGGCTCGACGCCATCAAGAAAGACAAGTTGGACTGGACGCAGGTATCGGATTTGAAAGGATGGAAAAACAGTGTTGCTGAAGAATATGGTGTCCAGGGGATACCGATGAATTTTCTTGTTGATGAAGGTGGCAAAATCGTTGCCAAGGGACTACGCGGATCCGACCTGGACAAGAAATTGGAAGAAATATTAAAAAAGTGAATGCGCCGGCCCATTTGCCGGAGGGTAAAACAAAATTGAATGACAACGGCCAAACACGTTGGCAAAGGAAGAAAATGGATGCAGCATTTGAATCATGGGCGTAGCGGAGCTTAATAAACAGACTTACCAGCTCGTTCTGAGGTCGATATTTTATTTTTATGGGGACGCTGCTTCGGCCTCGCTATCGGAGCAGGTTGCCAATGAAATCATGACGCATTGGAATGAGCCCCGAACGATGATTAATATCGGTTATGAATGGTTCGATCTTCGATTCGAAATCGTCGGCCATTATCAACCTGATATTTGCGCGGAAACGGTATTGCAAAATTCGGAAGCGAGCAATAACTATTTCCGCGTCGAGGAATTTTCGATTAACCACGTGTCGTCTGTCGATGGCATTGGATGCAATACGGGGTATTTCAAGCTCGACAACCTGCTGAATAACTCAACCACCGCTGCCCACGAATACGGTCATACGCTCGGCCTTGAGCACCCGCAGAACCTTGATATCCGTGGCGAGGGGCAACCAGGCATCATGTATCCTCGCGGAACTATTTGCGATCCTGAGTTTCAATACGACCCTTCGGCACTCCCATCACAACCGGGAGGAACGCTTAATCCCTGCTTCCGAAAAGTCCTTCCCGCCGACATCGACAAGCTCCACTTACGCAGGCTCCGTTTTAACCGCCAGGGTATTGCCATAGTCGGCGAATTCTCCAGTATTTTTCATGACAAACATCAACCTTCCAAATAAAGGCTTCGATATGTTTGTGATTTTAGCTTTATCTTTTCATTTTGAATATAGCTGCGATGGAAAATGTTCTGTCAATACGAACGATCACTAAAAATTACGGCAAAATCAGGGCGCTTAACAGAGTTTCTTTTGAGGTGCCCGAAGGCGCGGTATTTGGTATCCTCGGACCTAACGGCAGTGGCAAGACGACCTTGCTTAGCGTAATTCTGGACGTGCTCAAACCAGACGAAGGCAATTTTCTGTGGTTCGGCGCACCGGGTTCACCCCAACAACGAATGAAAATCGGTTCGCTGCTTGAAACACCAAATTTTTATCATTACCTGTCGGGGGCCAATAACCTTAAGATCACCCAGAGTATTAGCGGCCGGGGCGGTAAAGCCGCCATTGACGACGTCCTAAAAAAGGTCAAGCTTTTTGAGCGAAGAAACTATCGCTTCAATAGCTATAGTCTTGGCATGAAGCAGCGCCTGGCGATCGCGGGCGCTCTCCTGGGCAGCCCTAAGGTCCTTGTCCTTGACGAACCAACCAACGGACTGGATCCTGTTGGCATAGCGGAAATGCGGGAGCTTATCATCGAACTTAGCAAAAAAGGTTATACCATCATTGTTGCCAGCCACCTTCTCGATGAAGTCGAAAAAATTTGTACCCACGTCGCGATTTTGAAGAAAGGAGACTTGTTGACTACAGGACACGTCGATGACGTCCTGCTGGACGAGGATATTGTCGAAATCGGATCTCGGGAGATGGACAAACTGGAATCAGCCATCGCAGATTATAAGCCGCTCTCCAAGTTCAAACGTGAAGGTAACTACTGCCATCTTTATCTTGACAAGGGCACGTCAAGGCTGGATGAAATTAACCAGTTCTGCTTTTCTCGTGGCATTACTTTGAACCATTTGGTTCTCAAGAAAAAAAGACTGGAAGCCAGGTTTTTTGAACTTACGGGGAATTAAATACAATCATTTTACTATGCAGCGGATATTAAGGACTGAATGGCTTAAGATAAGGTGGTATCCAGCGTTCTGGTGGGTTATGGGTATTACGGCCCTGACTTATCCGGGCATAAATTATATTTTTCACGGCATTTATGACAATATCATTTCGCAGGACAACAACAGGCGTTCGCAAATTCTAAAGGCGCTCATTGGAAACCCCTTTGCCTTCCCCGAGGTTTGGCGCACCGTCGCCTATTTTTCTTCGATTTTCGTTTTTATCCCCGCCATCGTTGTGATCATGCTGATCACCAACGAATACAGCTACAAAACCAACCGCCAGAACATTATCGATGGATGGAGTCGCAATGATTTTATGAGCGCAAAGTTGATTGATGTCCTGTTGTTAACGTCTATGGTAACTCTATTGTACGCAGTAGTAGCGTTCATACTCGGCGTCACCAACACTGAGGACAAGTCGGCCAATCATTTGGATTTAATTTATTATATCGGACTTTTTGCGCTTCAGACTTTTTCGCAGCTATCGCTGGCCTTTCTCGTCGGCCTGTTTCTTCGCAAGTCCTTTATTTCACTGGCAGTATTCTCATTCTACTTTATTGTCCTCGAACCAATCGCGGTAAATGTGCTTAAGTACAAATACAAGACTCATATTGGCGAATATTTTCCACTTGAAATTTCACAAAAGCTGTTACCGGTACCGGCTTTTGTCGGAAGGTTTGACGAATCAGGTTACAAGGCCGCCCTGGATGCTATAAAATACCATGTCGGGTATACCTTAGCCCTCGTGGTCGTCACGTGGATTTTCGGTTTCTGGTTTTATAACCGTCGCGACCTTTAGGTGGTTAGACTAAATCGGTTTCATAAAAAAGGTATGCCCAGGGCAAACGACTCTCCGGTAAATTCGCTGTTTTCTGTTCGATGAAAGACTCTAAGCCATGAAAATTTAAAGGTGAGCCGTTGCCGGTTTGAAAAATAAAATCCAAGCGAAGGTTTTATTCCGAATAAGGTTTGCTTTCCGGTATAACTGGGACCCATAACCAGCGAAAAGTAAATAAGCCGTGCCGGCGCGAACGACAGGCCGGCCAATGCATTCGTCATATGCCTCACGGTTGGTATCGATTGTTGTGCTTCCTGCAAATAGGACTTGTTGTCCAGCGGATACCAGTCGAATGTCAGATCGATAACCGGCCTGAACATTGTTTTGTTAAACCACGAGCATCCGAGTCCCGTTCCTACGCTCCAATGGTTGTTTCCGAGCGTAGGATCGTTGAGAGTCCTGTTGTATTGAAACCAAATAGTCGCCTTCAGGCCGTGAGCCGTCTGGCCAGCAGCCTGCATTGCAAAGGCGCATAGGAGTGGAGTCAGAAGTTTTATTTTCATTGAGGTTGTGTTGTTGTTGATCAAGCATCAAATTATTCATCCCTGGCGCTGCCCGAGCCGCGAGGTCTTCGAAGCAAGGCATTCAATGCGCTTTCGATGTCCGGATATAAAAACCTGAAACCTTTAGCCATTATTTTTTCTGCGCTCACAGAACAGCTCTTGAGCACTTCAATACTCATTTCACCAAAAATAATTCTTAAAGCAAATGCGGGTACGTGCACAGCCAGGAAATTTGGACCCCTGACCCGGCGCGCCAGTTCAAGTGTCAGCGATCTGTTTGATACGGGAGCTGGCGCGACCGCATTAAACGTACCAATCATATTTTCGTCGTCAATCGCTTTCAAATAGATTCGGCAAAGATCGTCAATATGTATCCAACTGATCATTTGTTTTCCACTTCCCAGAATCGCGGCAATTCCCAGTCTCAGCGATTTTCTGAATTCAGGGAGTGCCCCGCCTTTATTATCCAGCACAATGCCCGTTCTTACAATGACCAGCCGCGTGCCCTGCCTGGCGACTTCGCCGATGCTTTGTTCCCAAAGACGGCAGGTTTCACCAAGAAAATCATTACCCGGGGCGGCGGTTTCATTAAATGACTTACCAGCGGACGATGCAATATCCGGGCCATACCATCCTACGGCAGACGCTGAGACTACAGCTCGGATTTTGTTCGGAATGACATGGAGCGCATGTGCGATTAACTCGCTGCTCTTAATTCGGCTATCCCTGATGATTTTTTTTCTCTTGTCGGTCCATCTTTTTTCGCTGATGCCTGCACCTGCAAGATGAATAATATAATCTGCTTTCGCAATCGCAACTTCATCGACCTGGCGGGAATTGATGTCCCATATGGCTTCCTCGCACAAACCGGCCAAGCGTTGTTCAACTTTTCCTTTTTTTCGGGTAAGCGTAACGACATGATGACCCTCTGCTATCAGTTTTACTGCAAGCGCGCTCCCGATCAGGCCTGTTCCTCCGGTAATTAATATGGTACTCATAGAAATGGCGACATCAAGGATGTCTTTTTTGTTCCAATGCTATATTTGTGCCATGAAAATAGACATTCTGACCGTATTGCCTGGATTACTCGAAAGCCCTTTTGCTCACTCCATGTTGAAAAGGGCAAGGGACAGGAATTTGCTGGAGATCGGGGTGCATAACCTGCGCGATTGGGCAATAAACTCTCATGGCCAGGTGGACGACTATCAATATGGAGGGGGGGCAGGGATGGTCATGATGTGCGAGCCATTGGCCAACGCGATAGAAGCACTGGCAGCGCGAAACCCATTTGATGAAATCATTTTCATGACGCCAGATGGCGAGAAGCTGACGCAGAAAATGGCAAACCAGTTGTCCCTGAAGAATCATTTTCTTATTGTATGCGGGCACTACAAAGGAATTGATCAACGCATCAGGGAAAACTTTGTGACAAAGGAAATCTCGGTGGGGGATTATGTTCTAAGCGGCGGTGAATTGGCCGCTGCGATTCTTGTTGACGCCATAGGAAGACTTATTCCTGGTGTGCTCAACAATGAGACTTCGGCGTTATCCGATTCATTTCAGGATGACCTGCTTGCCCCTGCGGTATATACCCGCCCGGCCAATTTTCGTGGCTGGACTGTGCCGGAAGTATTGCTGGGGGGTGATCCGCAGAAAGTGGAAGAATGGCGCCATGAATCTTCCCTGCAACGGACAAGGGATCGACGCCCCGATTTGCTGAAAGATTAGCCAAAATTGATTTCATCACGATCGTCTACGACAGATCTGCGTATTTAGATTTGATCCTTGCCGGTTTATTATTTTGGCATCGCAAAGATCTTTGGATCGATCTCTTTATTGATCTCGATTTTGTTGTAATTGATCGTAATGTCATAACCCATGTTGGTGGTGGATATGGTATTTGCCAGGACATACCCGAAATCTGTTTTCTTGTAATTCGAATACGAGCTGCTGTTCGATATATCCTTGCCCGAAATAGTCGCCTTGGTATCCAGTTTTAGAATATAATAGGTATTTGGATCCAGATAATAAGTGAGCTCGTCTCC
>JAJPJP010000262.1 GCA_021324175.1 Chitinophagia bacterium
GCCCTGGGTTCATCGGGATTTCCCAAAAAGCAGATTTTATTGTACTCCGGCAGCGCCTGGCACTTTTGATATATATCTTCTGAGACGTCAAATCCAAAGGGAAGCATCGCCGTCAATGCGTTGAACTCTTTTTCAAGCCTTAACCTGGTTGAAGCGTCGTATGTAAAATGCAGGTGATATAGCGGTATTGAGCGTCGAACATTTTTATTTCCGCTGCCCTTACCTGAAAAAATAAACGGGTTGTCGGGATTATAGTTGACGAGCATGATATTTTTTCCCTTAATTGACAAAAGGCATTCAGGAGTAATCTCCATTCCCTTAAAAACCCAAACTACTTCGGGTTTGAATTCTTCTACGACTTTTATTAAGCGGTCATTGATTTGCCTGATGATTGAAGAAAATCCTGTCTTGTATATTAGTTTGTTGGCGAGGGATCGCTGGTAGTAGTCATAAAAAAAATTCTGCGCGGTAAATAGTTGAACTTCTACGCCCTGCTCGGCAATATATTTCGCATAAAAATTCTCAATCGCGTATATCTTATCTGAACCGACGATCAATAGCCTCATGGACTTAAACCCGGTATTTTGGAGATTTGTTTCAGGTTCTGCTACTTTGTTAAATATACCGCGTTCCCCTGCCTGGCCAGTGCTTTGAAACCGTGATCGCCAACCAATCTGGCAAGCATCTCGTCAGGCGTGTAGCGAACATTGTTGTATTCTACTTCGTGCAGTTCAATAAATAAGTTTGCGCATTTACTCAGTGCTCCGGCGTCCAGCAGGATCACTTCAATTTCTGATCCTTCGATGTCGCATACCAGGGAGAAATTGTCAAGCAGTTCCTGGTTGACTATTTGCGACAGGGTGGTGGCCGGTATTGAAACGCCGTGCAAATTGTCTGGAGTTGCAAGGCCCACCCTGCTTCCCGTCGTATCGGCTGAAATATGGAATCTGGCCTGCTCTACAAAATATTGAATGGCATTGTTCCGTATGCCAAAATGGGTACCATTTTTTTTGAATCGTTCGACATTCAACAGCAGGTTGTTTACCAGGTGGGGATTGGCTTCCACTGCGATGAACTTTTTTCCGGGTCGCAATTTGGACATAATATGCGCCGAAACCACACCCAGGCTGCCCCCCAGTTCAACGATGTCCGTGTTACCTTCAAAATATTTTTCAATCAACCGGATTTCAGCTGCTTCATAAAACCCCCAGAATATCGAAGCCACATTTTTCCTGCTGGTCCCGCTTTCTCTCAAATAGAATCTGAAGCCGGGCCACCGGATATCGGGAACAGTTTTTCTAAAAAATGCCAGGATGATGCCACCGACAAAGTCATTGCACAATAAATTCCGTATGAAGAATTTTATCCTGGATACCATCATCGAAGACTTAAGACGAGGTCCGACATAAATTCCCCATGCGCCCTTTTTTGAAATTCAACGGCGATTTCGTGCGAGCAGTTGCCAAATGCCCTGCGAAGCGCGATATTTTTGGCGAGTTTGAGGATCTTGTCAGAGAGGTCGGCGATATGACCACACTTGTAGACATATCCATTTTTCAACGCCTGGACATCATCGCCAGGTCCCGAACTCCCGCAGCGGTCACTGAGCACAATGGGGCAGCCCATATATATCGCCTCGCTGATTGCCAGGGAGTGCGGCTCCTTTTCCGCAGGATGAACATAAATGTCAGTCGCCGCATAGATCGCCGGCAATTCTTCCGGGTCGACAAATCCTGTAAAGTGAACTTTGGCCTTTGAAAGGCTGGCCGACTTTTTTTCCAGTTCTTCGCGCAGGGAGCCTGAGCCGACCAGAAGCAAATGAGCATTTACGCCTGCAACCTCCAATTCTATCAGTGCGTCAATGATGTCGCCCTGTCTTTTCCAGGGTACCAGCTTGCCGACAACGGATAATACCAAATCGGATTGGCCGATATTGTATTTTATCCTGGCTTTTACCGAAAGTTCTGCTCGTTCCCGGTATCTCTGCTCATAAAGGTTTTTATCAATGGGGAAATGCATCCTGATCATCTTACCCGGGCGAACTCCGTAAAAGCGGTAAAAAGCCTCGTTAAGATCACCTACCGTGAGAAACCAGTCGATTCTTGAAAAATACCATCGCAGGAACAAATATTTGACGCTCTTGTTGAGGAGGCTCCTTTGATGGACCAGTTCACTGTCTGATATATAGGCAATCCTTACCTTTTTTTTTGCCGCCCATCGGGTGGCCCTTCTTTGAAGGCGCTGAAAATAACCATAGGTGATTATTATATCTGGCTGGAATTCTTCAAGCCTTTCGCCCAGATTTTCCGCATCAAGTTTGGCGCCGACGTCAAGGACCTGGTCGCCGTTGAGGAACTCATGGTCAAACTTGTCCAATTGCAGGTTCGTCCATGAAACTTCGCCTCCAAATTGGTCATCCTGATAAGGTTTGAGTCCCAAAGCAGAACCGAAAAAAACCTTTAGCTGAGTTCCAGGGTATCTGGCCAGACTCACATATTGCGGACAGAAATGTTGGATGGGATGAGAATTGACTATCGCTATCCTGATTTTTCGGCTCATGCAGGCTGGATTTCGGCTTCCAATTTCTTTTTTTCCGGAAGTCTCGCCTCAATCCGGTCGATCTGTTTTTGATAGGTGTTGTCACGGGCAAAACTTTTTCTTAACGCCTGCATTTCGGGGTTGTTATACTCTTCTAAGCCCGCGACAACCCGCTTGAATAATTCGGGCAGTTCCATGTTATTGTTTCTCTCCCTGGTCATGGTAACAAGCTGGGGATGGTCCTTATAGGCTGTAACGTTGTTGGAAACAATCACCTTGCCTGTACTGAGGTATTCGATAATCTTATGATAGTTTGTTCCCTTGCTTTGGTCCTTTTCGATATCGTAGCAGATGAGAAAGATGTCCATCTGGTGGAGGTTCTCGGCCAGTTGGCTTTCACCAACAACCCCGTGCAACCTGACATTATCCTTTTCCTGGAGAAAGGCAATGAAGGCATCGGATTCGGCATGCTGGGCTCCGCCAATATTGGATTGCGCATCCGTGTAGCTGCCAAAAAACTCGAAGTAGAGTTGTGGGTTTTGTTCGACAATGGTCTTTACGGTCTCCCTATCAATATCATTTCGTAAAAGGTTGCCCGAAAACCCTACTCGCTTCATGGCGTGGACGTCATGACCAATCGAGGGGACATCCAGGAACTTTGCCGAGACGCCGTGATTGATAACAAACCTGGGTACAGAAAAATCATGGTATTTCTCGACAATCTCACGCGTCACGGAGAAAATAATGTCGCAGCCGGCGGCAGACCGGATGGCAGTCGTATTCTGCGGCTCATCAACCGGGTGAAATATTTTTAATGGCGCTTTGCCGAAAAGAGAAAAAGGATAATAATTCCCCAGGTCAAATGACCACACGATCTCTAAAGGATGAGGTATCTTTTTCAATATTTTTTTAACGTGGGCCCTCATCAACGCGTGGAACAAGGGTAATGCATGAAATTTCAGCCGTTGCGCAAACCAGGGTTTATGATTAATGAAAAAGAGACTGTCTGCGATCTTTGATGGCAGGATCTCAACACCATCTTTCGAATCTATTTTCGTATTTGACGGCGGATTTAGAAAATAGACCACATTACCTCGCTCAGCGAGCTCGATGGCGTAGTGATGCTTTGATAGAAGCATCTTGCCCCAGGCCTGGGGCGATACGATCAGGATAACGCGATTGTCAAGAGAAGGCATGAATGATCAGTTACGATAAAAGTTTTTTATATTTTCTGCCACGTAGTCGATCATCTCCCCCTGCATCTCCGGGTAGATCGGCAGTGACAATATTTCTTCCTGCAGTTTAGCAGCTACCGGGAAATCAGATCGTTTATGTCCCATGTAACTGTAGGCTGGCAAAAATGGCAGCGGCGTCGGGTAATGAACCGACGTTTCTATTCCCTGGCCTTGCAGAAATTTTGCCAGGTCGTCCCGTCGTTCCGCGCGAATCACATACAAATGAAAAGTATGCTTGGTCTTGCTCCTGACCGCGGGTAGGACGATACAACCGATGCCGACCAGGCGTTCGTTGTAATGGGCGGCGCATTCGATGCGCTTTGCCGTCCATGAACCGAGGTGTGGCAATTTAGCGGAGAGAATAGCGGCCTGAAGACCATCAAGACGGCTATTGACTCCTTCAATAATATGTTGATGTTTTATGAGAGCGCCATGCCGGGCATACATCCGGCATCTTTCCGCCAGTTTATCATCGTTTGTGATGATGCAACCGGCGTCCCCGTAAGCCCCCAGGTTTTTGCCGGGATAGAAACTGAATGAACCCGCTGCGCCAAACAGGCCGGCAATGATACCGCCGTATTCGGAAAAATGCGCCTGTGCGCAATCTTCGATCAGAAACAGTCCATGTTTTTCGCAAATGGCTTTTAACTTATCCATTTCACACATTTGGCCGTGAAGATGGACTGCTATGACTGCTTTTGTCCGGTTGGTTATTTTCGATTCCACCAGTGACTCATCCAGGCTGAAATAATCGGCATCTGCATCGACAAAAACAGGATTCGCCCCCGCCTGGGTGATCGATTCGGAGCTGGATATCCAGCTATTGGCCGGCGTAATCACTTCGTCTCCTGATCCAATGCCGAGCATTTTCATGATTACATAAAGTGTGTCGGTTCCATTGCCGCAACCAATGACATGCTTCACGCCACAGGCTTTTGCGAACTGATCTTCAAAGTCCTTTACAAAATGTCCGCCGATAAAAGCAGATTCAGCAATGACTGAGGCAATCGCGGAATCGATCTCAGGTTTAATTGAGCGGTATTGCGCATTCAGATCTGCAAAAGGAACTTTCATGTGCGGTAAAAGTAATTAAAGTGTCCTGAGGAGTTTGGCCGGGTTACCGGCGTATATCCCCGGTTCATCGATATCTTTTGTGACAACCGCCCCGGCGCCGATCACGACATCATCACATATCGTCACAGGTAAAATGGTAGCATTGGACCCGATTGAAACCCGGTTGCCAACCAGGGCTGGCTTCCACTTGGACTTGTCGCCCCCCGAGGGTCCTCCATCCGAAAACACGTCATTGATAAACATCACACCGTGCCCGATAAAACAATTATCTCCGATAGTGACCAATTCGCAGATAAAAGAATGAGACTGCACTTTGCATCTCTGTCCAATCCTGACGTCACGCTGAATTTCTACGAAGGGGCCTATAAAAGAATTCTTACCGATCACGCATCCATACAGGTTCACCGGCTGGACGATATTGACATGTTCACCAAGCTGAACGTCGTCAGCTATTCCGACTGATTTGAAATTGCTGTTCATATCCGGGTAGAGTTGGAATAAATCTTTTCGATGATTTCGACGGTTTTCAGGCCATCGTAACCACTGGTGGCAATGACATCATGGCCATTGAGTACGTCAATCACATTCTTGTAAACTTTGTCGTGGTTCGACATGGATCCCTGGTACTGACCGTAATTGTTTGCAGGATTCCCGGGAGGCAGGTCTGTTATCTTATAATTCTCAATATTCTGGTACTCGAGTTCATTGAGGTACTGACCGCCGATCTTTACGGTGCCCCGCTCTCCAAATAATGTAATCGAACCTTCCATATTTTTCTGGAAGCTGTTTACTGTATAATTAATTGTGCCAATCGCGCCTCCCGCAAAGCGAATCGCCAAAACGCCAGTGTCCTCAAACTCGATTACGCCCGGGTGATCCAAATTGCCCGAATACCCTTTTACTTCAACGATGTCGCCGACCATCCAATACAAAAGATCGATGAAATGGCTGAACTGCGTGAAGAGTGTTCCGCCGTCAAGGTCTCTGGTTCCCTTCCATGAATTTCGATAATATTCTGTATCCCGATTCCAAAAGCAGTTCAACTGGACACTGAGGATTTTCCCCAGCCTCTCTTCATCTACAACTTTTTTTACGGCCGCAACCGGGGGGTTGAATCGATTTTGTTTAACGATAAATAGCTGCTTTCCTGTATCACTCGCTGTATTGATCATGCGCCGGCAATCCTCAGAAGTCAATGCCATGGGTTTTTCACAAAGAACGTGAAAACCTTTTTCCAATGCCCTGATGCTGTGCATTGCATGAAGTCCGTTTGGCGTGCAAACCGCGACGACGTCCGCGTCGGCGCTCCTGAGCATGTCTTCAACATCGGGAAAGGTTTCCGCCTTGTACAGGGAAGCGAGCGCATCGGCTTTGGATTTCACGATATCGCAAACGGCGGTAAGTTCGCCGACGCGGGCAATATGCTCTGCATGCCGCTGCGCAATTCTTCCGCATCCGGCGATCGCAAATTTTATCTTCGATACCTGACTCATCTGGACACAATTTTCTTAACGGCTTTTCTCAGCGGCTCCGTTTTTTTCAACAATTGCATGTAAGCTTGTTTCAGATGCTTGTCCATTTTAAAATCCGAATGTTTGCGGGGAGGCGTTTGCATGATATGATCGAACGCTGACTCCGACAATCCAAATTTTTTCAAAACATATTCCTTATCTGCCTGCAAGTCTCGGGCGCTGTAGAGGGGCTGTTCCATTTCCGCGAGCGCCTCCGCTCTGGTCATTTGGCCCGAGCAGATCAGTGTGGAAAGATGTGCTTTTCGTTTGTCGATTCCAAATTTCTCCGGCAGGATATAGGCCTGGTAAAATTTGGTAAAGATCGATTCATAATGCTTCCCGCCATAATCCCTCCAGTCCAGTTCCTGTTTTATCATCTCCTTGACCTTTTTTTTGTTGTAGTCAACATAGTTCAGAATCGAAATGGGGGATAGTTTCAGGACTGCGGAATAATAGACATATTTTCTAAAATCGAGAACAGGATAGGTTTTGCGTTTCATCGTCCCATACCGGTTATGGATGTCCCTGAGGTTTGAGGAATCCAGCTTATTATAAAGCCAGCTTGGAGGCATGATGTTTTCGGTAACCACATTGGTTCCGCTGATGATATAGCCGATATTGTGTTCTTTGGCCAGCTTGAACATCGTGGAAAAAATCGCATGGTCCGATACGACTTCTATATCAACGACTGAGGCTCGAAGATAGGCAAGCTGGATATCCCTGAATTCCTCCCAATTGATCACGAGCGTAAACAGGTCAAATCCCAGCCGGGTAATAATATTTTCAATATTTTTTACCGCCAATTCGGAATCCCAGCCGTTGTCCAGGTGAACTGCAAGAGGTCGCAGGCCGAGTTGCTTGACGAGCCACGCCACATAGGTGCTGTCCACGCCGCCGCTCATTCCGATCAGGCAGTCATAAGCTTTATTCTTTCCGGCTTTCTTTATGGACGCCGAAAGCTCTGCCAGTTTGAGTTCCCCCGCCCCACCCTTCAGCACATAGTCCTCTTCAGCTTTTTTATAATCATAGTAATAATTGCAGATCCCCTGTTGGTCAAACACGATATCGGGATCAGCGATGTTATCCATGATGGTCAGCGAACACTGTTGAAACCCTGGTTCATTCTTTCCCTTGATCATGTTTTCAACTGAACTGGTTAAATAGTTTATTTTTTAGTTCCGCCTGCGATGGATAGCTGATCAGCACCGCGCGATGGGGCCGTTGGAAGACAAACATGCTGCCTGCAGATACAGCGGAAGCCCCATGTCTGACAGCCAATACAAAATCATCGATCGAGGAAGCGCCGCCGATGGCCACGACAGGGATGCGAACCGCCTCACTGATCCTGGTGATGAGCTCCGTATCGTATCCTTCAAATGTCCCGTCTTTATCGATCGAATTCACCAGGAGCTCACCTGCGCCGGCGTTCTCCATGCTTGCAGCGTATTCGGCAGGATCCAATCCTGTGTTTTTGGTGCCATTGGCAACATATACTTTGTATTTCCCGAATAAATTCTTTTTTGCGTCAATTGAAACGACGACGCTTTGACTCCCGACGTACGCTGACGCCTCGCGGATGAGATCGGGATTTAGGAAGGCCGCCGTATTGATGATTACTTTTTCGATGCCCGCAGCAATCAGATCCCTGATTTCATCCAGCCGGGTAATTCCTCCACCGTAGCCGAGCGGCATAAAAGCTTCCGAGGCAATTTCCCGGATCTGTCGGATATCCGGTGGCCTTTTTTCAACAGTCGCCGAAATATCTAATACCACAATTTCGTCAACCTCTTTTTCATTAAAGATTTTGACTGCATTGATCGGGTCCCCTACGTATTTGTGGTCTTTGAAACGGACCGACTTCACCAGGCCCTTTTTTTGAATCAGCAAGGCAGGTATGACGCGGATACGCTTCATTAAAAGTTTTCCATAAAGTTATTGAGCAGCTTCATCCCGAACTTATGGCTTTTTTCAGGGTGAAACTGGACACCCATGACATTGCCGCGGGCTATGCCCGCCGCAAAACGGTATCCATAGTTCGCATAAACCAGCACATCGGATGAATCTGCAGGCTGCGGGTAATAGGAATGAACAAAATAAAACCTTGGCTCGGCAAACATGTCTGCAAATAAGCCTGAACTCTGATTGATTTCCACCTCTGACCATCCCATATGAGGGATTTTTAGTTTGTCGTTCAAACGCTGCGGGTCAAACCGAACGGTTTCGCCTCTTACCCAGCCAAGCCCGGGCTCACTTCCCTCCTCACTCTTTTCCATTAAGAGCTGACAGCCTACGCAAATGCCGAGCAAAGGTATTTTCTCTTCCAGCGCCTTTTTATTAAGCACAGGCAGCAGGCCGGATTCGCGAAGCTTTCTGGCACAGGTATCGAATGCGCCCACGCCCGGCAAGATGAGTTTCGTCGCGTCCATGATTTTCGATTCGTCTGATGCGATCTCTGCGTCACCATTTACTTTTTTCAGCATGTTTCGGATGGATCCGAGGTTGCCCACGCCATAGTCAACAATAGTGATCATTATACTTTTAGATGCTTCTTTCTGTATGCCTCAAATCTGTCAGATCGAATATAACCGTTGTATAAAATTTTATTGGCATAAGGATCACACAGCGTTTTATCCAATTCTCTTATCACGCCTGCAGGTATGCCACCAAGAACGCAATATCCCTCTTCGAAAGATCTGGTTACCACTGCACCTGCTCCGACAATTGTCCAATCGCCCAGTGTTACGCCAGGCATGATTTTCGCCCCGGCACCGATCCAGCAATACTTTCCGATTCGCACAGGCTCGGGGTTATGCTTCCTGCTGTCATAAACGTCGTGGTTGGCGCTCACAATAATGACATTTGGGGCAATCTGGGTATAGTCCCCGATCGAGATGCCGCCTTTTCCCTGGATATAACATCCCCTCATAATGCCAGGATAACTGTCAACGCCGACTAGAATGTTTTCGGTGTCATACACCTGGCTTGTCCAGTGTACAGGCCAATAGGCTTTTCGATTTCCCCCCCAGTTCAGGATTTTTTGCTTGAACCAAAAATCAAAGTTGATCCGGTTCTGGTAGTCTGACGTATCGCGGATAAACTTGAAATATGGCAGCTTGGTAATCAAAACCGTAAAGACTCGAAAGGGATTATCAACAAAATATTTTAAACGGGCGTTCACTTGTAGAGTTTCAGTTGTTCTCCGATCTCACGGGCTCTTTCAAAGCGAAGTCTCAGAAGGTTTGTAGAAAGGCTCCTTTTTAGCGTTTTCTTTCGGCGGGCAAATACTTTCGCGACAGTCTCCTTGTCCAATGGGCAATCCTTATCCTGAAGATATTTTGCGAGTATTTCTTCATAGACGCGGGCGTATTTATGAAAATCATTTATTTCCTGTTCTCCATGCTCCCGGTACCACACGATTCCCCCTGGCATCAGCACGACCTTATATCGCTGTGCCAGCCGGTGCCACATCTCAAAATCTCCCGCCATTCTGATCGCAGAAAAGCCTCCAGCTTCCTCAAAAACTTCGCGCTTGATGATCGAGGAAAGCGGGGCTTTGTGAAACAAACCCGGTCCGGTGTAATGGTAGGAATAGGCTTCCTTTGGCGTCAATTCGAACGGAAATGGCTTTTCGACATCTTGTTCCAATGAACATAAACCCCAGCCTGCCTGCGGAAAGGCTTCCATCATGCTTATAAGCAGGTCCAGGCCCCATGGATAAATGTAGTCATCAGCATCAACATATTTCAGGTATTTACCAGCGGCAAGTCCTGCGGCCCTGTTCCGGTTGGGGTAGTCGCCGAGGTTGGTGTCATTACGATAGACTTTCACGCGCTTGTCGCTCGCTTCATATCGCCGGGCAATTTCCAAGGTTGCGTCGGTTGACCGATCATCCACGATGATCAGTTCAAAATTCTTGTATGAGGATGCCAACACACTTTCCATGGCAGCCGAAATATATTTTTCCCGGTTATAGGCCGTCATCAGTACGCTGACTAAAGGAGCATTTTCGTTCATGACGAACTAGAAATATCGTTTGAGCTCGTTGATGGGCTTTTCCAGGCAAAACCATGAAATCGACGTGACGCCGATAAGAAAACAGAATTGAGTTACCAGCAGGATGATCGTCGACGGATGCCAATCTTTCAACAGGGGAACTAATGAAATGGGATATTGCGTTTCCGTTCCCCGCAGGCAGCGAAAAAACCACGGAATAAAATTGTGGTATACATAAATCCCATAACTGATCTTGCCAAAATACCGGAGAATCCGGTTATTGAGCAAATAACCGACAAAACCCCGATAGCCGGTGTAGGCCTTTGCGATCAGGAGGGTGGAGAAATAGGGCCATGTGAAATAAAGCAAAAGTCTTTGGCCGATAATGGCCAATACAAATGCAACAATGATCAGAATGAATGCCCATCGGATATTCGCAAAATCCAGTAATCGAAAATTCTTTTTAAAGATTTGCATGTAGGCAAGCAAAGCGCCCAGGCCGAAAGAGTCAAGAGCCGCAAATGTCAGGATATCGCCGAAAGGTGTCGGAAAAACCACCATGGTCAGCAACTTATAGCAGATGCTGGACGCAACAACGATGATCAGGCAGGGCTTGAGCAAGCGGGAAGGAACCATGAGCATAAGCATCGGCCAAACCAGGTAAAATTGCTCTTCGACAGCCAGGGACCAGAAATGTGAAAGTGATTCCTGCCAATGCCTCTGTACATAAAAAAGAATATTGCTGCCATATAAAATGTACCACAAAAAATTATGCTCGTAAATGTTTTTGTTGAGGGCCCAAATCAGAAAAAGCGTAAAATAGTAAAGCGGGAAAATCCTCAGGAAACGCCGCGCGTAAAAATTACCCAGGGCTGCGCCGCCTGCAAGCCGGCCGTCCATAACAGCCTTTTTCGCCAGAAGCAGATTCGAGCTGATCAGGTACCCGCTTAGAACAAAGAAAAATGTGACTCCGAGATAACCGTTAGGTACTTTATTGACGAACAAATCGGGTAACCAATGTGAAACGATAACAAGGAAAACCGCAAAAAACCGGAAGCTGTCCAATTGAGCAATAAAGCCCAGTTTTTGGGTACGCACTCCGGGTCTGGAAACGTCCAGCGACAAGTTTTTATCGATAGCGAGGGGTTCCAACAATCCTTCTAGTTATTTAAATAGGCTTCCATTTTGGAGCCCACAATATTCCAATCGTAGTTTTCTCTGACCAGAGTATGGGCAGATGATGCTATAGACTCGACAAGCGACCTGTCTTTGAGAAGGCGATTGACTGCCGAGGCAAATGATGCGGGGTCATCAGCGATCAAAATGTTCTTTCCATTTTGGTATTTGATGCCTTCTGCTCCCACACTTGTGGCAACCACAGCTTTCCGCCGGCCCATCGCCTCGAGTAATTTGAGCCTGGTGCCGCTGCCTGTATTCAAAGGAACTATCGCCAGGACTGCTTTCCGGTAATACGGAGTCGTGTCATCCACCATACCGATAAAACGGATGCCAGGGCCCTTGAAAAGTTCCGTTAATCTTTTCCCTGGATCCCCTTTGCCGACGACCATCAGGGTTGCTGAGGGATTCAAAGTCAGGATCAACGGCATGACCTTCTCGCAAAACCAGATCATGCCTTCCTGGTTAGGTTGATAATCGAGGGATCCGCAATATAGGATCTGATTATCTTCCATCGAGCCACCAGGGATGATCGCCTGATCATCATCAGGTTTCACGCCGTTGGGAATGACAGCTCCGGAAATCTTGTGCTGATTAAGCAAAGTCAATTCTTCCAGGTCCTGCGCGCTGCAGGTAAATACGTCAGTGACAAAGTCAGACAAATGGGATTCCGTAAATCTAAGGTCCAAAAAGCTCTCTTTTTCAACGCCTCCATTCTGGGGCATGGCCAGCTTGCTATTGATATTATAAGCATCGTAAATAATGCGGGCCTTGTGAAAATATCGCCTGATCAGTCCCGCAAGCCGGATTACGGAAATATCTTCGAGCACATAATAGTCGAATCTCTGTTTTTTAAACAGGGCCTTGAGAACGGGATAGATTTTCAGGTAGTCACCGCCGGCGCTTCCTTTTAGAGAACGGTTCCAATATCGATAACGAAGGGCGTTTTGAATTCTTACTGGCGCAAGGGAAAAAATGTCACGTGGCTTAGGCGCGTCTTTTGTATAAATAAACCGGCTTCGTTGCAAGCCCGGATATTCCCTGCGCGCTTCCATGAGGGAATCTTCATCCTGGTGGATGATGATCGTGGTGTCGAAGCGCCGGGAGAGCTGGTCCAGGATATTCATGCAACGCTGGGCGCCCCCACTCATCGGCGGGTAAATATGTTCAAAAGGGACAATGGCAAGGACTTTCTTCAATTCTTCAGTTATTTTCTATTCAATATAGGAGTCCGGTTCAATTCTTCCGTCAACAGGGTGTCAAGCATTTCTTCCAGCGTCATTTGATAATCCCAACCCAGCTCACTCCTTGCACTCGATGAATTTCCGTACATATCATCAATGTCTGCCGGCCGGTAAAGCTCCGCGGTAATCGCATAATAATCACGATCAATACCAAGCTTACTAAATACGTGCTCCAGGATGGATCGCAGGCTGGTCGATTGTCCTGAGCAGAGGATATAGTCTTTTGGCGTCTGCGACTGCATCATGAGGTGCATACCCTCTACATAACGGGGCGCATAACCAAAATCCCGCTTGATATCGATATTGCCGACCAGTAGTCTGTCCAACTGGCCATTTTTTATCTTGACGCTGTCACGCATGACTTTCTTGATAAAAAAATTTTCATTGCGGAGAAAGGATTCATGGTTAAACAGTATGCCGCAGCAAACGAACAACTGGTAACTTTCCCTGTAATGGATGCAGGTCCAATGGGCTGCAGCTTTTGAAATGGCGTAGGGACTAACCGGGTGGAGAACGCTCTTTTCCGTGATGGGCAATTCTTCCACCCTGCCATACATCTCGCTGCTGCTCGCCTGGTAGAATTTGATATTGCGCTCCACGAGTTTAATGGCTTCGAGCAAATTGAAAACGGAAATCGTGTTAAAATGAAAAGTGCCAATCGGCTGCTTGAAAGAAAGGGAAACGGAACTCTGGGCCGCAAGATTATAAATCTCCGTTGGCGTATATTGATAAAGCAACTTGATGATCTGCGAAATATCAAGGAGGTCGCATTCTTCGATGATTACGCGATTTCGAATGTGCAGGTATTCTAAACCTTTCAAGTCAACCGTCGTATAACTGCGGACAAACCCGACCACGGCGTACCCTTTATTCAACAATAGCGAAGCCAGGTAAGCACCGTCCTGTCCCGAAATTCCAGTGATGATGGCTGTTTTGTTCGACAAGTCTTTGCTCTTTGAATTAAATTTTTCCGAACCGGTTCAAGGCAACGCGAAGGGCATCCAAATCTCCATGATAAAAACGGTCGTAATAATCTGTGAATGTATTGAACACTGCGTGAGGCGTCTTTGCCGGATCATAGGTATCCATGATGTGTTTTAGCTGCCGGATCAGGTCCTCTTCGCTTTGATATACGGCAAAACAATCTGGCAATTCGCCATGTCCCCATGGAAGCGGTTCTTTGTTCAGCCGCCAGGACATGGGCCAGCTGGTCTCCGGTGTAAATACAAAAGTTCCACAGGAAAAACATTCAGCGATTGGGATTCCGAACGTCTCGGGAAATGACATAAAAAAAACAGCGGCCTCGCCATAAATTTTCCGAATGTCCTGGATCGTGTATCTGCCTTCTAAAGCAATTGTCCGAACGCCCAGCTTCTTAAGAACCCTGGTTTGCTGCTCCCTATAGGATTCATAACCCTCTTGCGAAAAATCAAGAACCGCCGTAAATCCACTTTTTACGGCCGGTTGAAGACCAGAGACTGCCAGGTTTATCCCGATCGCCGACCAATTCGAATTTGGTTCATTCCGGATTTCCGTTACAGACGAGGGGCAAAAATTGTAGTCGAACCTGGTCGCATTATAATCATCGGCTTTGAGCCACATCTTTTTGTGCAGGGGCGCGTTTTCGAGATAGGCGTCCAGGTAACTAAGAATGGGTTTATTGCCAACGTGATGGCGAAAGGTTTCAATATCCAGGTAGTTTCTCCAGAAGGCATTTGGGACACATTCAGACAAAACAAATAGGTCGTATGACTTTAACTCAGTGAGAAGTTCCCTGTCAGGGGAGCGATGCATGAGCTTGTTCCTTAGCCGGTAATGGTAGCTGCTTTCCCAATGAGCCGGCTTCTTATTCAGCGGAAGGAGTCGCATGAGCAATGGAATCGCGTCATAAAAGATCTTGCTGTCGACTCCCAGTTGTTCAAGCATGTGATTCAAACCCTGGGATATGATATTCGGGAAACAGTCACCCGGCCTGGAGAGGATGGCAATTCTCATTGTTGAAGCGCCTTGACGAAATCGGATACGGCCTGATCGAGGTCAAATTCATTTTGAAAACATCGTAAAGCCTCTTTCGAATACGTCGAGTAATTGGCGTGAATTGTTGTCAAGGCCTTTGCAATTTCGCCCTTATCATGGGTGTCCTTAATCAGGACTCCAAATCTGTAACGTTGCAAGAGGTGTCGATAGTATGGCACATCATTGACAATGACCGGTTTACCGCTCATTAGATAATAGGCAAATTTGCCGGACGATTTGCCGATATACCGCAAATTAAGTCCATCATATCTGTCGGTAAACTGAGGAATATAAAAAACGATCCCAATGTCCATTTTGGAAATAAAATTCTTATACTGGCTCCTTTTAAAAGATCCGTAAGTCAGAAAAATCTCTTCATTTTCCAAAATACCCGGGTTTCGCTGGGCCAGAATTATCTTTTCTTCCTCGGACTTGCAGTGAATAACCAACAGATAGTTGTCTTCCCAAGTTTTCGAGCTTTCTATAATCCTGTCTATGCCAGTCCAGGCCGCAGTTGACCCAGACACATTAACCAACACTTTGTTTTTTGGAAAGTGTAGATCCGTCAGGGGTTCTTCTGTATTGGCTGAAGCATTGGGTATATAGATAATTTTTCCCTGAAACTCAGGATTATATCTAAGAAAAATTTCTTTTCGTTCCTCATCTGAAATAAGTAAATATCGGGTCTTCTTTAAGGCCGCGATTTCTTTTGAACGGAGCGCCTTCTCTTTTGAATCCAATTCCCCATCGATTAATAATTCCAGGGAAAAATACGCCAATGGAATATTCAGCGGGTTATTCTCAGACGCCGCAACGATGCCCGCCGGATCAACACCAATAATCAAATTGTATTTTGTTAAAGAGTTAAAAAATAAGAATGATTTGAGAATTAAATTACTTGGGATAAAGGTTAACGGAAATTTTCTTTTGAACCATTTAGGATGGTTCAGCTGGTGAAGATGAACATTAGAATTGTTAAAGTAAGGCAGCTCATATTGATCTGAAATCGTTGTGTATATATCTACCTGAAAATGATGTTCAGCAATTTTTTCAATGAAATTACATAAACCGGGAACCGTACTCAGGATCGGCTCAGGGTAAACTATTGCAATAGCTTTTCGGTTTTTCAGGCCAAACAATTGCATACAGCCTGAATATCATTTCTGTTCAAACCAAGTCCGCTCGGAA
>JAJPJP010000055.1 GCA_021324175.1 Chitinophagia bacterium
CCACGTTCCCGATGATTTTTGGCTTTCCCAGCGTATAATAGTGAAGCACGGGAACGCCTGCTTCTTTCAATTCTTTGCTTTGCGCAATCAGCCATTCGGTTCCCACTTTTTCGACGTCCTCATCGTTCCTGCACCTGCAAATTTCATCAGAGAGCGCGTCAGGAATATCCACATGGAATACTTTGGGTAAAATGGTCAGTTGCTTTTTGCTGGTTATCGGTTTCAGGCCGGGAACCACCGGCACTTCGATCCCGATATGACGACATGCGCGGACAAACTCAAAATATTTTTTGTTGTCAAAAAACATTTGGGTCGTAATGTATTCCGCACCGGCCTCGACCTTGGCTTTGAGATAACTCAGGTCGGTATTCATGTTGGGCGCTTCGAAATGTTTTTCAGGATATCCGGCGACGCCAATGCAAAAATTGGTCTTGCCCCCATTCTTGATGTCTTCTTCTATATAAATGCCGTTGTTCAGGTTGATGACCTGCTTCAGCAAATCGATCGCATAATGATGCCCGTCGATTTCCGGTTCAAAAGAAGATTCATTTCTTGCGGCGTCGCCACGAAGCACCAGCACATTGTCAATCCCCAGGAAGTTCAAATCGATCAGTGCATCTTCAGTTTCCCTCCGGGTAAAACCGCCGCAGATCAGGTGCGGGACGGCATCGACCTTGTAGTGGTTCATGATTGCGGCACAGATGGCGACCGTGCCAGGCCTTTTGCGAACCTCGATTTTCTCAAATGTGCCGTTGGGTTTCTTTTTGAACATCGTTTCACTTCGATGATAGGTCACGTTGATAAAGCTTGGCTTGAATTCCATCAGCGGGTCCAGGTGGTCATAGATGGAGCTAATCGACTTGCCTTTAAGCGGAGGCAGGATTTCAAAAGACACTTGCGTGCTTTTGGCCAGTTTGATGTGTTCGATGACTTTCATGAGTTCACAAGACAAAATAAGAGGTCCGGCAAGCAGAATAAAAGGAACCTCTTTTGATTTTTTTAGCTTGCAAACTTAATTCATTAGGGGCATAACTGAAATAGTTAAAGTAATTTTCAAAAAAACGCAGTTACCGATTCTTCCGGTATTTTTGCGCAAAACTTTTCGGATTGAACCTGACCATTCAGACGGAAAACCTGATTAAGCGGTACGGCGACCGTACCGTGGTGAATCATGTTTCTATCAACGTCAGCCAGGGTGAGATTGTTGGATTGCTCGGGCCTAACGGCGCTGGCAAGACGACAACATTCTACATGGTCGTAGGCCTGATCAAGCCCGATGAGGGCGATGTATTTCTGAACGAATCGAATATCACCAAGCTGCCCATGTACAAACGGGCGCAGATGGGAATCGCGTACCTGCCGCAGGAGGCCTCGGTTTTTCGAAAACTCAGCGTGGAGGACAACGTCAAAGCGATTCTCGAAATGACCACGCTGACCAAGGTGGAACAAAAGGAAAAACTTGAATCCCTGCTCGAGGAATTCGGGTTAAATCATGTTCGGAAAAACAACGGCGATTCGTTGAGCGGCGGTGAGCGGAGAAGGACCGAGATCGCCCGCGCGCTCGCCGTCGACCCGCGATTCATCCTCCTGGACGAACCGTTTGCGGGCGTAGACCCCATCGCCGTGGAAGATATCCAGGCCGTCGTAGCGCGGCTTAAATACAAAAACATCGGTATCCTGATTACCGACCACAATGTCAACGAAACCTTGTCGATATGCGACCGGGCATACCTGCTGATCGATGGGAAAATATTTAAACACGGTACAGCAGAAGAACTGGCGAGCGACGAACAGGTCCGCAGGTTATACCTGGGCCGCAATTTTGAACTCAAACGCAAAGACTACCTGCACGAAGAAGCGAAAAATGAGACGCTATAGACTTTATCAATTTTTCGGATTTTGTGCGTGTTAACGGCTGGTGAATTCCGTTCCGGGAGCCCCTAAATTGCCTATGTTTCCTGCCTGCCGAAGCTTTCAGACTTCGCCGATTTCTCTTCTTTATATGACAGGTATTTCTTATTTTGCTACAGATGAGGTTACTTAGTCCCGCAATATCGCGCCTGGCCCGGCTTAGGTTGTGGCAAATAGAACACTGGTTGGAAAATCCCGTTGAAACTCAACGCGAAGTCCTCCAGCACCTGGTGACTTCGGCTCAGTATACCGAATTCGGGCGGCGTTATGACTTTTCGAAGATTTTTTCAATCAGGGAGTTCAAGAATGCAGTCCCGATCCACGAATATGACGATATTAAGCCCTATATACACCGGGTCATGCGGGGTGAGCAGAATGTCCTGTGGAATACTCCCATCAACTGGTTTGCCAAAAGCAGCGGAACGACGAGTGATAAAAGCAAGTTCATTCCGGTCAGTGACGAAAGCCTGGAAGACTGCCACTATAAGGGTGCAAAAGACGTGCTGACCTTGTATTACCAATATCACCCCGAGTCCGATCTGCTGACCGGCAAGGGCCTGGTGATCGGGGGAAGCCATACGATCAGCCACCTCAACGCCGAGGCACATTATGGCGACCTGAGCGCACTCCTGCTGCAAAATTCGCCATTCTGGTCCACCTGGATAAGAACTCCTGAACTGCAGATAGCCCTCCTCGATGAATGGGAAAACAAGATTGAAAAGCTGGCGCAAAGCACGATTCGAGAAAACGTCACATCAATGTCCGGCGTTCCGACCTGGACCCTTGTCCTGATCAAACGCATCCTGGAGATTACCGGGAAAGATTGCCTGGCAGACGTATGGCCTTCATTGGAGCTTTACATACATGGCGGCGTTTCGTTTATCCCTTACCGTGAACAATTCGAAACGCTGGTAGGCAAGGAGATCAACTATCTCGAGATGTATAACGCAAGCGAGGGATTTTTTTCCGCGCAGGCAAGACCCGACGAAGATGGCATGCTGCTATTTTTGGACCACGGGATCTTCATGGAATTCATGCCGATTGAAGAATACGGCAAGGCAAATCCCGAAACGATCGGTCTTGCTGACGTCGAAATCGGTCACCAGTATGCCCTCGTGATCAATACGAACGGCGGCCTTTGGCGCTACCTGGTGGGCGATACGATCCGGTTTACTTCGCTTAAGCCGTTCCGCATACAGGTGACCGGGAGACTCAAGCATTTCATGAATGCCTTTGGTGAAGAAGTGATCGTCGACAATACGGACAAAGCAATTGCGCTGGCCAGCGAAAAAACCAGTGCGATCGTCAATGATTATACTGCTGCACCGGTTTATTTCAGTAACGATCTCAACGGGGCTCACGAATGGCTTGTCGAATTTGAAAAGGAACCCGAGAACATCAATCACTTTGCCTACGAACTGGATAATGCGCTTAAAAATGTCAACAGTGATTACGAAGCCAAACGTCACAAGGATATAGCCCTGCGCAAACCCGTCATCAGGGTGCTTCCCAACGGCCTCTTTGCCAGCTGGCTCCGCAGCAAGGGCAAATTGGGCGGCCAGCATAAGGTTCCGCGCCTTTCAAACGACCGTCGCTACATCGATGAGATCAACGCGTTTTTTGCCAGGACCATGACCTGCTGATTCCAAGTCTGCCCTCACCCATATGGATCGCCATCAAAAGACTCACCCAGACGGACGTATAAAAAAGATACTGGTAAGGGACGGTGACTAGGTTATAAAATACGACGACTGAAAGCTTCAGTGCGGCCAGCGGAACCAAATCATAGCGAATTAGCCGTCGAAAACAGTAGCTGGCAATAACAAATGCAATCGGGATTAAAAAACTTAACGTGACCAGCAGCAGGTGAAGGGCTTCCATATGTCCCGGGATAAAAAAACGCGCAAGCCCAAGCCCCGAAGTATAAACAGCCGGGCTGTCCCTCCATACCAAAGCCGAAAACCCGATATAGTTCTGCGGCTGGTGCATGAGTTTTTCCAAGGTCACCCAGCCAAACGGGATCAGCAAGAACACGAGAAAAAAAACAAGGCCGGTTATCGCAAGCCAAATCGCTTCTTTTCCCCGCCTGGCAAGGATCAGGTACAAAAGAAACGCAGGAATAAATCCTATTCCCGAATAACGGCAAAGCATGCAAACCGCTAACATCGTAAATACCCACATCGGACGGCCCTCGGCCAGCACCGTGGCCAGTAACGCATAGGCAAAAAGGACAACGCCTTCCTCGGTCAGGCTGATGAATCCATGGTAATCGTCCTGCGCGAAGAGCCACCAGAGAAAAAGAACGGCAAGCGCGAGAATCGCTAAAGCCTGAATTCCTTTTGACCTCAGGCGCGATGGCCTGATGAGCAGCGCAAAAGAAAAAAACAGAG
>JAJPJP010000214.1 GCA_021324175.1 Chitinophagia bacterium
AGACAAAGGATCAACTGGGGAATCAATACGGTGTGGACGCCCAATGACATTTTTAACACCTTCAATTATTTTGATTTTGACTACGAGGAAAGACCGGGAAGCGACGGGCTGCGTGTCCAATACCAATTGCAGAATTCATCATCCCTGGAACTCGCGTACAGTCCGGGAAAAACGGACAGCCAGCAGGTAGCAGCTCTGATGTACCGTCTAAACAAATGGGGCTACGATTTCCAGTTGTTTTCCGGCATATTCCAGCGCGACTATACCGCCGGGCTGGGATGGGCAGGCAATATCGGGGGAGCAGGATTTAAAGGCGAGCTTTCCTATTTTACGCCCTATGGGAGCCGGAAAGACACAACCGCGGTAGCGGCGTCAGTTTCTTTTGACTATGCTTTTGCCGACGGACTATACGTGATGGTTTCCGGCCTATATAACAGCGTCGGGAAAGACAGCCTGTTTAATATAACCCAGTTAATATCGGCGCCGCTTTCTGCAAAAAATATTTTTCCGTTCAGGTATACCGCATTTACTGAAGCCTCGTACTCTTTTACGCCGATATTGAAGGCATCGCTGGCCATGATGTTTTCGCCATCGGGTTCTTCCATCATCATTTTGCCAACGGTCACCTATTCGATTGCGGATAACTGGCTGCTTGACCTGATCGGGCAATCATTCTTTTCCGAACAGGCCGGTAGCTACGGGTCCCTTGGCAATAGTATTTATCTCAGGCTCAAATGGGGCTTTTGATCAGCAAAGGTCCGGAGCTGATGTTGTCGATGATATGCTAAGTGATATGATGAAAAATGTCAATTGCCTGCGCGCTGTCATCTTCTTCGTTGACATCGGTCATCCGGGATCAAATCTGTCTTGCGGTTTAATGCAACGAATATTCTCAACTCGCAGGTAATGCGTCTTACGGTTAACGTTCCATCTCAGAATTTGATAGAGCGCGGGCGCTTTATATTTGATTATTCTTCATTTAAAATAAGTTTTTTACACGACTTCGGAAATGATAATGTGAAGGAGAAGAGAATCCGGTTGGCGGTGAACGAAGACGAGAAAAACAGGATAAGATAATAATTAAATTTTCCCGCTCGTGGAACGCAGTCAACTGCTTCCTTAAGATTTACATTAAAGCACCCATGCGAGCAACATCTGCCTGAATTCCACAGACGATGCTTATTCAAAGCGGTTGGATGATACGATAGTTTTGACTTCATGCATTTAATTCCTTTCTCATTGGAGTCAATGATCCCCGCTCACTACATTTAAATGATTGACCAGCATTTCTTAGATATTTAATTTGTTGCCGGATAAATCGCGACTCGATTTTCACTTTTATTATTATTAACAAAGTTCTTACGCCTAAATTTATGATATTGCGAAAGCGCATGGGGGAGAGATAAGCGTAAATACCAAGGAAAAGGAGTTCACCGAGTTTGTTATTCTACTGCCAACAAGTTCCTAAGAAACTATAACATTTAATTTAAGATATGGAAGTCCATCATCACCCAAACGTTGAAAAGAAAACCTTCAAAGAATATTTCCTGGAATTCTTAATGATATTTCTTGCGGTAACGATGGGTTTTATTGCGGAGAATATTAGAGAACATGTTAATGAAAATGCGCAGGGGGAGCAATACATTCAATCCCTTGTTGAAGACCTTGAGTCTGATACGATGAGAATGGGCGATATTATTCGATATGATGAATCTAAAATAATTGCCCTGAACAGCATGTATCAATGCTATGATACAGTTACGGGTAATCTCAGAGCAACATCCTGTATGGGTCTGCTGATTAAATATTCAAAAGTAAACAGGCCTTTTTTATCAAACGATCGCACCATAGCGCAGCTTTCCAATGCAGGCGGTTTCAGGCTATTTGAGAAAGAAGATGCTGACAGCATTCTTGAATATGAAAGAATGTACAGAAACGCCCATGATTTTGAAATGACTGCCTACCAGGAAGCGCAGGATAATGTGCGCAACACGTTAAATGAATTGGCTAACTTTAAAGCAGTTTCACCACTTCAGAGCATTTCTTCACTTTCAGGCAAGGATACCGGCGATAGCTCTTTAAATCGGCCATTATTATTTTCTGACGATAGATCGTTGCTAAACAAATGGTTTAATCAGTTGCAATTGTATTTAAGAGTTACAAAAGCGCAAAGCATGTTGTTAAAAAGCTTACAGGCAAAGGCAACCACTCTAATTATTTTTTATAAAAGTAAACATCATCTTAAATAAAGGAAATGGAAATACATTATCATCCCAATGTAGAATTCCTCTAACGTCTACAAACATATGAAGTTTTAATTTAGCCCCATCCCATCTTAGAAACTTACCCAGTTTATTCTAAAGCTACTAAGCGGAACTTCAAAATGCATTAGCTACAAAACGGAGCGCAAAGAAAAGGGACGATTTCCTCATTTCGGCTATACACGGGGGTTAGTTTCAGCAGCATGAAATTCTTGTCTAATCTGTTACTGATTTTCCTCAAACCCATTAGAATCAAGGGTTTTCATTCTCTGGATCGGGAAATGATCAATCCGGCATATATGCGCATTTCTCACAATTGACGCATGTCCTATTTGGATTTCATATGCCTGTTGTTGCAATATTGTAAATTTGATACTCTGGGACAAAAGTTAGCATAATGGAAACCCATGCTCATCATTTACACAAAGCGCCTGGTAGCGGGTGGAAGCATTATCTGTTTGAATTCCTAATGCTGTTTCTTGCGGTGACGCTTGGATTTTTTGTTGAGAATTTAAGGGAACATAATTTAGATCGTCAACGTGAAGGAGAATTCATGACAAGTTTGCTTGACGACTTACAAAAGGATAAAGTCATTTTGAAAAACATTATTAGCAAGGGTACAATTCCTGTTGCTTACAATGACTCTCTATCAACCGAGTTGCAGAAAACGCCATTGCAAGGACGGGAAAAGAGAATTTATCATTTCCTGCTTCTTTATACTACCCTAATTGATTTCACTTACCACGACCGAACAATTTCTCAACTGAAATATTCCGGTGGGTTTAGATTAGTTCGGAACAAGGAGGTTTCTGATGCCCTGCTTGACTACGACATTTACATGCGCCAATCTGTTGCGTATGCCGAGAATTGGTTTACAAGTTCGATTGTAAGTACAGACATTAACATCAACTACCATATTTACGAATTATATCGGGTTCAAAAATTTCAAGACAGCGCATTAGCCCACATGATCGAACCAGCCAAAGTGGCTTATCCCCCAGACTTGAAATTGTTAACTTATGACCCAAATGAAATTAAGCATACGTTGAATTCAATGTCATATGTACGCATAACGGACGAAACAAAATACGAGCGGGCTAAAGCCTCATTGAAAATGAACGAAGACCTTTCCAAGCTAATAAGAGAGCAATATCACATAGAATAAAACAAAATTAATACCGTCCTCGGAGATCCTCGGGGGCCCAGAAACCCTAAAATTTTTTTTCGTGCAATAGAGCTATTTTGCAACCCGAATATTATGAAACGCAAGAAATTTATTCTTAGCGCAGGTGCGCTGACGATCTGGTCACTGCTGCCAGCCAAAGTATGGACTGCTTTTCGAGCCACGGTTCCCAGAAAAAAATTCAGCAGGGTACGCCCTTCAGATCCAGGCTGGCCATCGGTGAAGGAGTGGGATGAGTTGGGGGCGGCGCTGAAGGGACGCCTGATAAAGGTGGAACCGCCTTTTGCTGCCTGTGGTGTGGATGTAAATGCGGAATCCTGCACTAGTGTCCTCAACCAAATTAAGAACCCTTATTTTCTCGGCGACCAGCCGGCGCTAACGCAGAGCAGCGGATGGGTGGGTGCCTGGCATTCCCAACCGAGCGTATACTGCGTGGAAGCGCATGAGACTTCTGACATAGCGGCTGCCATAAAATTCGCGAGGCGCAAGAATCTCAGGCTCGTGATCAAGGGAGGGGGCCATAGTTACCTAGGAACTTCCTGCAGCGCTGATTCGCTGTTGATATGGACAAGGAAAATGAACGCCGTTGAAACAACCGACAGCTTCGTCCCCGAGGGCGCTCCCACGGGAACATCGCCTGTACCTGCAGTGCATGTACAGGCCGGCGCTATTTGGAGACAGGCATATGATGCCGTGACGACCAAAGGAAAAAGATACGTGCAGGGTGGAGGATGTACAACGGTGGGCGTGGCAGGATTGATACAAGGCGGCGGCTTTGGGAGCTATTCAAAAAATTACGGACTAGCCGCAGCCAGTCTGCTCGAGGCGCAGGTAGTGATTGCGGACGGTTCGATCCTGACTGTAAATGCTTATAAGCATCCCGACCTTTTTTGGGCGCTTAAAGGCGGTGGCGGGGGTAGTTTCGCAGCAGTGACAAGTTTAACGCTTAAGACGCACGAGCTTCCCGCGACCTTCGGAGCAGCTTTTGGCACCGTCAAAGCCTCTTCGGATGAAGCATTCCGCAAACTCATCGACTTTGTCATCGGCTTCTACAGGGATAATCTTTTTAATGCGCATTGGGGAGAGCAAATTCGCTTGCATTCCAATAACCGGTTACAGGTGTCGATGTTGTTCCAGGGGTCTTCTCTGCAAGATGCTACCAGCGCATGGCAGCCTTTTAAAACCTGGATTAGCGATCGACCAGCGGATTATGCGTGGACGGAGCCGTTCGGCATTGGTCCGATTCCTCCGCAGCACATGTGGGATACTTCCTTTATTGAGAAATTTGCTCCAAAGGCAATAGTGAAAGATAGCCGGGCCGGAGCACCCGGCGAGAATTTCTATTGGGCTGGAGACAGTGCACAATGCGGACTGTTTTGGTGGGGTTATCATTCGGCATGGCTGCCTCAGTCGCTGCTGCACGAAGAGAGTCGGAAAAGACTTTCGGATGCCCTCTTCGCCTCCAGCCGTCGCTGGGATCTTGAATTACATATGAACAAGGGGCTGGCAGGTGCGCCGCCAGCCGCACTTGAGGCTGCAAAGGAAACGGCAACCAATCCCGCCGTGCTCGATGCTTTTGCCCTGGTAATTGTCGCCGGAGGTGGCGCTCCAGCATACCCTGGCATGCCGGGAAAGGATAAGGACGATCCGGGAGCCAAAATAAGGGCATCGATGATTGACGCTTCATTCAATGAACTGAAACCCCTCATCCCCGCGCCTGCTTCCTATTTCAATGAAACCGACTTTTTTGAACCTCACTGGCAGGAAGCTTTCTGGGGTGCCAATTATTCCCGGCTGAGAGAGATAAAAAAGACTTACGACCCGGATGGACTATTCTATGTGCACCATGGCGTTGGCAGTGAGGAATGGAGCGATGACGGATTTACCCGATTGTAGAGGACTGCTATAATTCTCAGGCGGGATAGAAAAATAGAGACCGCTGTTGTCAAACGCGTCGGGTTTCGGTTTTTTACGGAGTAGGCGCTTTTGGCGAATTGGTTCGATTACGGGTAAGTCAACAGGCAAGGCTCAAAAACTTTCTTTCCATCATCTCACCGCAGATTCAAATTCATTGATGAGCGATGCCTTCGTGATGGTGGGCAACATGAAGAGGCGGAGGCCCTTTTGGATCAAGCCGAAAGAAATGCAATCGAATTGCAAAACTCCTTTGGTGGCGTTATGGTTTCCCTGCAAAAAGGCAATCTACATGCTGCTCAAGAATGGCAAGTTTGATATCCAGAGGCTATTCAAAAGGCCAGGTAAAGTTTTCTCTGGCAACTTTAGTAATTTTGTTCATGGGTTCTCGTTTGAATTTTTTAAGTGTTGTTACTCAAAATTATCAAACT
>JAJPJP010000443.1 GCA_021324175.1 Chitinophagia bacterium
TCAAAATTCTCATCTTCACTCGCGCCTTGTGCACGCACAATGGTCGCTCGTTCCAGATCAGAATTTTGAGAAGCCTTATTGTCAAATTCCCAATTTTTCAGACACGTTGTGTATAATGTGAGTGTCGAATATGTGCTTTTATGATTTTACATTTTGTGTTAGGAGTGGAATTAAAACTTAACGTTCAAGCTAAAACTAGAGAGTGGTGATTATGGCACGTAGAAAAAAAAGAGCTTCTGATGATCCTCAGCCTCTTAATTTTGATAATGATGAAAAAAAAGGTCCTAGTGATCATTTGGAAAAACCCTTCATGACCCCTGCGGACGCGAGAGGGGACAATGAAGATGACCAGTACTACGATGAAGAAGAGGCGCTCAGTCCAGAAGAAGTAGAAAAAAGAAAAAAAGAGGGCACTCTTTAAATCGCCCAAGGCGAAATTCGTGTGATAATACTAATGGGAGAAAATTATGCCAAAAATGCGCGCCGTCCAGGTCAGTCGTCCGAAAGGGCCTTTTGAGCTGGTCGAACGGGATATCCCCAATCCATCCGCTGGTATGGTGAGAATCAAAGTACAGTCCTGCGGAGTATGCCACAGCGATTCTTTTACCAAAGAGGGTGCCTTTCCCAATATCCAGTATCCCAGAATCCCAGGGCATGAAGTTGCGGGAATCATCGACAGCGTAGGCCCTCATGTTCTGGAATGGAAAATAGGACAACGCGTCGGAGTGGGCTGGAATGGGGGCTATTGCACGCACTGCAATCCATGCCGTCATGGAGATTTTATGAATTGCAGCAACATGAAAGTCTGCGGCATCTCTTATGATGGGGGATATGCAGAGTATATGCTTGCTCCGGTAGAGGCCCTGGCGTTGATACCGAAAGAGATTTCTCCTCAAGAGGCCGGACCTCTTATGTGTGCGGGCGTCACTACTTTTAATGCTCTTAGAAATAGCGGGGCCATAGCAGGGGACACCGTGGCCATTTTAGGAATAGGGGGCCTGGGGCATTTGGCTATCCAGTATGCTGCGAAAATGGGCTTTAATACGATTGCAATTGCTCGTGGAGCGGAAAAACAAGCTCTCGCAAAAAAGTTAGGCGCACACCATTACATTGACAGCCAAGCCCAAGACCCTTCCGCTGAGTTAAACAAGCTCGGAGGGGCTAAGCTCATTCTCTCTACGATCACCAGTTCCAAAGCGGTAGAGGCAGTGATCAATGGCATCGCTGTCAATGGAAAGCTTCTCATGGTCGGTGTGGCGGATGCCCCGCTTGAAATAGCGCCATTCTGGCTGATAGGTGCGAACCGCTCCGTTGCGGGCTGGGCCAGCGGGACATCTATTGACTCTGAAGAAACGATGGATTTTAGCGCGCGCGCGGGTATTCGATCCATGAATGAAGTTTTTCCCTTGGAAAAAGCAGCCGAGGCATATGACCGGATGGTGAGCGGCAAAGCCCGCTTCCGCGTCGTTTTAGTCACGGGGCATTAAAAAAAATGTAGTTGTCTCATAAGAATTGTAAAAAACGACTATACCATGCTATACATGGCTATACTCAGCTATAAATAGCTATAAATTGGTATAAATATGGATCCCATTAACAATCCTTTTTCACCTGGTGCTGGTTCTCAGCCGCCCGAACTAGTGGGACGTGATCCCGTACTCGAACAGACGCGCATATTACTCGGACGGATTAAGCAGAAACGATCAGAAAAAAGCCTATTACTTACAGGGCTTCGAGGAGTAGGTAAAACCGTTCTGTTAAATGAAATGAAACGCTTAGCTCAGAGAAGCAAATACCAAACAATATTGATTGAAGTCCATGAAAGCAAGACATTGGGATCATTGCTCGTTCCCAGTCTTAGGAAACTTTTGTTTGACTTGAATCGGTCGGCTGGCATCAGCGATAAAGTAAAACGTGCTTTTGCTGTGCTTCGAAGTTTTATTAGTGTTCTCAACATTTCCATAGGTGATGTTACTTTTGGGTTGGGAATTGATCCTGAAAAGGGGTCTGCCGATAGTGGCGATCTTGAAATCGATTTGCCTCAACTTTTCGTTGCAATGGGTGAGGCTGCTGAAGATCGTAACTGCGCAATCGCGATTCTTATTGATGAAATTCAATATCTGAATAAGAAAGAATTGGGCGCCCTCATCATGGCCATGCATAAGATTCAACAAAATCAGCTGCCCATTGTCCTTTTAGGTGCGGGATTGCCGATATTACCCGAATTAGCTGGAGAATCAAAATCCTATGCCGAGCGACTATTTGATTTCCCTGCAATTGGCGAGTTGTCCGAAAAGGATGCAATAAGAGCTTTGAAAGAGCCGACGCAAAGTGCTGGGATTATATTTGAAGCTCCTGCAATGAAAGAGATCTTTCGTTTAACAAAAGGATATCCCTATTTTCTTCAAGAATGGGGATATCAAATTTGGAATCTGGCTACTAAGGGTCCTATTACATTGCAAATTGTTCAAACGGCTACAGATTTGGCGATTAAACGGCTTGATGGCAGTTTTTTCCGTGTTCGCTTCGATCGTCTTACACAAGGTGAAAAGAGGTTTTTGCGAGTAATGGCTCAACTTGGATCAGGAGCTCATCGGACAGCAGATATTGCGGATGCATTAGGTATTAAAATTGCAAGTCTCGGTCCAATGCGAGCAAATCTTATCAAAAAAGGGATGATCTATAGTCCATCTCATGGAGATATGGCTTTTACCGTTCCTTTATTCGATGAATTTATGATTCGAGCAATGCCCGATTCTTAAAATCCTGGAATCTTGCTAAAGTTTGTCCCAACGGAAGGATTTCGAGCATAAGATTTTTAAGCGTGCGCCGAGAACAAGGCAACATGTCCTTGCTGCTTTAAGGAATAGCGGTTGAAATGGTTGGCCAAATGCATTTCTAAATCTTGCAAGGTATCATCCGAGTTAGAAAATATCCCTTTCGCATTGTAAAGAGTTAAAAGCTTATTGGCCAAAAAATTGGTTCGGCTTTTATCGCCCAATATAGTTGCTCCGAATACAACGCCATTTTTATTGAGAAGCGAGCGCGCATTTTGAAATGCCATTTCTTTGCTGTGCATATTTCCCGGAAGGCAGTGAAGAAGATAATTCATCGCAATAGAATCAAAAGTCAAATCTAGAGAAAGGGGTTTTAGAATGTCAGCTTGATGTGTTTGCGGCTGATAGCGGCGAATACGCTTTGCACTGACTTCTAAAGTATTAGGGTTTAAATCAAGAAGAGAGATCTTTGGAGGTTTTGGGTATATGCACCGATCCAAAAAATAGCCGGTTCCCACTCCGATGTCTAAATGGTTTGCGGAGATATGCTGATTATACCAATCGATAAGGATCTTGCTTGGGCATTTCCAAACGAACGAATTGGAAAATTTTAACACAAAAAAATCATAGAGGAACAGCGCTGGTTTAGAATAAACCTGTGCTCCGCTTTGCATGGGTTCTTTCATAGGTTCTCTTTTAAAATGCATTCGGGTGATTTGTGAAGAGCACTATGTCATAAGAAAAATATTTTTACAACTATACCGAAAGTGTTTGAAAAATTGAAATTTGGCAAGGCGGCTGTGCAAATTTTTTTTTGTCTGGAGCAAGCGACCATTGTGCGTGCACAAGGCGCGAGCGAAGACAAAAAATTTGCTGCAAAGCCAACGCAGCCAGATTCCAATTTTTCAAACACTTTCGGTATATATGACTCTAAAAATCTGCTGCGATGCCAGGTGTTAAGAAAGTAGTTGAAAATAATTTTTATAATGTTTTGACTTAATAACCAGTTAAAATTAATATTTTGTCCATCATTTTTATTGGGGGCGTTTATGGCATTGTCTCTTTATTATTTATCCTCGTTTTCTTTTTCTGGTTTTGATCCTTTAGGTGGAATTTCAGTTCTTAAGGATAAAGAAACCAGTTCCCCATTAGGACTGCCAACGCAGAATCAAGAACCCTGTCCGAAAGAGACTGTCATCGCATCATCAAAAATACAGCCTGCATCTCATTTTTCCAAAATGGAGCAGCAGCGAGATATGGCAGAGCGCACTATCCTGCCAGCTAGCACAGGAGGCTCTCAGGGTTCTACCATTATAAACACAGTTCCTAAACAGGTAGCCGCCAAAGTATTTTCATTCAGTAATTGTTCTGATGACATCACTCCTAGAGTGGTCTTACCGTCTTTGGATCATACAATAATTTCTTCCTCGATGAAGCCTGCTGAATGGGAAGAGATGCGCCTTCCACCTATCCTGCCAGCTAGCACAGGAGGCTCTCAGGGTTCTACCACTGTAAAGGCAGTTCCTAAACAGGTAGCCGCCAAAATATTTTCATTCAGTAATTGTTCCGATGACATCACTCCTAGAGTGGTCTTACCGTCTTTGGATCATACAATAATTTCTTCCTCGATGCAGCCTGCTGAATGGGAAGAAATGCGCCTTCCACAGGAGAATGAGATTTTTGATCTTTTAGAGAGTGTTTATGGAGCATCTTGCATTCCCAGCACAACAAAAGAAGAACGGTCTCCTGTACCTCAAAATCGTTCTTTTTCAGAAGAACCCTTAAGAGCGAGTGAGTCCATTTCTACTTCAAGCGATCCTTTTCAAGTAGTGGCTAAACCCTCCATTGGTAAAAAGAGAAAAGCTCTAGAGAAAATCCCAAGTTTGGATCCTCAAACAGATGTTGCGGATAATAACAATCAATGTAAGGAGCTCGACGATGCAGGGACCAAACGACAAAGGCCTTCTAATGAACAGACGGATACTATTAATCAACCAGTTGAAGATATAGAATCAGAAAGCAGCATTCCCCAATGGCTGTTCACTGAAAATGGAAAACGTATCGTGAATTATTTTAGCGATATCATGGAATCGGGTAGAGGGAATGAATATTTTACAAAAAAGTTTCGTCTCGAAGACATTCATTTCGATTATATGGCTTGGTGCATGGATAAAAGTCCATTTTCTGAACAGGATTTTCCTATTGTCAATGCTCTTTTATCCCGATTTGCAAATGTAATTTCTCTTAAATTTAGCAAACTTGGCACTATTGAATGGCATGTCATGAAGTCAAAAGAAAAGTGTATTACACAAATTCGCCTGATGAAACAGGCCATTGATAAAAATCTGTGAAATAGCAACAAAAAATCCTTGTTTGTATTTTAGTGTTCTCAGGAGAATCCAGTATGAATCCCCTCAATGCAAAAGAAGAAAAAGTGACCTTAGAACTATCCTACGCACAAAAGACAATCGGGATGATAGGCGGCACGAGCTGGGAGTCTACGCTTCTCTATTACAAATGGATCAATCAGGCGGTAAGAGCCCATTTGGGCGGCATTCATTCTGCGAAGCTTTTACTCTATAGCATGAATTATGAGCCGATTGTGAGTCTGGAAAACCAGGGAAAATGGGAAGAAGTAGGAAAGCAATTGGGGCATGCTGCTAAAGTTCTACAAGAGGGCGGAGCGGATTTTTTGATCCTATGTTGCAATACGCTGCATAAAGCGACCCCGTTCATCGAAGACGCCATTGCAATTCCCTTTCTGCATATTGCGGATGCGGCAGGAAAGATTCTCTCTAATAATCAGAAACGCACAGTGGGATTATTAGGCACGCAATTCACGATGGAAGACGGGTTTTACGCTTCTCGGCTTAAGGAAAAGTTTAATTTAGATGTCCTCGTTCCGCAATTAGAAGAGCGCATCCGGATGGATACTCTCATTTATCAAGAGCTCTGTCGAGGCAAGGTACTGCCCAGATCAAAAGCCGAAGCGAAACGCATGATGCAAGATCTGAAAAATGCAGGAGCAGAGGCTATTCTTTTGGCCTGTACTGAACTGGGGATGTTAGTTCAAGAAGAGGATGCCGTTATTCCAATATATGACACTGCACTTCTGCATGCTCAGGAAGCTGTTCGGATCTCTTTGTTAGATTAAAATTTAATTGCTACAAATTACTTTTGATTTTATATATCATAAATTATGATGAAATGGTTATTGTCGATATTATTCTGCGCAAGTTTAATTCTTTTCTCCTGTTCCACCACTACAGAACCGGACGATATCACAGGCCTTTGGAAAAGCAGGGATGAAAAATCCGATCAACCTAGAAGCCTTGTGGCAATGTACAAGTACAAAGACATATACTACGGAAGGATGCTCGCTACGTACGATGACGATGGGAATGTCAATGATACAATTCTCGAAAAGAAAAATAAAGCACCGGGAGTTGTAGGAAATCCTCCTTATTGTGGGATGGATTTTGTCTATAATGTAGTACAAGAAGAAAATAGCGACGAAGAAAATCCCAAATATAAAGGAAAAATCATCGATCCCGAAAAAGGGAAAGTTTACACAGTAGAATTATGGCGTGATGGAGACGACCTTATTGTTCGCGGCGAGCTTTGGATCTTCGGAAAAAATATTCCGTGGCATAAAGCCTCTAAAAAAGATCTCCCTCAAGGGTTTTCCATGAGGGATATTAAAAAATTCGTGCCTGAAGTTCCAGAAGCTCAATAATCCTTCATTCTTTCTTAGAGTCTGTCGTTGAAATAAGCTTCAGTTGATTTTCGGGTTCTTTTGAGCCTATTTTTCGTTCGTTTTTTTGGGGGTTGTATCAACATTTCGTATACTACCCCCAAAAAAACGATCGAAAATAGGCCAAAATAATCCCAAAAATCGACAAAGCCTTTTTTCAACGACAGACTCTTATCTTTGCGTACAATGTGATAATTGGTATTTTGTAAATATCGCCCTTGAGCCTTGAATGATTAAATTCTCATAACTGTCTTTATTAGGACAAATTAGGGTTCCCGTTATGAAATAGTAACAGTCGTCAATGCAATAATTGATGGAACCGGGGTCTCTAGTGCTGATATATTCTTTATAGCATTCCTTTACGGTCTGTCCTTCTTTGGGATAGATTATTTCCAGGCATCCGGAATTATGCATGTGGGCGATGCCCTCCAAATTCTGCTGTCTGCTTTTTTTTGTTAATTCTATTTGCTCGGAATCTGTCATGACGGTAGCGCCTATGGGGCTAGAAAGACATGCCAGTCTTCTGCCCAGTGTAAATTCGGCTAGCAATCGGTCTATACCTGCCGAGTTTTGCAGTTGATTCTGGAAAAATTTTACACTGTCCAGAAAGCATTCAGTATTTGCTTGCATGCCCACATAAAATGGATAGCCAAATTTATGCAGCTCATAGCGTGTTGTGCAATATTCTGGCAATTTAGCAACGGCGATTTCCGCAGAGGCAGGGGTTATCCCTGTTTGAAAGCATCCGCCAAATACGAGTAATGTTTTTAGGATGCTTGCAAAGGATGGAGAACGGAACTGCGGAGAGGAATACCCAGACTTTGTTGTAGAAGAGGTTACAGTTATTGTTGCCATATTTTTTTCCTTGTTAGGATTGCTGAGAAGCAAAATTTTCCTGTATATAGAAATAAATTTACAGTCCTAAATTTTTTTTGTGTAAAGGCCAACAAGATAATTTTTATAACTGTATCTTAACATTCTCGCCGAAAAATAAAAGTTCGAATAAAATACTTAAAATTCTCAAAATTATGATAATTGGTATAAGGAGCTCTATGCAGATTTGGTTGGATACCATCGATGAGGATGTCATTGCAGATGGGGTAAAAACAGGTGTGTTGTACGGCGTGACGACAAACCCCAGCATTCTGTCCAATGCAGATAATGTGTTGGAAACGCTGACACGAATTTTGGACATACAATCTGGTCCCGTCGCTGTCCAGGTGACCTCCACTGACCCAAAGGATATAGTCGAAGAGGGGATGCGTATCTTTGAGCTGTCGCCGCGGATGATTGTCAAAGTGCCGATCAATCGCAATGGGCTGGTCGCTATTGCGCAACTGCGCCGGGAAGATGTCCCGGTAATGGGAACAGGTATTCTGTTTCCTACGCAGGTGCTTTTAGCTTCCAATCTTGGGGTATCCTATATCGCTCCTTATTTTAGTCATATGGGCGACATAGGTGATGCGGGTGTGACATTAAAGACCATGGTCGAGATGCTGCGCGTAACCCAATCGTCAACTCAAATTTTGGCGGCTTCATTGAAACAGCTGGATCATATCATTTTATGCGCTTCTCAAGGCGTTGCTGCGGTAACCATTAAGCCAGATCTATACTACAAGCTTATCGCCGATCATCCTGTTGTCGAGGGTTTCTATCAAAAGTTTTTATTTGACTGGATGCATACCCATGGAAAACTCTCCATTAAGGACGTATTGGGTCAGGTAAATTGTAATTACCGTTGAATAAAACATGCTTTTTATATGTGTTGAATGATAAACTGCTTATATCTAAATGGTAAGTTTTAAATTTGATCAATTGTATATAAAATGACTAGCGTTACTTGCAAAGCAGCGATTAATCCAGCTATCTTTCTTTCTTCTTGTGTTACTCATTTAAAAAATTGTGCGGAAACGATTCATGAATTTTTTACGCATCAGAAAGCGACCATTCAAAAAATTGAAACGCTGAACCATCGTATTTTTAAGACGGAAGGGCTTTTACGTTCAGCAGGCACTCTACATGCAGGGTTTTTCGCGTTAAAAGAGCTCTTAATGCAAGAAGCGCTTTTGCACAATCAACGGTTTTCCAATCGAAAGATTCGAAAAGTCTACGACGCCATGCGGAAAAATTTAGAGCGTGTTCAAACAAGCGTCTCGCCGCAGAGTATTCAGAATTGGGCAAATACGGATCGCAATGCAGAAAAAGTCATTGCTGCGCGTTGGTTGTTGTCTAATCCTTCGCAGCGACATTTTGCCGCTTATTACCATCTTACAGAGGTTCCTTACAAGTTCAGCGAGATTCCCGCAGGTTCAGCATTGCTCACCGATCCGTATGCTTATTTAAGGCATATGAAAATAGAAAAAAAAGCACCTATTATTCATTCGATCATTCTAAAGATCAAAGCCCTCATATGCCGCTTTTTGACCGGCAAGCAATTCACTCATGTGGGATTTTCTATGGGCAATGGGAGAATATTCGATTTGGAAAAAAAATCAGACACCTGGATTCGGGGAGATGGAAGGGTCAGAGATCATGGAGATAAAGTTTTTTACGGAGTTGTCCTGGCTCCCAAAGAACAAGAAATGCTTGCAGCGTATAATAAGCGTTTCCCAAGTATGCCTTGTGCAACCTTTCAAGAACTGATGGGCAAAATCAACACCGAGATTGAAACGGCGACCCAGCAAAACCTGGTCCAGCTCAATGTGATAGATATCTTAAAGACAGCCATTTGTAAAAAAAGGCCTAAAAACTATGACGCTACTAAGGCCTGGAAATCCGGAGCATGTCATTATAGCTGCTCGGGGACAACAAGCGCTTTACTTTCCTTATTCGGCATAGAGGTGCAGCCTAAAAAAATCGATGAGAATGTGACGCCCACCGATTTTTATAAATCGCATTTCTTCCATCGCATCTATTCTATTCCTTAAAATATTTTATTAAATAGTTATAAATTTGAATGGTTTGTATCATTTTAGTTTATATTTTTCTATTTTATGTAGGTAAAAAGTGAAAATTTTTTATTTAGGGATTTGTATCTTATTCCTTTTTACTAGCTGCTCCCCAGTGCGCACTTCCTTTACACCGGATATCGTCATGTCCTTGGATGCGAAAAAAGATTACAAGAATGTGCATTATTTAACGCAAAAGCCCTCAAGGGTGGCCCAAAGAATGGGAATTATTTCCTGTAGAGGGAATGAATTTGCCTCTTTTGAAGATTTGATCATGCAAGCAAAGAAAAAAGCGGCAAAACTAGGCGGCGATTTTATCTTGGCCGAAAATTCGGGTGTCCATACGGAGACTGTATATTCTCCGGGTCATTCTTCCTCTAACGCGAACAGCAATCTCAGTTGGGGATCTCATTCTGGGCAGCAAAATAGTTCCTCCACTGCTTATTCCGAAGGGCCGTCTTTTCATAATATTTCTCGGCCGTGGGGGGATTTTTCGGTATGGATTTTTTCACCTGCTCAATTGGGCATTCGTTTGGATGATAATAATACTGTCGTGGGCTTTCATCTAAATAGTGATGCTGAGAAAGCGGGCGTAAAATTACAAGATAAAATCGTTGGAATTGATGGATATGACATCATGGAAGAAAAGGTTGTTCATCATTTCCTGACGATCCAGCCTGGAGATAAAATTAAAATCGCATTGCAGAGGGATAAAAAGCTTTTGGAATTCCAAGTTACAGCCTTGGAAAATTAAAGTAATGCGTCTTAACTTGCTATGACGTCAAAAATTTCTTCCTTTTTCGAATCTTGATCGATAAGTGTGAGCGTAAAGTTGGATTGATACTCATACGCATCGACAAAGACGATTTTATTAAAATGAGAATGGGGAGCGATGATTTGGTCTTCCTTGGCAGTTTTTGCGTAAAAATCCCTATCCAGAGCATCATTCGCTTCAGAGGATTTAATACCATCTACAACAGCGGGAATCACTAATGGCCATGCGATGATGATACCCGGAATCCCGTAACCCAGTACCCTTCCCACAGTCGACGTGTGCACGGTTCTGGCAACGTCTTCTGGTGATGCGTAAGAAAGGCTCAAACGATTTAATGAAAATACATAGCTCTTATCTGAGTTGTTTTGAATGTATAGCTGAACGGGTTGATAGCCTTTGCGAATGACATCTCTGTCCAAATAGCGTTTGCAATCGACTTTATCGAAAGCCTTTGCAACGATTCTTACGTCATGAGTTTTAGATTGAGATGCCTGTGTCACTATTTCCGGTGAAAGAGTGTTTAGGGAGTTAGCATGATAACTGGCGCATCCCGATAGAAGAAGCAACACTGAGGAAATGGTCGCAAGAGGAAATAGTTTTCTGTCCATAGGATTCTCCCTGATTTTTAGGAATGTATTTTCTCTCTTTCTTGAAAATCAGGCAATAAAACTCATTTTTTCATTTGGAAATGACCAGGTAAAGTCTGACCCCCTTAGCTTAGTTAAGATTCCTTGTATTAGTGACAGTATGTTCCAGTCACTTAAAGAGAAAGTGGAGTGCTTAGAAAGAA
>JAJPJP010000284.1 GCA_021324175.1 Chitinophagia bacterium
ATTTTCCTTCACTGCTAAATCGACCATTTATGAAATAATCAACTTAGGCCAGGGTTACGGCGATTCTGGCCGGGTTTTACTCGATCGCACTTTTGATATTCCTTGTGAAATCTGTTGCTTCCTACGGCATTAGCCTGGATGCGTGTACAACGGTAGTCGTAAGATTATTTGACTCAGCAATCGGCGGATATGCATCATTTTTTGGTTAAGCCGGAACATACCTGCTTCAGAAAAATACAGCAACATTCTTTGGCTTTCCAGCATATTCTTTAACCTGGTCAATTTCATCGTCTCGTTGACTGCCGAACTACGGCATTGGGAATTCGACAGGCTGGACAACCGTAATCTTGAGTGCAATACTGACGATCTGTTCTGCTTATTACGCATTTAAAAAGCAGCCGCAGGTTTCCCAATGAACGAGTTTTTAATGCTTGGCAAGAATTCGTCATTCCTATTGCTTAGGTTGATACGGAAGCCATCCGATTGCTCAAATGAAAAAATTTTCATCATGGCCAGCTGACAAACTTTGCACGTCGGTCTGCTGCCGGCTCTATTTATTCACGTTAATTTCGATCTTGTTCCTCGGAGGTCTTTTCCGGCCGCGATAGGTCCTCGGTTTCCGGTGCCCCGAAATTGAAACAAAATAAATCACCAGGCAGAAAAGAAAGATAACAAAAAGAGCGGTGGGCAGGGAGCCGTCTTGATCGAACAATCGAAGGAAATACATAAGAATGGATTTATTTCCATAGAACGTCGACCCAGACTAAAAATTATCAAATTTCCGGCAGCCTACAAGGAACTTCTTAGAAAAACCTTGTTGGCGACCTATTGCCTGACATATGTCGCCCTGGATTCCCATTCATCACCAGTCACATAATTTTTCGTTTTTCGTTCCAGGATTAGAAGCCCCTGATCAATGTGAAACTGGTCAATGGTTGAAGTGAGCCGCCTCGCCGTGTCGGATGGTTCCCGGACAAAAATGAATTCCGTAAGTATAGTCCGTTCCTGATTCCAGCTTACTGACATTACCTTTTGTTTGCGCCGTCCACTAAGGCTCTCGACCCGCCGACCGTCTAAGGGCAACTTCTCGCGCACGATGAAATCCCGACCATCACCGTTCAGGTCAGTAATTTTTTCAAACGTGACGAATTCGGCAGATTGATCTGTCTTTATTTGTTTGGGGCAGCCGTTGCCATAAAACTTTCCTGGGGGCGCTTCAATACGTCTTAAAAGCCAGTTCCCGCTAAGGTCAACCTGCGCTTGTATCCTGATGGATACAAAAAAACACACAAGAATCAAAATCAATATGATAAATGATTTGAAAAAGATCATTGGTCGTGTGTTTTGCTTCAAAATACTGATTTAATGGAAAAAAAAATTTAGCAAGTGAAAATCATTTATACCTTTGTAGTGTACTATATAACTAATACACTATGGTTGAAATCGTGAACCTGTCATTTGGATATAGGAAAAAGAAATTGCTTTATAAAAACCTAAGCCTGACGCTTGATACAGGGAGCATATACGGCCTCCTGGGGAAAAATGGAGCGGGCAAATCAACCTTGCTGAAGAATCTAATCGGGCTCCTGTTTCCAAACACAGGCAAAATCCTGGTAGATGGCCAGGAACCAAGAAAAAGATCCCCAGCATTTCTCGAGAGCATGTATTTTATCCCTGAAGAAGTATATGTCCCTTCATTAACTATCCCCAGTTATAAGAGGCTGTTTGCCCCTTTTTATCCGAGGTTTGACGAAAAGAAATTCTACGACTATCTTGACCAGCTTGATGTCAGGGATGAAGGGAAACTGACCACTTTGTCCTTTGGACAGCAAAAGAAATTCATTATCGCATTTGCGCTTGCTTGTCGAACCAGGGTTCTCCTTCTCGACGAGCCAACAAATGGTCTTGATATCCCTTCAAAAATCAGGTTTCGTAAATTGATCTCTTCGGTCTTCGACGAAGATCGTATGATCTTTATATCGACTCATCAGATCCGTGATCTCGATAACCTGATCGACCGGGTCATTATTGTGGACCAGGGCGAGCTTTTACTAAACGCCTCTGTCGCAGATATAGCGGAGAAGCTGGCCTTCAGAACGGTCTCCGAAATTTCCACGCAAGAAGATGTCCTTTACCAGGAAGATTCGCTCAGGGGTTATTCGATCGTCACAAAAAATGATACGGCCAATTCGTCTAAAGTGAACCTGGAACATCTGTTCAATGCGGTTACGGATAACCCCGCCAAGATCAAAACGATTTTTAATTGATAAAGCAGCGATTGAAATGAACAATACATTTGACTTCCGCCGGTTCGGATTTCTTTTCCGAAAGACCCTCCTCGAACGGCCAGTCCAGTTATTTGGGTTTACGGGGTTAATATTTGCGGTGATATTTATTACCTATTTTATATGCAAGATGCTAATCGGGATCGGTCCGGCGCAAAACATCAGTTTTATCTGGGGCATGGCCGGAGGAGGTTGTTTTTTAGCATCCTTTTTATTCAGCTATTTTTCAACTTCAGCAAGCGGTTCCTCTTACCTGACCTTGCCTGCTTCCTCGTTTGAAAAATGGCTGTGTGGCGTAATCATTGCCGAAATATTGTATCCGTTACTCTTCCTGGTCTTTTTCCGTGGCATCGACACAATGTTCGTTACGATATATCACAATAGCCTGGATCCTGCAAGCCCCTTGTACAAATCCATGTTTGACTCCGTGTTTATTTTTGCGTTTGACGGCAGGGTCGCAGAAAAAGTATATCAGATTTTTTTCTTGTTGACCGGAATCGGCGTGGTCGGTTCACTCTATTTTAACAAGGTGAATTTCATAAAAACTGCCCTGGTTTTTTGTGTTGTCTGCTTTGCTGCCTGGGGCATAAACTGGTTAATGGCGATAATAATATTCGGGCACATCAACGATGCGTTCCCGTTCCACGGTGTCGATATTCCCGTCGGCAAAATCGATGGTTCGGTTGATCTGCCGGCAATTCCGGCAAAAATATACAATGTGTTTTCGGATTTGATATTCCCCATATCTCTCTGGCTGGTGAGTTTCGTCCGCCTGAAAGAAAAAGAATTTTAACAAGCAGCATGGAGTTTAGAGAAAACCCGGCGATATATATACAGATAGCAGATTATGTATGCGACCAAATTCTGCTCGGGAAATGGAAGCTTGGTGAAAAAATAATGAGCATAAGAGAGCTCGCAGTCATGATGCAGGTTAATCCTAATACGGTGCAGAGAGGCTATGAACTGCTTCAGCAGCGGGAAATCATTTCCAACCGCAGGGGCCTTGGACATTTTATCGACGAAAAAGCGCCTGAGCGAATTCTCGCTTTTCGTCGTGAGCAGTTCCTGGAAAATGAACTCCCCTTATTTCTCAGGAACATGTACCTCCTGCGGGTCGATCCGAATGAAGTCAAAGCACAGTATGAACTATTTGTAAAAGAAAATTTTAAAAGCGAATAACCATGAAATGGAGCACAATGATTCTTTGGTGGATGGGAGCTATTGTCTTTTCGGGGATGCTCGCGTCTAACATAATTCTCAAAAAGCAATATGACCAGGTCGACAAAAACGATATTTATTGGACATATGGCATCGTCAACGACCAGCCTTTTAAATACCTCGAAATCGAAGGCGGAAATATGACCAAAATCTTATTTGAGCAAAGCCCCCATTGTTCTTTGAGAGTCCTGCACGATTGGCAAAGAGCCGCCAAGGACCGAAAATTGTTCGAATCATTTGTGAGCAACGATACACTCTATGTAAAGATGATTTATACGCCACAGGATGGAGGCGAAAGAAACTGGTTCAAGTATGTCACAATCGTGCGAATATTTGCGCCTGAATTGCTTTCCGTGACTGGGCACGATACTCGCTTTGAAATGGATAAAATGAAACAGAAAAATTTCCATGTGACTATGTCCGGCAAATCAAGTTTTGAAATTGAAAGTTTTGACCCTGACTTTGATTCCGTTGGCGTTAACCTGCGCGACAGTTCCGAAGCTGTTTTTGAGATGTCTCCTGAATATATACCAGCGCGGGAATCAATGAATATCAAATCGCTTTCGGCAAACCTGCAAAACAATTCGATTCTCGATGTCGGCCATGCGCAGGTGGGTGATTTTAAACTACACATCGAGGATAGCGCAGCAATCGTGCTTTCTGGCGAGGGGCTGAAAATGATCTCGAAGTAAGACGTCAATATTTTCCTGGCAGTCTATTTTGCATTGACCATAATCGAGCGGTCGTGCATGACATGCATGCCCCCTGTCATATTTGTGACATGATCAAAGCCGTGTTGCGTCAGGATATAACTCGCAACCTCACTCCGGTGGCCGTGCGAACAATAAACGAGAATGTCCTTTTTCTTTAGGCCTTCCAGTGAAGGCAGCCTCGACTCCAATTGTTGAACCGGCACGTTGATCGCATTCCTCAAGGTTCCGAAATCAGGATTGGCTTTGCCTTCGAATTCTTCTTTTGTTCGGACATCAATCAATACTACGCCCGCGTGCTGTCGAATGTATCCTGCGATTTGCTCGGGAGAAATGTTCTTAAAAACAACGGTCGTTTTTTTCACAAGAGGCATAAAGCACACCGGGCATGTGCCAGGTTTATCGTATACCTCCTTGTCGCAATCCTGTCCGCACGGCTGGCAGACCCACTCCTTATTAGGCTGGTGATGGTTAACGGGCTTATCAGGGAAGAAAACATTGTTCACAGCCAGCAGAATACAAAGCGAGATTTTCATTGGACCCTCTATTTTTGAATAAAGATAAGAAAATCGAAATGGCGGTCAGTCTGGCCTTCAGCCTTTGAAACCAATCTCGACTATAAAGGCGATTACATTCCCAGAAAGGAATTTACATGGATTTTTTATCACCTAACTGGACGCAAAAGACGACCTTAGGCACATGGGAAAAAAGCTCATGGAGAAGGACCTGCTTACCCGAATCCATTTGTTAGAAAGGCAGCTTGCCCTCGCCAGTCAAAAAGTTAAACAGGAAGATTACGGACTTATCTGGATGGACGTGCCCGAATCAATTGAATTCGAAGCTGCAAATAAACAACCAATTCTAAGAGAGATAAAAGGAAAATCAATAATTAATTCCGACGGCGGACCCACGCACCTGCTGATCGAAGGTGAGAATTATCACGGTTTATCGTGTCTTACCCGCACCCACCGAAAAAAAATAGACCTGGTTTACATTGATCCTCCTTACAACACGGGGAATGAGGGATTTGCCTATAACGATAAAAGAATGACCGACAGGTTTCCCGACGGGAAACTTGTTCCCAAAGACCATCCGTTGAGAGACAGTCGTTGGATATCTTTTATGTATCGCAGGCTAATGCTTGCCCGGGACCTCCTGAAGGAAACCGGCAAGATCATCATAAGCATTGATGATCATGAATTAGCCCACCTGATTTTACTCTGCAGAAAAATCTTCGGAGCATCTAACCAGGTTGCTGTTCTGCCCACGATTATGAACCTTAAGGGAAACCAGGACCAATTTGGATTTGCCGGCACGCACGAATACACCATTATTTTTGCCAGAAACATTAAAAAATGCAGATTCAACGAATTCAGACTCACTGAATCGGAGCTGGAAAGCTGGGACGAAGATGAAATTGGCCTTTTTAAGAAAGGGGCGCCGTTGCGCGCGACAGGTGAAGAGGATAGGCGGGAGCATAGAAAAGAAATGTTCTATCCCATCCTGGTCAAGAACGATTCCGTATCGACGATTAGCAAAGAAGAGCATGCCCGGCTTCGAGATAAAGCGAGCGGAAAATTTAACGACGCGTACCTTTTAAATCTTATTCGCCAATATCAGGCAAAGGGCTACGAAGTTGTTTTGCCCTTCTCGGGAGAAAACTATGGAAGATGGCGGTGGGGATTTTCTGAGGTAAGCAGAAGACGGCTGGAAACTGATGTGATTGTGAAAAGGACGAAAAGTGGAATAAGTCTTTATAAAAAACAGAGACCGGGGATCAATGAACTGCCTTCGAAAAAACCAAAAACACTTTTTTATAAACCAGAATATTCCAGTGGCAACGGCACTGCACAGATCCGGGATATCCTTGGCGAAAAATCCTTTAAAAACCCTAAACCCGTGCAATTGATCAAAGATCTTATCACCCTGTCAGTGGAAAGGAATGCAATAGTTTTAGATTTTTTTGCCGGCGCGGCTACAACCCTGCAGGCATGCCTGGAATTAAATGCTGAAGGATTTGCATTGCAGTCTATCATTTGTACAAATAACGAAGGGGCGATTTGCTCCGAAATTACCTACCCCCGCGCCAAAAAAGTAATAAAAGGTTATCGCAATGCAAGGGGACAAGATGTGCGCGGTCTCGGCAACTCTCTTGTCTACTTGAGAACATCGTTTGCTGGTAGAAAAATGAAGTAAGTGTTTTGAGCGAACTGTCTCCTGCGACAGGAAAATATTTACTCGTGAGCGATCTCTTTTAACCGGAACAATTTTTATTGTAATGATTATACCATGTGCTGGTAAACTTTTAGCGTATAAATTGCCCCTTTTAGCCCTCAGTAATATCGGCCTATCGTTGGATCGTCGACAATAGCTTTCTTGACAGCGTAAGGATCAATTTGGCCCTGCTTGCGATAAATGATTTTTCCTCCCGGCTCTACTACAAGGGTATAAGGGAGCGGCCCCTGCCATTGGGAATCAATAGCATCAATGAATTTGTCTCTGCTTTCCCCTGCATAGATGTAATTTATTCCAGATGCATTTTCGTGCCGGAGAAATTCAAAAGCTTTGGTTTTTTTGGAGACGTCGTCGGCGCTGATACTGATAAATTCAAAATCCCGGCGCCGGTACATTCGGTTCATGTCGACAAGCTCGGGAAATTCTACCACACAAGGACCGCACCAGGTAGCCCATACGTTAATTAAAAGAAGCTTGTCCGTCTTATTCGCCAGGATTTTTTTCAGGCCGCTGGCGTCAATCGAGTCCAAGGTGACGTCTTCCGCCGCCCATTCGGCCTTCGCTTTTTTTATCCAGTCGCTTTTTTCGCTCCACTTTATCGAGCAACCAAATACCTTAGTGGTCGCAACCGGAACATCTTTGTTATTAATAAGCGCCTCTATTGCATTTCGGGCATCGGAAATATTTGGTGTTTTTGTTGGCTTTTCAACGTCATCGACGCGACCGCTGTAACGCAGTTTTCTGGCACGGTCGAATATAAAGACGTGTGGTGTGGCGATGGGGCCATATTTTAATGCCGCCGATTCTGTGTCGCCATCGTAGAGATATGGAAAATTAAAATGCCTTTCCCTGGCGCGAATCTTCATTTCCGAATAGCTGTCTCCCATATCGGTATATCCCAGTTCATCCAATCGTATAGATTTTGGGTCGTTGGGCATGATCGCTACCAAATCAACTCCTTTTGTTTTGTAATCGCTGGCCAACTGCATGATCCGCTTTTCATAGGCCTGTGCCGTCGGACAATGATTGCAGGTAAAAACGATGACGAGGATTTTTGCCGCCTTAAACGAAGCGAGGGTGTATCTTCTGCCATCCACCCCAAGAAGGTTAAAATCTGGCGCGGATGCTCCGATCGCGAGAGTTTTGTGATCTTTTGAATCCGCATGGGGAGCCACCTTAGCCGACAAAAAAAAGCCCGCTGTTACAATTGCCAATATTAACACCCTAAATTGGTACTTTTTTCCCATGCCAATGTTTATTAGAAACTGAAAAGAAAGTTACAAAAAAAAAATTGCTGGTTCGTTTGATAAACGAGCTGACTCCAACTGCCAAAATGAATTACATATCCAACTTTTCGCATCTTAAAGATGGGGGTTCAAGGCTTTCTAGAGCTTACTAAACTTCATTTTTTACAAGTCGCCGCTTTCAATGAGCCGGTTCAGAATTGCTCACAAACGCAATTCGCTTGCTGTCTGGCGACCAGGATGGAGCATTTATGGTTCCCTGTCCTCCGTAAAGGTAGGCGACGACCCGGGGGCTCTTTGGTTCAGTTAATGACATCACTTTTAGCGTTACCTCCTTATATGCAGGGTGCGCATCCGGATCAATGTTATCGGGAAAAGAAATGAAGGCCATCCATTTTCCGTCAGGTGAAATATGCGGAAACCAGTTGTGGTAATTTGCGAAAGTAAGCTGCTCTTTGTCGCTCCCATCCGGTCTCATTCGCCAGATTTGCATTGTTCCCGAAACGTTCGCGTTGTAATAGACAAATTTCCCATCCGGCGAATATTCCGGTCCGTCTACATGTCCCGTCAAATTGTGCGTAAGTGCAGTTTCTTTGCCATCTGTTACGGACACTTTGTACAGGTTGAATACTTTGCTCCCGTCCCGCTTGGCAACAATCAATACGTCTTTGCCGCTGGGACTCCAGCCATGCAGGTACGAAGGTGTATTTTCGGTAAGTAGTTTCGGTTCTCCTCCTGCTAGCGGCACGATATAAACAGTTGAGCCTCCTTCAGGTTTTCCCTGGCGGTGCGAGCTGATTGCCAACATTTTCCCGTCAAAAGATATCGCGTGGTCGTTGTTGTTGCCCGCGACTGACCCTGTATTGAGTTTTTGTGGTTCGCCCCCGTTAATGTCCACTGTAAATAATGATCCCCCTTCGTTAAATAACAGCTTTTTGCCGTCCGGCATCCAGTTGGGCGCTTCAAATCTTTTTGGTTCTTCCCTGATCACATGCCGCATCCCTGAAGCTACGTCAACAACTTCCAGCCTACTGCCAAACACAACGTTCATATTCGGCGGCACAGCATGAGGATTTGAAGAATATGACTGGTTAACCGGTTTATCAATTCGGACGTTCCAGACTTTTGCATTGGCAACTACCGAGGAGTCGTGTGAACAGATGTACAATCCGGCCATAACTTCACCGTTAAGCGTTTCAGTTTCGTATGAACCGACGAGCTGTAATGGTTCCCCGGGATGGGCGATCCTCATCGTTATTACTTTCCCCACTCTTTCCAGCTGTATGGTCTGCCCCCCTTTTTTCGGATAATATCTTTCTTCTTCGGGGTCGCGCATGAACATCCCGTTGAACGGTCGCCATTGCAATACGATGAGGCCATCGAAATGTTTGCAGGCGCTTGCACTTGCCGAACCTTCATCGGCGCTCTCCCTGATCATCCAGCCGATTTTTCGGTGACCTACTGCGCCGGTTGTATCCCCGGTAAATTCAAAATCAGCTGTTAGGCAAAAATCGCCACCGAGCTTTTTGTAGATATATTGAAATTCATCTCGATTAAACCAAATATTCGAACCTGCCCCCGAAATATAATATGTCTGGGATGCTTCATCATAACGGGCAGACCCGGTCAGTTTGGGATGGCCAATATCCATGTGGTTCTCAAAGATTCCGACGGGATTCTGCGCCATCACACAAAACGGTAGCAGAGTAGCTGACAACGCAACCGCTTTTCGAATGCTGTCTTGCAAGTTGTGGAACCTCATCAAAAAGCTGCTTTTCATTTTCGTCGCTTTATTTTGATTAATAAAATGAGTGAAATTCCGAATAGGCGGGTAAACGATAGCCGTCTTTGAATCATTTCAATCCTCGTAAGGTATCGTTTTTTTCTCCTCGCTGCTCCTGAATGCAAGCTCAATAATGCGGATAACCTGCCTTGCCTGTTGCGCCGTTACCTGTAGTGGCACCTGCGTCACGATAGAATCATATATATTTTTATAATAGATCCGGTAATCACCTGGAATACTTTCAACCGTCCCATTTACTGTCGACCTCGAAGTGGTCGTGTGGATTATACCCCAAATGGTTTCAGGTTCAATACCCCAGGTTGGACTGGATTTTGGTTCGAATCCCGCTTTTAAAGCTTCCTCCTGGACATCCATTCCCCTTTTCACAAATATTCCCTGGTCGCCGAACAGGGCAAATCGGAAAAGCTGTTCACGGACAAGCATACCCGATTTCAGGGTAGCCTTAATTTTCGGATAGTGCAGGATAATTTCGAAATTATCATCGATGAGCGTGCCAGCGCGCTGCTTATTGACAAATGCCGTCAATTCGCTCGGAGGCCCGAATAGCGTGAGAGCCTGATCGATGAGATGGCTGCCGAGATCATATAGAAGCCCGGTGCCCGGAATAGCTTCTTCTTTCCACACATTGGGTTTAAGAAAATTGCGGAAACGATCGTAACGGCTTTCGATCTCGACAATATTGCCAAGGAGCCCTCCGCCGACCACCTGCTGAACCGTTCGGAAATCGCTGTCGAATCTCCGACTCTGGAAAACCGACAGGATTCTTCCTTGAATTTTAGCCAGTTCGATCAATTCATCAGCTTCGGCTGTCGAAACAGTAAAAGGTTTGTCGATGACCACATGCTTTTCATCCATCAATGCTTTGCGCGCTATCGGGAAATGCAAATGATTTGGCGTTGTAATGACGACGAGCTCGATGGAAGAATCTTTGAAAATTTCTTCAACGTCCGATACGACCATAACGTTCGGATATCTTTTTTTTGCCAGCTCAATTTGCTCAGGTTTGGTCGTCCTGATTTTTTTAAGGTTCAGGCCATCAATTGCGTCAATAAATGGGGCATGAAACAATTGGCCGCCCATGCCATATCCTATCAGGCCGACTTGTATCGTCTTATTCATCGTTCAAAATTCTGGAACATAATTGCATTACCCTAAAGGTAGGCGGGATTTTTTTAGATTCTCGTTCCAATTATTCAATTTGCCAATGGACGGGAACCTTATTCTTTCGCTTGAATAAAGTCAATGCTTGCATTGCAGTCACCTATCTCGCCTTGTCTATAAAGACCGGATTCGTTTCGGGAAACCATTGCCGGTGATTTTCGGGGTCACTTAAAGACAACACATGGGTGGCCGAGTCAATAAGGACCTTGAGCACGATATCATATTGCGTTCCTATTCGGGAAATCGTGAAAGTCCTGAGCCCGGAATTATACGCATAGGAAGCCGTTTCTCTTACTTCACGAGTCTCGTTTTCTTCATACATGGCTGGAGAAAAAAAAGAATAAATAATGATTTTATCGGTAGAAAAGTAAATCGCGCGTCTGCCTTCGCCGGTTTGCCAGAGGGTTCCTGTATAATCTGCGTTGCTGTCAAGGCGCTTCGGCTGGTCAAAAAAGGTTGCTTCTTGGTGTTTATTCCACCTGCAGGCTAGGAGGAGGATCATGGTAATGACGACGGACCAGCGAAGATTAAAAGATTTCACACGGCGAAAGTTCGACGAGTAAAAGTAGAAAAAGGGAATCAATTTCGCAAACTGGTTTAGCTGAATGAAGTCGCGGTAAATTCAATACCTGCGTGTCATGATATTTGTAAATTGCATTAAAATGAGATGTTTAATTTCTGTGATTTTGACTTTGTCGGCTGGCATCTCCCTGGCACCTGTCGTACCGGGTACTCCACGCAGAGTCCGCGATATTTTTCCCAATCACGTTGGCGATCGATGGACGTATGCTAATGCTGGAAGAAAAGAATTCGGTGACCAGGTCAACTGGCTAATTGTAGAAGTCATCGGTAGTCTGCGGCTTCCCAACGGGAAAATCGCTAATATCTGGCTATATAAATTCCCCCGAGGCACAGATACGACTTATGTGCTTTCTTCAGGAACAAAGGCGACTGTCTATTTTGGGAATATCGCTACGCATCCCCGCGATCCAGGCGAAATGCCGATGGAAAAATGGTCTTACCATTTTCCACTTTCGGCTTCCGATTTCTGGGTTTTAGATTATCCACATGGGGATACAGTGAAGGTCCAACCACGGCAGGAGGTGCTGGTACCTGCGGGTCGATTTTCCAATAGCTATCTGCTGGTAAATTATACTGACCAATCAGTGGAAATCCGCAATTTCCGGAAGGTGGATTCCGTATGGTTTACGCCTGGCATTGGCGTTACGCGTTTCGTCCAAAATGAATTCAACGTCAGGCCAGCGCTGGGTAATGGGAATTGGGAGCTCCTAAACTATCAATTCAAGTGATCAAAAAATCAGCTTTTTACAAGATTTTTTTGCACAATTTTTACGGTCATGCGCCAAAAAACATTATTTTTATTAATTAGTTCAACTCCGATTCCACTGCCACATTGATCTGATTATTGTATGTCTTTCGCGGGGCTTCTTGATTCATTAACCTTGAAACAAGAAGAGCTTTCTTCTTACGAAATCCACTATGATCGAACCCCATATCCAGAGAAAATGACTCATTTTTTAACCAAACTCACTGCGATGAAAACAGCTCTACGCTATGTTACACTTTTGATGTTAACGGTATTTGCCTGGGTTGCCGGAAGCAAACTTTACGCCCAGGTTACCCAAGAGGCCATCCGGTTTGAAAGGCCGAACCTGGTCAATTTCCATGATTTGTCTGAGTACGAAAAGAATCATCCCGTTATTCTTGCGAGGCGCTTTATCGAGCAAGGCGAGGACAGGGAGAAATTCGTATTCAGGCCCAAACCCGTACGCTCTGACGCAATTACTCGCAATGTTCCCAGACAGGCGCCTGCGCAGGGGCAGGCCGCGACAAATTCACCATCCAGTTCCCAGAATTTCCAGGGAATCCTCGACAATGGAACTTTGATACCGCCTGATATCAACGGAGCCGTCGGAACGAACTATGTCATCGAAACAACCAACCAGCAATTCAATATTTACACCAAGAGTACCGGGGCACTGGTAAGCACAGTGACGATCAGCACGTTGTTTTCGCCGAGCGGTTTGGCCAATTATTATGATCCGCATATCGTCTACGACCCCAATAACAACCGCTTTATTATCGGAATCGACGCCCAGACAGGCACGTCGAGTACTGCACCCAGTGCATTTGCCGTAGCAGTGTCGCAAACAGGCGACCCAACAGGCAATTGGTATATTTACCACCTGACGACCACGCCGAGCGCCCCGAGCGATTTTATGGATTACGACCAGCTGGGATTCAATAACACGTGGATCGTCCAAACAGGAAATGACTTTCCTGCCGTGGGCAATAACAAATCCTACATTTATGTTTGGCCAATACAGACACTCTATGCCGGGGGGTCGGGTACAGCCACCACGTTTACTGACCTGACCAATCTTCTTCTTTCGCCCGCCGCCACGTATGATGCCAGCCAAAACACCGAGTATATGGTTTCCGACTACAATGGCAACAGCGGGGGAAACGGCTACGTTAACATCGGGACAATTACCGGCACTGCCACCGCGCCCTTGTATACTGCCGGACAACAATTGGGGATAAATCAGCCCTGGCAGGATCCCTCGGCCCTCGAAGATGCACCCCAGCTCGGAGAAACCGCTACCAGGGGGCTCGAAGCGGGCGATACTCGTATTCATAGCGTGATTTATCGCAACGGCTCACTCTGGTTTACTCATACTGTATTTCTTCCGGCCTCCGGGACAATCAAAAACGCCGCGATCGACTGGTGGCAGATAAACCCCTCCGCCCTGACCGTTACACAATTTGACCGCATCGCCGATCCAAACAGTCTTATCTGGTACTATTATCCCAGCCTTGACGTGAACGCCAACGGCGATATGCTGATTGGGTATTCTGCTTCAAGTTCTACTACCTATGGCGGTGCGCAATACGCATTGAGGATGTCCAGTGATCCGGTCAACACGCTTGAGACGCCTGTTCAATTTGTTAATGGACTTGCGGGATATTATAAAACATACGGGGGAGGACGCAATCGTTGGGGCGACTTCAGTGGAACAGCATTTGACCCTGTGGACAATTCTTTCTGGACATTCCAGGAGTGGGCCAATACGGGAAGCAATTGGGGAACGCAAATCGCCCATGTTCCCAATACCGGTACTGCAACCTGCACGACTCCGACGGGAATGACGACTTCCGCAATTGGTAATAATTCGGCTACATTTAACTGGACTGCTGTATCGGGTGCAACAGGCTATAATGTTCAATACAGGATCATAGGAACAACGACCTGGTCAACAGGTTCGACTAATACCAATTCGTTTGTCGCCACTTCCCTGACGGCCGGCTCCAATTACGAATGGCAGGTTCAAACGGTTTGTTCAGCTACCTCCACCTCAGCTTTTACAGTTTCAACAAACTTTACCACAACAGGCGGCTGTGCCACGCCAACTGGCCTCTCTGTTAGCAACATCACTAACACAAGTGCCACCCTGGGTTGGACGGCGGTTTCTGGGGCCAATAGCTACACGCTGGGCTGGAAGCTGTCATCGTCACCAACCTACACCACCGTTAGTGTTACAACCGGCAATTCTTATGCTTTGGGCTCGCTCACACAGGGAACGAAATATGATTTTGAAGTGCAGGCTGTATGCACCGCAGGTAGCAGCGGCGAGAGCCTGGTGGATTCATTCACGACAACTGCGCCTTGTACCGCGCCTACAAATCTGAATGTTTCAACCATTACATCCACCTCGGCATCTTTGGGATGGACTGCGGTAGGAAGTGCGAGCAGCTATACGCTGCAATGGAGGGATTCTACCACCGCAGCGTTTACGACAGTGACCGGAGTTGCTAGTAATTCCTACGCATTAAGCGGTCTGACGGCAAACCACAAGTACTATTTCCAGGTTGAGTCGATCTGTTCGGGTTCCAACAGTGGATATAGTACGCTTGACTCTTTCAAAACAAGCAGTACAACGATCACTTATTGTGCATCGAAGGGAAATACAACATATGAATACATTAAAACAGTCGCCCTTGGAACGATCAACCATACAACAACCAACGACGGGGGTTACGGGAATTTCACCAGCCTGAGCACTAACCTGACGGCTGGAAGCACTTATACTGTCACCCTGACGCCAGGATTTACCGGCTCCTCCTATACTGAATACTGGACAGTGTACATTGATTATAACCAGAATGGCACACTGAACAATTCTGGTGAAATAGTCGCTACTGGCAATGGCAGGTCCACGGTTACCAAGACCTTTGTGGTACCAACGAGCGCACTCAACGGTCCGACTAGGATGAGAATTCAGTTACATTACGGTTCGAGCAGCACGAACCCTTGTGCAACACTAAACTACGGCGACGTCCAGGATTTCACCGTCAACATTACAGGTGGCGCTGCGACCCCAGTAATTGACAATTCAATCGCGGCAGATGTTGACGACAGGAATATTGATGCAGAGGCAAGAAATACACTGCTCATATTCCCCAATCCGAGCAGAGGAATGTCGCCAACTGCTGCATATAACCTGGCAAAGGATGGAAATGCAACCCTGAAGGTTGTTGATGTGAACGGAAAACTACTCCGGACGATCCCGCTCGGCTTACAAAGTGCTGGAGCACACAACTACCTGATCGATCGCATCGGCGGACTGAGTGCCGGATATTATTTTATCATACTCGAGCAAAACAACCAGGTCATTGCGAGGAACAGATTTATCGTCACGCACAGCTAACGGTCCCTTGCTGAATTCTGAACCGCCCCTGTGCAGGGCGGTTCTTTTTTTTGGCCTTTGACCATTTGATTATTGAACCGGGACCTCCCATTTCAGTCTGCCCCCCTTCCTTAGTATCAACCCCGGTTTCTTCCTGACAATCATTGAACATATGGTTTCGAGTAGTTTCAGGTCAATATCATCTCACAAACGAATTCTCACCCGTCGAACCGGGGTTGTCGTTCATATTTTTATAATCATGGTACATTTCCCCATACAGGACCCTTTTTATACATTTAAGGCGATGATATTTCGAATCCTGATATCCCCACATCACAATATTCTGATGGGCAACACCAGTTTGTCCAAACGAATTCCATCTTGCACGCTGGCGGTCTTATGTATTTGGACGGTAGCCTGCGCCGATGCGCACATAAGTCATGGAAGTCATGCGAATGGAGGAAAAAATGATACCGTTTATATCGAAAACAGGCTCAATGGTAATATGTCAGCCGTTTTCTACCGCGCAGATAACCCCTACCGGTTGGCTCTGCCCGTTAGCATCATTGGAAAAGATAAAAACTCCATCATAAAATTGGTTTGTAATGACACATTGATTTTATACGATAGTAGCTTGGTGCCTTTTGTTGTGCTGCCAGGGGAGCACCTGGTCGCAAAAACGCGAAGCGACGGGAGTAGCGTCCTCGAGTTGGCTCAGCGTACCGAACGAACCAACGAACTGCTTTTTTTCAGCAATCTGTTTAAACGACTACCTATTTTGACGATCTCCAAAGAGAAAATATATTCATCCCGCGATTTCCTGAATAGCGAACGAGCCATAAACCAGTGGCATGGGGCAGCGGTTTCTTTTCTAAGCACGTATGGGAAAACGCATACGATCGGGAACTGGTTTAAAGAATTCGCTCTCCAATATTTTCAAAATGAGTGCCTGCTAATTCTCTTTGATCCATTCAGATTTGAGAATCCACAGAAATTGGGGAAAGAGATTCGACGCTACGCTACCAGGTTTATTTCTAAAAGAGATTTGTCATTTTTCAATTTCAGGATAGCTCTTTACAATTATAACACCCTTCTGGCGAGCCAGAAAACGAGGTATCCGGGCTTCGATGAGCTGTATGAATCGGCCTTAAAAAACTTTACCGGCCCCGGGAGGGAGGAGCTTATTTACAGAGTCCTGATCAACTATGCTGAGGATGAAATCTATAAGAGC
>JAJPJP010000030.1 GCA_021324175.1 Chitinophagia bacterium
CACCAGCACCGGACCGACAGTGCCTACTATTATTACAGGCAATACACCTATATGAAGGATATCCTGGCCCTCAGCGACTTCAATAAAAAAATCGCCATCTATGAAGCCGCCACAGAAAATGAAAAAAAACAGATCCAGATCACCGCCCTCACCAGTGAAAAACTCGTCGGCCAGCAAAAACTACAGATCAGCCAGCAACAACTCAAAAGCGAGTCCCTCCTCCGCAACATCCTCATCGGCGGCGTACTGGCACTCCTCCTTTTCGGCTTTGTGCTGTACAGGAACAACAGGCTGAAGCAAAAAAATGAAGCGGGCCGACGCGAGATCCTCGAAAAGGAGTTCGCGCTGCAGAAACTCGAGAGTGAAAGGGCCAGGGTCTCCATGGTGCAACAAAGCACTGAACTCGAGCTAAGGGCCCTCCGGGCTCAAATGAACCCTCACTTTATATTTAATTGTCTTAATTCCATCAACCGGTTTACGATGGCCAATGAACCGGTAAAGGCAGTGGACTATTTGACCAAATTTGCCAAACTTATTCGTATCGTATTGCAACAATCCGGCACATCCTTTATACCGCTCGAAGATGAATTATACGGACTGCAACTCTATATTGACCTGGAAGCGCTGCGTTTTACGATACCGTTCAGCTATACGATCGATCTGGACAATATCGACGCGTCAAAAGTCCTCGTGCCGCCTTTGCTGATGCAGCCTTTTGTGGAAAACGCAATCTGGCACGGCCTGCATCCCAAGGAAACCGAGGCGGGCAGACTGCACATCAGTTTTAAACTCCAAAATGATTTGCTACATTGTAGCATTTCCGACAATGGCGTGGGTAGGAATAAATCAACACTCGTAAGCGCTGAAAATGGGCAGGAAAAAAAATCAATGGGTATAAAACTGACGCAAAATCGCCTCGAACTATTTGAACATACCCTGCAGCGTGATGCGGGTTCGGTCATTGTATTCCATGACCTGACCGATGAAGATGGCCGCAGGAGCGGTACCGAGGTGGATTTGAGGATTCCGGCGAAAATGGTTGATTCAATTTAATTTTAGCGATGATTCGCGCACTGATCATAGACGATGAAAAGCATTGCAGCGACAGCCTGCTGTGGCAGCTTAAACAATTTTGCCCCGAAATTGAGATTGCCGGCGTCTGCAACAGCGGGGAAATGGCCCTGCAACAAATTCCGGCTTTGCATCCGCAGCTCGTTTTTCTCGATGTGGTAATGCCCGGCATGTCGGGTTTTGAGCTGCTGGAAAAGCTGCCAACAATTGACTTTGACATAATTTTTACCACAGCGTTCGATCAGTATGCGCTGCGGGCAATCAAGCTGGGCGCCCTTGATTACCTCGTGAAACCCGTCGATAAAGATGAATTAAGGGTCGCGATCGACAAGCTGATGCAAAAGACAAAATTCGGATTGCCGAAACAGATCGCGGCGCTCCTTACACATATCCGGCAAAGCAACGATCCCTCTTTTCAAAAGGTGGCCCTCCCCACCCTGCATGGCTATGAGCTTGTTCCCATCCAGGACATCGTCTTTTGCGAAAGCAGCAGCAACTATACCAACATTCAACTCAATAATGGAAAGAAACTGCTCATATCCCGGACACTCAAGGAGATTGAGGAGCTTCTTGATATGGCCAATTTTTTTCGTGTCCACAACTCCTTTCTGGTGAACCTGCAATATGCCGCTCGATACATTAAGGGAGAAGGAGGTTCGCTTATCCTGCACAATGACATTTCGGTGCCTGTATCACGCAACAAGAAAGATGCCCTGCTAAAGCTCATCACCCATCTGTCGGTTTGAAGTCCTGATCTCTCATTGTTGTATGGGCTGCGATATCATGACCGAGGATGAAGGACAAAGCAAATTTCCTGATTGTTCTCAGACTTGTTGCAGCATTATTCATGTCAGGCATTTTAGGTTAAAGCAGGGTTGCGTTGGAAATACGTAAAGGGCCATTTGATGTTATCCATCGTCACGCTTAAATATAAAAAAATGTCTGACGCAATAACCGCCCGATGAGTGTGTTGCGGCTTTTGATGAGTGATCGGAGAAAAAAAAATTTTGATCCCGGTCGCAGGAATTTCTCTTGGGAAAAGGACTAATTTTAGTCATCTTGTTATCTACACCGACAATGAGTGGCTCCCTTTTTCTCCGGCATCGGTTTTCCCCGCTTGGAAGATTTGTTTTCTTTGGCCTTGTCATGATTGGATGTCTCTTTGGACCGGCTGATCTCTTCAGCCAGCGCGCAAAGATCGACAGTCTCAAGGGCCGTCTTCCCTTCCTTCACGATTCCGCTCGCGTGGATGATCTCAATGCGCTTGCCCTTCTCTACACTTATGTCGATATCGATTCGGCCAGCGCTTATGAGCAGCAGGCCTGGCTCGACGCCACGTCCGCCGGTTACTTGCGAGGGACCCTCATGGCCCTCAACAACAAGGCCCATATCGCCGGCTCCGGCCTCCATGATTACCCGTTGCAGGAACAGCTCAGCCTCCGGACCATCCGTGATTTTAAAAA
>JAJPJP010000280.1 GCA_021324175.1 Chitinophagia bacterium
AGGCATCCTGTGCCATACTGGTATTTCGGACCTTCTTTTTGCAGCAGTTGCAAGGCTTCAGGAGAATAGCTGCCCCAAAAAGATTTTTTCGCTTCTTCCACAGGATTCGTGGAGAGCCCCTTCCATTCGGTTTTCTGAAAAAAATATTTCCCGTTATAGAGTTGGTTGTCCATGACCATCCTTCCTCTTTCCAGCAGATCCTGGTACAGACTAACGTCATTTTGTAGGTAAAAACCCATTTTTACAATCGCTTCCAGAGCTCCAAGATAAATGCCGGTACACATTGGATCCGGTCCCCAGAGTTCGACATCGTAAGTATTATGGTGGGCTTCCTCGATCAAGCCCTTGTGCACGGGATCCCAGGTCCGGATGCAGTAGTCCAGGCTGGACTTCATGAGAGGATATAGCTCTCTTAGCCAATTGCGGTCTCCAAAAATCCGCCAGTCACGGTAGATCTTTATGATACCACCCAACTGCCCGTCGGCAGCAGCATAGAAAGGATGCGCCAGCGGACGGATAGGCAGCCCGGCACGGAAGTTCTGGTGACCAGTTGAATCCTGATCCTCGTGGAACTCTGTTTCGCGCATGCTGCGTTCAAGCGAAGGAAAAAGATGGCAGAGTGCCTGTGCATAATTATAGACATGCGTACAGTTGCCGGAACAACTGCCTATCGCATCTCCACAACCTTCCCAGCCCCAAAACCTGCCATCCCGCTGTCGAAGAATTGTGGGAGATTTCAGAATACTGAGATTTGCAGCCACCGCTTCCTTTATCTCCGGGGGAAGGGTGCTGGCATAAAAGGCGTCCCGGAACAGTCCGCTGTTTTTTCTTAGTTCGCTATAATGATCTTTCCAGAATGAAATGACCGATTCAATGGAATCGAATCGTCCGCTATACCAGGGAGCATAATAATTGTCTTCGACCTTGGGTGAGAAACCCAGGTCGCCCTCAAAGGTTGGCCAGCCGCTAAAGCGCATGCGCGTAACCGATGTATACCAGGCCATCATAATGCGGATCGTTTTTGATTCGCCAGGCTGCAGATGAAAAGGGATATAGATGGATGCACCGGGCGCCTGGGAACCTACGGGGACTGTTGCGGGGATATCTCCCTCGCGAATATGTTTCCAGACCATCATCAGTGGATCATAATCGCCGCCTCTAAACCAGCAATAATCCACCGCGGACTTTTCTGCAGGATCCGTAAAGATGGCAAAGTCGCCGCGGTCATCGGGTGATTTTGGAGCGGCTGACTGTGAAAGAATGAAACCGTTATCGGTTGACCTGATCCGATTATCTGGGCTGGGATTGCCATATCGATCTGCGGTTGCAATAAAATTCTCAGCATGGTAGGAAAAGACATAATCAAAACCGGTAGTCCCGGCATTTTTAAACCGGTATTCCACGGCACCCGCCGGCAGACTCGAATTGTCCGCATCGGTCGGAACAAACGGGCTCCAGGCAGTCATAGTCACATCCAGAGCAATCTCCGGATCTTTTAAAGTGACGATCCCGAAGGGGAGCCGGCAAAGAAAACTCGCGGACTTAAACCGGGTAAGTCCCCAGTCTGCTCCCGGCGCCCCCTTGGCCGCCCTTGCCATCCCGAATTTTTTCCAGTCGGGTACGGGACCCTCCAGCACACGGGCGCTGGACGGGCGGCCCTTGATGACGATGGCACCGAACATGACCGGCTCATTGAACATATCCGGCCGGTTGCGGATGGACATATGGGAGATTGCGCCAGTGCCTTCGATGCAAAACATGCCGGCCCCCATGCCTCCTATCGGAAATGCAATCCTAGAATTGTTCTGCCCCACGTAAATTGCATTGAATGAATGGGATGATTGTGCATGGAGACCTGAAAACAATTGCAGCGTCCAAAACAAGAATAATAACGACTTCTTCATCTCAACCTTTATCAAAAACTGCTTTAATCGTAAAACTCTGTCCGTTGCTGATCGTAACCGTACTTTTGAGAGTTAGCTCCTTTCCATCGGTGGATAATTCCCAATGCTCAACAAAATTAAAAGCCGTCTTATTAAGATCCTGAGCATCGCTTAGCGTACCCGTTTCGGTCAGGGGTTTATCACCGCTGTCCCATTTTGCAACTCCGGTCTTTCTTCTTTTTGAAGTGGTGAGGCAAACGCAAGGTTTTCCATCGAAACTTAATCTCTCAAAAAAAGATTGACCATCTTTTGTTACTCTTTCAATGATCAGCGAATCGCCGGTCTGGGTCACATGTATCGTTATCGGCGCCCCTTCGCCATTCTCACTCTTGTCTAAGTTGATGTTCCAGTTTCCCGAAAAATCCGGTTTTGCGTACAGCGTATACTTCCAGGCATACCTGAATCCCGATAATGTTGCTGCAATTAGGAGTAAACCGATTGCTAATCTAATTTTCATAAAAGAATTTTTAAAAAAATATACCATCTTTCATTTTTAATAACCGAAAATTTCCCTTAGGGTCAGTTTTCTTACAGTTCCAATTTTTTTCAATGCATCGAAATCCATCTTGGATCCGCTGCCGACAATGCAATAAGTGTAAGGAACACGCGCGAGCTCCCGGTCATGAAAACTTCTTATGTCCTGAAGTGTGATGTGATTCAATCCTTCATACTCTGTTTTGTCTTGATCCGTGCTAAGTCCCAGCCTCTTCGCTGCGAGCCATGCAAATACCGGATCTTCGTCTGGATGCCTGGATGTTTCAAGATCTTTTTTCAGACTTGTTTTGGCGAGCCGGAAATTACCCGGTGACTGGGGCAGCGTGTCCAGCAGCCCGTTCATCGCATCGATGGCTTCGGTCATTTTATCCGCCTGACATCCCACATACAAAATGGCAAAATAGGGATCGCTCAATTTTCCCGGTTTGACATACTCGGCAAAAGTGGAATAAGCAAGGGCACGTGATTCCCGGATAGTCTGGAAAACGACCGAACCCATGTCGGCACCGAAATATCCATTGAACAGATCGACCGTAACCTGTCTGGCACTGTCGTAGTGATCCCCATTGCGCACCCAATATATCTCATCCTGCACCATGTCATAATCCGCGAAAAGCACTTCATTATGTCGAGAACGGGCAAAATCAAAATGTAAAGCAGGAGGATAGTCAGCAAACGATTCGGGAATAGCGTGAATCCTGCCGATCTCATTTTTTATTTCCGCAAGAGTCCGTGGACCAAAATAAATGATGGCATGGCGATACGAAAAGAATCGCCGCAAAATTCCGGTCAGTTCTTCTCCGGTCAGGGACTGAATCTGCTGAACAGTCAGTACATTATTGAAGGGGTTTTTTTCGCCATATCGTGCATAATTTATCAGCCCCTGTGCAATCCTTTGTTTATCCAGCTTGGCATTCGCGCGCGCTTTCAACAGACGGTCCTTAAAAGCGGTGAGCGCCTGATCGTCGGGTTTGCAGGTTGTCAGCAGTTCTTCAAAAAATGAGAGCGCCTGGTCAGCATATTCAGACAATCCGGAGATCGTCATCGTGGTCGTTTCCACGTCGACGTTGATATTGTAGCTGCAGGCGATGCCATAAAAAGCTTTGGACATTTCGTCCGCAGAATGTTTCTCTGTGGCAAGAAAATTCAGGTACCCAACGGCGATGGGCAGCAGTTTGTCGTTCCAGCTCCCCATCTCAAAACGATAGTAGAAACGGAAGAGATCATTGTCCTTGTTCTGTACATAATATAGATCGGCGTTTCCGATCCGCTCGCGTTTGAAGTCCCGGCTAAAATCCATCCACGAGGGCTGCGGGTTTCCTACCGGCATCGCTTTTACGCGCCGGACAAAGCGGGATTCCTTTCCTACATTGGTCTCAACTGGCGTAATCGGCGGCTTGTCGACTTTCACGATACCCGAATCGACTCCCTTGTGTTTATAGATGATTGCGTAACCCGTGCCGAAATATTTGCCTGCGACCTCCAATATTTCCTGTTGGGAAACCTTGGCCTGTTGGTCCACCCATTCGACATTCGCTTCCCATCCGTCCCCCTTGTTTTTAATAAATGCATCGGTGAGCTGCCCCACACGGGAATCGTTTTTCTTCAAGCCTTCTAACTCATCTTCCTTATTATTCAGCGCAATGGCTTTGATTAGCCCCGCATCAAAATCTCCCTTTTTTAATTTATCAAGTTCCTTGAACAACAAATCCTTAACTTCTGTGAGCGACTGATCATTTTTAGGAGAGCCGGCGAGGATAAAGACGCCATAATCCTTGAACTGTTGCAAACCGGCACCCGAACTTTGCAGCTTTTGTTGTTTGTTCAGGTCAATGTCAAGTAAACCTGCTTCGCCATTGGATAGGATGGAACCAATGAGATCCAGTACGAGCGCTTCTCGTGTCCCCGCAACAGGCGTGCGAAAACATACCCGTATGTTCTCAGCCGATGGTCCGTAAATATTTTTCTCGATTGGCGTTAGGATTGGTTTTTCTGTGGGGCCGATGTAAACCGGAGCCGAGACAGGTTTCATATAAGAAAATGCGTGGGCAATTTTTATGATCAGACTATCCGGAATAAAATCGCCTGCCATGATGATGGCAATATTGCCCGGCACATAATATTTATTGTAATAGCTGCGGATGGCGACCAGCGATGGGTTTTTCAGATGTTCTAATGTTCCAATTGTTGTCTGCGTCCCGTAATGATGGGCGGGAAAGAGCGCCGCTAGCATGGCCTCATTGACTTTTGATGCGTCATTGTCCAGTCCCCTGTTTTTTTCTTCATAAACTGCTTCCAGTTCTGTATGAAAAAGCCTGAACACCGGGTCTCTGAACCGCTCGGATTGCACAGCGAGGAATTTATCCATTGCGCCCATCGGAATGTCTTCTTCGTACACGGTCTCTTCGACCGAAGTGTGGGCATTGCTTTCCTGGCTCCCGATATCCGCCATCAGTTTATCGTACTCATTAGCGATCGCAAATTTTGCCGCCTGCCCGCTTACGCGGTCAATTTGTCGATAGACGGTTGCGCGCGCAGAACTATCTCTTGTATGATTATAAGTCTCATATAGTTGCTGGATCGAATCCAACATTGGTTTTTCCCGTTGCCAGTCCAGAGAACCGAATTGCTTAGTCCCTTTAAAAAGGAGGTGCTCCAGATAATGTGCGAGTCCCGTGTGATCTTCGGGATCATTGTTCGAACCAGTACGAACGGCGATGCGCACCGCGATCCTCGGATTTGCATGATTTGGGCTTAGGATGACCGTTAGGCCGTTCGAGAGCGTGTAAAACCTTGCACCGAGGGGATCGTTCGTGACATACCGGTACGACGGACGGTGGCTGAAAGTTCGCGCCCAATGATGTTCCTGCGCACCAATCCAAGCAGATGCGAAAATGAAGCATGTTAAAAAGCAATGCCGTTTCAATACAATCATCCTGTAGTGCATTTGAAAATCATCAAGAAAATTTTTGCCAGAACTCGTGAGCAGAAAGACAAGACCCGAAAATAAAAGAAGAAAGGCTCTTGTGGAAGAGCGAAAATATAATTTGTTCTTGAGAAAACAAATGATAGGATCAAGAAAGTCAACGTGTATTCTTAAACACACAAATTGTAACAGTATCTGAATTCACAAATCCCAATTCACCAATGAAATAAGGTCGACATCCAAAAGTTCAAAGTTATTCTCTAATAACATTTTTTCCCCGTCGATTTCTCGGCCTTTACTAATCAATCATTAAGAATTTTATTTGAGGAGTGCGTATAGTATCTTATTAAATCCCACAGCCGTTGCAATTATTGGCATTACGGCGTGCCCCCTGAATTATCTAGCTCCAGGCTGGATTCAATTCCCCCCACTCCAGAGTTTACCACCTTAGTCATCCATTTGGGAGGGGGAGCCCCTTTGAGAAAATGGTTGAAAAATTGACTGAGCCGAATAGAATAATCCAACTGATTGACCACTTTATGAATATCATGGTCCTCACTATTGTACGATAACATCCAAACTCTCTTGCCCGCATGAGACAGGTCGTTATACCATTCTTGCCCCTGGGCAACCGGAACAATACGATCCTCCCTGTTATGCAAGATTAAGATAGGTGTGGTAACCTTATTTGCTCGCGAAATGGAAGAATTTTCAGCGTATCGATCGAAACTGCTCCAAAGCGTAGCACCCATCCTACCCTGTCCTTGTTCATAATATCTGCTGGCATACCCATAAGCACCAATTAGATCACTCTCTCCATCGGAAGTAGCGGCAGCAGCAAAGATGGCCGTCCTGCTTACAATATAATTCGTTTCAAAACCCCCGAAACTATGGCCGTGCAAACCCATATGATTGGAGTCCAGATAAGACCTTTTTGAAAGAAAATGTGCGGCTGACACTATCGAGTTAAGTGCACTCCGCCCGGGATACCCATCTATATAGTAAATATCAGGGACGAAAACCAAATATCCATTACTCACAAACCAGGGTATATTCATGACTCCAGTACTCAAGTCCGGATGAATATAATTATTTAGCGCAGCAGAGTATCGCTCATAGTAAAAAAAGATTACCGGGTATTTCTTCTGGGGGTCAAAATTTTCCGGTTTATATAAAACACCCGCTGCTGTCATATTGTCCGGAAGCCTCCAATGACAGAGTTCGGTGCTGTACCATTTAAACTTTTTTTGTGGTTCAAGGGCAGTTACAGCTCGAAATTCTTTGAGGTCATCGCTGACATAGAGATTGGGATATTCAGTAGCGCTCATTCGTTCGACTATGTATTTGTTAGCGAACTTAGCCTTCAACGGAACAAAGGGGGAAAATGCACCCGCAGATTCTCTTGGTGACTGGTAATAGTAAAACATCCTGGGCTCCATTACCAATTTCTCAATAATACCATTGCCATTGAGGATCAATCTAAAAAAACCATTGTTCTTCGTTTGATCGTTGAATGCCGAAAGGATTAAAGTATCGCCGTCATTAAAAAAGCCTGGGCTCCTGAGTAAAATTCATCCACCTAAGCCAGGTGGTGGTTTTTAAGCCAATGCCATGACAAAGATTAATCGGAGATTCATTTCCTTCGGGATCTACCTTCCACAGATCATATCGTGCTTGTATTATGATTGCGGAGTCATTTTTGTACCAGCCTACCAGACCAGAAGGTATGTTAGCAGGCCGGTTTAATGACGTGCTCTCCTCTGCTAAAGAAGACTTTATTCCCGCGGTGATTATCCGAACAACTCCACTGACTATATTATAATCCAACCATTGTTTTTCTTCAGAATCAAACCAAATAATATACTTTCCCGTGAA
>JAJPJP010000049.1 GCA_021324175.1 Chitinophagia bacterium
AGATGAATTCGATGCGGAGGAAGTTCCCGGACTACAAGTCATATGGACTGGCTACGATGGACCAGGTATTAAGTCCGGAGCAAAGGGAAGGAGCCGTGATCCTCCAGGCAAACGACTTTCAGACTTCTTTTATACGAAATGATGGCCATGGAAAATTTTCAATTATGCCGTTGCCGGTACAGGCGCAGTTTTCCGTCATTAACGGGATGGTTGCGGGAGATTTCGATGGCGACGGAAATCTTGACCTGGTCATGAACGGCAATGACTACGGGACCGAAGTTTCTACTGGCAGATATGACGCTTTTAACGGCCTTTTTTTGAAAGGCGATGGAAAAGGAAATTTTAGCCCGGAATCCATCCTGCAAAGTGGCATCTTCATACCGGGTAATGGAAAAGCTTTGGCTGAATTGAGGGACGCCAATGGTCATGCGATGGTTGTCGCAGGTCAGAACAGGGGTCCACTCAGGATTTTTGAAGCCAAGCGGGATCTGAAAACCGTCTCCACTTTACCGGGCGACGTAGCGGCTTTGCTCCGCCTGCGAAATGGCAAATCCCGGAGACAGGAGTTTTATTATGGCTCCTCGTTCCTGTCACAGTCGACCAGGGTCCTGGATATCGACGGAAACATCTTATCTGCCGAAATTATTGACGAAAAGGGCAAAAGGAGAAGTGTAGCACTTCCGTGATGGTTTGAAGCTTTTCTTCCTTACGGTTCATTGATTTCCCTTTCTCCCTGAACCGGCTGGTTCAGTTCTTGCAGGAATGTGGTCATTCAAAACAAAAAGGCATCCCGGGTGGAATGCCTAAAGTTTTGTAGTACAGATTGCAATGTATGATTAGCGACTTCCGTAGCCAATATAATTATAAGTGTTCTTGCAGCCCGTTCTCTGTGCTGTGCATGATACCATTGCCATAGCAATAAATGCAATCAGCCCAACAACCAGGATTGTTCTTTTCATTTGTGGTATTTTGAATGTTTATTAACCAGTTTGCCTGGTCATCCATAGGTGGTAAACACTAAATACTGGGTGGTTGATCGATGGGATACAGAAGGTTTCGTTGAAAATAGGGTCAATCAAAATAAATATAAAATTGGCAAAGATGCAAGCGATGCGTGATACTTTTTTTGATACATTTAATCCATTGATTTTTAATATTATTGTGTGGCAATGAACATCCATTTTATCGCAATTGGCGGCAGCGTCATGCACCAGCTTGCCATCAGTCTGAAGAAAAAGGGCTACGAGGTAACGGGCAGTGATGACGAAATATTCGAACCGGCCAGGTCTAACCTGGAAAAGGAAGGGATTTGCCCTCCGTCGGTATGCTGGCATCCCGACAGGATCCGCGCCGGTCTCGATGCGGTTATCCTGGGAATGCATGCCAAACAGGATAACCCCGAATTGCAAAGGGCGAGGAGCCTGGATCTGAAGATCTATTCCTTCCCTGAGTATATTTATGAAGAAAGTAAAGACAAAACGCGCGTTGTAGTTGGGGGCAGTCATGGCAAGACCACAACCACTTCAATGATCATGCACGTGCTCCAGGACGCCGGCAGGAATTTTGATTACCTCGTTGGGGCAAAGTTGCCAGGCTTCGCCAATTCGGTCCGGATAAGCAATGCGCCCCTGATTATCTGCGAGGGCGACGAGTATCCGGCCAGCGCATTGGAGAAAATCCCCAAATTCCTTTTTTTGCGGCCGCATATTGCCATCATCACCGGAATAGCATGGGATCATATTAATGTGTTTCCAACCTTTGATATCTACCTGGAACAATTCCGCCTTTTTATTCAAAGCATTGAGCCGGGGGGCACGCTCATTTACAATAAGACGGATGTCATGTTACAATCTATTGTGAGTCAACACGCTGAATCGATTAGGTTGGTTCCTTACGGGATTCCCCCGCATCAAATTACGGATGGCAGGACGATCGTGGAAATTGGCGGCCAGACCGGCAAACTGGAAGTATTTGGCGAGCATAACCTCCTCAACCTGCAGGCAGCCTGGCTTGCCGTGAATGCGCTGGGAATAGAAGCAGAGACTTTTGTTAGGGCTATAGGATCCTTTACGGGCGCTTCCAAGAGACTGGAACTCGTGTTTTCAGGGCCCTCGACAACGATTTACCGCGACTTTGCACATGCCCCATCCAAAGTGATGGCGACGATAAAGGCCGTCAGGCAGCAGTTTCCGGGAAGAAGGCTGATTGCGCTTTTGGAACTTCATACCTACAGCAGCCTGAATCCGGATTTTATGGTCCAGTACCGTGGCGTCATGGATGGTGCAGACGATGCTGCAGTATTTTACTCGGCCCATGCGCTCGAGATTAAAAAAATGCCTGAACTGCCTGCGGAAACGGTAATGGAAGGATTTCAAAAAGAAGGGCTGACCGTGATCAACAATAAAGATGAACTGGCGAAATGGCTCGAAGGAAGAGTGTACAAAAATGCTACCTTGCTATTGATGAGTTCCGGCAACTACGATGGTATGGATCTAAGCTCCATAGCAAGGGATATCGTCGAAAGAGAATCTTAAAGTGATTTTATCCTGCGTGCCGTCGGCGTATTGTGGAAAGAGGTAAATTAATATTTTTGCTTGCATGTTACAACTTATTAGACCGTTGGCGGTGATCGACCTGGAAACAACAGGTATTAATTTGGGCACGGACAGAATTGTCGAGATCGCTATTGTGAAAATTGCACCCGACGGAACAAAATCAATCAAGCGCAAGATCGTCAACCCCGAAATACCGATACCGCAGGCAGCATCCGCTGTTCACGGCATAACGGATGAGATGGTTAAAGATGCGCCTACTTTTAAACAGCTGGCCAACGAGCTAAAACAGTTTATCGAAAACTGCGACCTCGCCGGGTACAATTCCAACCGCTTTGACATCCCTATGCTGGCCGAAGAATTTTTGCGCGCCGGCATGGACTTTGACTGCCGTGGAAGGAAGCTGGTTGATGTTCAGAAAATATTCCACCTGATGGAACAGCGGACCCTGGGTGCAGCCTATCGTTTTTATTGCGAAAAGATCCTCGATGGAGCCCACAGCGCGGAGGCAGATGCAACTGCCACCTGGGAGGTGCTCGAGGCCCAGGTCGTAAAATATCCACAATTGGGCACGACGGTGGAAAGCATTCTCAAGTTCACCGGGGAGGACCAAATTGTGGATTTTGCCCGGAGATTTGCCCTTGAAAATGGCGTAGAAATATTTAACTTTGGTAAGTTCAAGGGTCGTAACGTAGCTGAAGTCTTGAAGGCCGAACCTCAATATTACGACTGGATGATGAAGGGCGACTTTCCTATGCACACCAAACAAAAGCTTACCGAGATCTTTAATCGTACCCTGTTAAAAAAGGGATAAAAGGCAATTGCGGGTTTATTGTTTGCTTTTCCTGCGCCTTAAAAACGAGTAACTTTAAAGTCAATTTGCTGTCAAGCATTGAGCAAGCTAGTTATCATACCAACATATAACGAAAAGGAGAATATTGGGAATATCATCGAATCAATAATCTCCTTGCACCAGGGATTTCATATCCTGGTCATCGACGATGGATCGCCGGACGGCACGGCATTGATCGTCGAGCAACTTCGTGCAAAATATTTCAACGTTTTATTTCTTGAAGAGAGGCCCAGGAAATCCGGCCTGGGTACAGCCTATATATTTGGATTCAAATGGGCTGTTAATCGGGGGTACAAGTTTATTTTTGAAATGGATGCGGATTTTTCGCATAACCCGAAAGATTTGATTCGCCTGCATGACACCTGCCTGAATGGTGGCGCTGATGTCGCGGTAGGCTCACGCTATGTCAGCGGCGGTGGGAATGTCAACTGGAGCTGGGATCGCGTGCTGCTTTCGCGTGGAGGGTCAATCTATACCAAGATCATCACCTGGATGCCCGTCGAGGATCCGACTGCGGGTTTTGTATGCTATCGGCGCGAAGTACTGGAAACAATCAACCTCGACGAGATTCATTTCGTGGGATATGCATTCCAGATTGAAATGAAATTTGCCGCCTGGAAACTTGGCTTCAAGATCAAGGAAGTTCCGATTGTTTTCGAAGACCGCAAGTTCGGATCGTCGAAGATGAATAAGGGAATTGTTAAAGAGGGGATCCTGGGCGTGCTCAACCTCCGTTGGCAAAGCCTGTTCAAAAACTACCGCAAGCGCGTTAAAAATAATGACTACGTCGAAATGTCTCCCTACTCCAAGAAGGTGATGGCCGGAAGTAAATAAGCCCGGTCTTTCCTTTTCTTTCGTTTTCTTTGCTCCCGGATGAAAAAAGCTTTTCTGCAATTGCACATTGCCGTTTTGCTGGCAGGCTTCACAGGCGTTCTCGGCAGGCTGATCACGTTGAATGAGGGACTCCTGGTATGGTACAGGCTCATGATCTCCGCAATTTCCCTATGGATCATTGCCCTGCTGGCCAGGCAGCCGATTCGCATTAAAGCCGCCGATCTTCTCCGGATTTTTGGAATTGGCGCGATTGCCGCCCTTCACTGGGTGACTTTTTACGGAAGCATCAAAGCTGCCAATGTATCCATCGCGTTAGTATGCTTTTCGTCGATTGGCTTTTTTACTGCGCTCTTTGAGCCGATGTTTTTTCGCGTAAGGATAAACCTGCGGGAACTGGTGCTCAGCTTGATCGCTGTTGCGGGGATTTGCTTCATATTTCATTTTGATCCTGCCTTCAAAAAGGGAATCATCATCGGGCTTTTTTCCGCGCTGCTCGGCAGTACTTTTCCCATCCTGAATAAAAAACTGCTTCGCAGCATCGATGCTCCGGTTGTCACGCTGTATGAACTTAGCGGCGGCTTTCTTTTTCTTTCGCTCATTCTTCCCGTTTACCTGAAATATGCTCCTGCCGGTCATTTTATCCCGACCCCGCAAGACCTGTTTTGGCTTTTGATTCTCGCCTTATGCTGCACCGTACTTGCCTTTAACCTCTCGATGCGTGCGCTAAAGAAAATCTCGGCTTTTACGGTTAACCTTTCTTACAACCTTGAACCCTTGTATGGGATCATACTGGCGTTTTTGATCTACCGCGAGGACAAGTCGATGAATTCGGGTTTTTATATCGGCCTGTTCATGATCGTTGTCTCTGTTGCGCTGCAGAGCTGGCTGGTAGCCTCCTCGTTTAGCCATCAGAAAAAGATTTAGTAACTTGTTCGCCGAATCAACCCCACACTGCTTACTATGAAAAAGACCCTTCAGTTCGGCCTCTTCCTGTTATTTTCCTTCATGGCATTCGGTCAGATTAGCCTCGGCGTCAAGGGCGGGCTCAACCTGGCTCATCAGCGTATTAACTTTAACGGCAATGGCGCAACGATTTCTGAAACCGGCTCCACCATTCCAACTTTTCAACTGGGTTTCTTTGCAAAAGCCCCTCTCGGGAAACAGGTCACTTTTGTCCCTGAGATCCTCCTCAGCGGCTCGGGAGCCAACTTTCCCGGCGCCGACAGCAATGGGAATCGCATTCAGGTTCGCATCAGGCCCTTTTACCTGCGCGTTCCTTTGGATGTGGAATATGAAACAGCCATCAAGGGCGGATCCAGAATTTTTGGCGGTGCGGGACCGGAGTTTGGATATGGCTTGTTCGGAAAGGCATATCAGGGCAGTGTCAGCGGCGATGCGTTTCAAAGCGATGGGTTCCGCCGATTCGATTTCGGGATCAATTTCGTCGCAGGAATTGAACTGCAATCCGGCGTACGCCTGGGAGTTAATTATTACCTGGGTATTGCTTCCATCATCACCAGTTCCGCCAACAGTGCCCTAGGTGGGGTAAACACGAGTTGGTATAATCGCGAACTTGCGTTTTCGGTCGGCTACCTTTTTCACCGGAAATAGTCTTGTTCACGCAGCGTTTGAAATATAACGGACCAGCGTTCGTTTGGCGATGGGCAGGAGAGTCTCTTCCAAGGGGAACTTTAATTCGGTCTCAATCGAATAAACGGCCGGGTTAGGCAAATATGACTTCGCCCTGATCAGCTCAGACTTTATATTCTCGTAAGTATTGACCATGTTTCTCCCCCAGCGATCTATAAATTCTGTGCGGATGGAGCGGTATTTTTCGTCGTGTTTTTCGAAAAAGCTAAGCCGGTATTGATAAACAAAAGTATCGGTCATCGTTCCGTCGCTCAGGAAGAAATAACCTTCATGAATGTCGAGCGGTACAATGCCCACCGGAAAGATTTTCAGCTTGTCTTCAACAAATTCGTAGATCTCGGTGCCATTGCTGATCGCTTTTTTCATTTTGGAAGTGGAGTAGTTGATGATTTCTTCCAACTCCTGCATCAACTCGTTATCGGCGATGATTTGTTCGTAGAGCAACTGCAGCTTCTCCATCTGAATCCCGTTCAATTTCTTCGGAAACTGTTCCTGGAGAAATTTCTTGTTCTCTCGAAAAGCAACCAGGTTATTGTAATGGAAAATAATGTCGGAAAGCTGGGGATATAGCTTATTTTGGTCAAAGTATTTGTTTACTTCCTGGAGATAAGCTAACAAAGTATATTTTTTGAGCTCGAAATCAATATAGCCGTCTGCGAACCAGGTTTCAGATAGCGTTTTCATGGCGATGGGTTTAGTTTGTGATTATTCAAATTACACAACTTAGACGAGAATTCATAATCCCGGGTTTATCGTCAATATGTTAATGATGCCTTTGCATCGCCGGCAAAGGTTCACGGCAGAATTTGAATAAGGGATTGCGTCAAAAATCGCGCTGCGGATTGAAATTTTCCAGTTCGTTTGCCACAGCCGTCAGGAAGGTTGCTCCCAGGCTCCCATCGACAATCCTGTGATCATAGGAAAGTGACAGGTACATCATTTGCCGGATGGCAATTGAATCGCCCTGTGAAGTTTCGATCACGACAGGCCGCTTCTTGATGGCGCCCACCGCCAAAATCGCCACCTGCGGCTGGTTGATGATCGGCGTTCCCATCAGGCTTCCAAACGTGCCGACATTTGTCAGCGTAAATGTACCTCCTTGCGTGTCCTCGGGCCTGAGCCTGTTATTTCGCGCATTGTCAGCCAGACCGTTGACCTGCTTGGCAAGCCCAACGAGGTTGAGCTGGTCCGCATTTCGGATTACCGGGACGATTAGATTGCCATTTTGCAATGCTGTTGCCATGCCGATATTGATATCTTTTTTGACAATGATCCGGTCGCCTTCAACAGAGCTGTTAACCAGCGGGTATTTCTTTATACATCGTACGACTGCCTCGATGAAGAGGGGCGTAAAGGTGATCTTGGTATTCTCGCGTTTTTCAAATTCCTTCTTTACACGGTCCCTCCATAGAACCAGGTTGGTAACGTCCGCTTCCGTAAAGCTCGTCACATGGGCACTCGTATGCTTACTGCGTACCATGTGCTCGGCAATGAGTTTGCGCATGCGGTCCATTTCAATGATTTCGACATTGCCTGAATAGGTGGTAAGCTGCCTGGCCAGGGGCAAATCCCTGGTTTCATCGTCTATGACGCTGACTTCCTGGGGTTCCTTTTGAATGGGCTGGTGCGCCGCGCCATGACCCTTCCGCGCAGCAACGTATTCCAGGATGTCTTTCTTGGTGACCCGGCCTTCGTTACCGCTGCCTGGCAATTGCTCAAGCTCGCTCATGCTCACTCCTTCGCTCGCGACAATATTGAGCACCAACGGCGAATAAAATCGACCCTGTCCCTTCGTCGCAGCTCCGTGCTGGCCATTTCCGGGGCTCGGATGATGCAAGGTTGATTCCTGAACGGAAGGCTTTTGCGGAGCAGGAGCATGATGAGCCGGTTCATTGCGGGCCGCATCTGTGCGGATTTTTGCAATGACGGACCCGATGGGAACGACATCATTCACGTTGAACATGATCTGGTCAATAATACCCGAGCTGGTAGATGGGATTTCACTATCGACTTTGTCCGTGGCGATCTCCAGTACGGTTTCATCCTGCTGCACCGCATCTCCCGGTTGCTTATGCCATTTGAGGATAGTGGCTTCCATGATACTTTCGCCCAGTTTCGGCATGACCAGATCGACCAGTGGCATATGAACAATCAGTTTAGATGAAAACGAAATTTCCTAATCGCTCCAAAGGTAATTATTTCCTGTAAAACGACTTGGCGCCTAAATTAGGTTCCGGCAATGAATTGTCGCAGCATGTTCAGCGCGTTGGTGGCAGTGAGTTCAATGTTGCGCTCACGATTGAAACGAAAATAAAATTTTCGCGAAACAATTTTTGAGCGGTCTCCGACGGCGATCCAGACTGTTCCGACCGGTTTGTCCTCTGAACCCCCGTCAGGACCCATAATACCCGATGTGGCGACGGCCAGGTCAGTACGGAGCACAATCAGGGCACCCTGGATCATTTGGCGCACTGTTTCTTCGCTGACCGCGCCAATGGTGGCCAGCGTTGTTTCATTCACGTGAAGCAGGTTCACCTTCGTTTCATTGCTGTAGCTGACGATGCTTCCTTTAAAATAATTACTTGATCCCTGTATGCTGGTAATCAAGTGTGCAATATAGCCTCCCGTGCAACTTTCGGCTGTCGATACCGTTTTCCCGGTTTTTTTGAGCAGGTTGCCCACGGCCTGCCCGATGGGTATATCTGTATCGGCGACGATCCATTCCGAAACCATTTGCTTCAATTCATTAAATTTTTCTTCCAGCAGGCTATCCGTTGCGTCTTTCTCGTTCCCGGTCGCGGTGAGCCGCAACCTCACCATCCCGTAGTTCGGCAGGTAAGCGAGGCGGACATTTTCCGGTAGTGCATTTTCATATTCAAGGATGTGTTCGGCCAGGAATGATTCGCCGACACCGGCGGTCAACAGGGTGCGATGGGCAATATATGGCAGGACAAAGCGCGTGGCCAGCCGGCCGATTACTTCTTCCATCATGCCTTTCATTTCATAGGGAACGCCAGGCATCGATACAAATATCTTTTCATTTTTTTCAAACCACATGCCCGGAGCCGTTCCGCGCTTATTCTGAATGACCGTGCAAACGTCAGGGACCTCGGCCTGCTTAAGATTGCGCTCGATCATTGGCCTTTTGAGAATACGTTCAAAAATATGCCGGACATTGGCCAGGGCTGCCTCGTCCACGACAAGCTTACCATCGAAATATTTGCACAGCAGATCCTTGGTGATATCATCTGCTGTAGGCCCGAGACCGCCGGTGATGAGAATGACCTGCGACTCCCTGCTTTCCTCGTCCAGCGCCTGCCAAATGCTATTCCAGTCATCACCCACCGCTACGCGCCTTTTTACCCAGATGCCGGTTTTGTTGAGTTCCTGCGCCATCCATGCGCTGTTGGTGTCGACGACCTGGCCGATCAGCAGTTCATCGCCGATCGTGATAATGCTTGCAGAAATTTTTGCCATAAAATGTCATGATACTTCGACTCCGAAATAGGGAGCAAGTTTCGAGCGCAATTCAACGGGCATGGCCGTTTTTTCCATTTTGTTTATGTTCATGAAATACAAGATAACCTTCCCGGTAGTTAACAGCTTACCCGCTTCATTAAAAACTTCGTGCTGGAATTCTACCCGGTGACCCGCCGGCAATTCCCTGAGAATAGTTTTTACGGTGAGCAGATCGTCATAATGCGCAGGTCTGAGAAACCGGATATGCAGGTCCACCACCGGCATGACGACGCCCATTGCTTCCATATCCTTGTACGTGAATCCCAACTGGCGAATCGATTCAGCCCTGGCCACTTCAAAATACTGCGCATAGTTGCCATGATAAACAACATTCATTTGATCGGTTTCTGCGTAGCGTACCCGGACTTTCGTTTCGTGTATGAACATGATGGCAATAAAAAATATGGACTAAATATTATTTTCCGCTCATGGCATCGACGCTGATTCTTCCGGGACCTGTCAGGAGAAGCATGAAATATGCCGCAACGTGCGCCACGGCGACCTCGTAAGTTGAAACCGGCTGGCCCCTGTGAATCATGAATATGATAATGACCATTTCCACAAACAAAACAAATGCGGCAAGACGGCTGAGCAGCCCCAGGATAAGCAGCAGCGAACAAACGACCCCTGAAAAAAGGACAAGCAACAGTGAAAACTTGTGTCCAATGTGTAAAGGATCAGCAAAGGTATTTTCTAATTCGCCGAACTTATTGAGCTTGGTAAGCCCATGTTCAATGAACATGAGCGACCCGAACGTGACACGCAATCCCAATGCGCCAAAATTAAATGCAGCTGCACCATATCTGGTTGACATCAATTTTTTCATTACATCCGATTTGACCGCAAAAATAATTCGATTTCAAATACTTCACTAAAGAAATGTTAATCTCTGTTGTTATCCACAGCTGTTTGGAATGATGTTTGGTTGAGGACAAAATAATTAGAAACTTTAACGCGTTAACTGATCAACGGACATTGGAATGAAACCAGCAATTGTATTTTTTTTTCTTATTTCTTCCTTTTCCCTGCTCGGTCAGCAAACTTATTACACTGTCGATCCGCAGGCCGATTTTAAGCAGGCCAGGGAATATTATCAAAAGGAATTTTACACGCTGGCATATCCCGTCTTCAAGCGTCTCGAATCCCGCCTTCGCGAAACGGACGAAAGTAACAATACGCTCTACCGTGCAGATGTTCGATATTACACCATTGCCTGCGGGTTGCAGTTGAACCAGCCCGTTGACGCAGCAGAAGCCGCTGAATTCATCAAGGTGGGAAACGACAAGGCGCGGACGGAGATGATGAGCTACCAGCTTGCGGAATATTATTTTCGTAAGAGCGATTATGAATCGGCCATTCGGTTATACGATAATGTGAGTTTGGAGAACCTCAACAACGACGAGGTGGCCGATATGAAATTCCACGAAGGATATGCCTATTTTACCGAGAAGAAATATGAATTGGCCAAGCCGCTTTTTAACTCGGTGAGGCAAATGCCCGCCAACCACAACTATCTTGACGCCAATTATTATTACGGGTTCATTTCGTTTTACGACAAAAACTACAATTCCTCGCTGGAAGCATTCCAGGTCGTAGAAAACAATCCCAAATATGAGAAGGTTGTTCCCTATTACCTGGCAAACATCTATATCATACAGGGCCAGCGGGATAAAGCCATCGAGTACGCCCGGAAAAAAGTGGACAACGGCGGCCAGCTTTACGACATGGAATTGCGCCAGCTGGTCGGTCACGGCTACTACGAGAACCAGGAATTTGCAAAGGCGCTTCCTTACCTGGAGCAATACGTAGGCGAGTCAAAAAATGCCTCAAAGGAGGACAAGTATGAACTGGCTTATTGCTATTACCAGACTAAAAACTGGAAAAAGGCGATCGAAGGATTTAAGCCACTCGGAGGAAAGCAGGATTCCCTCTCGCAAAACGCGATGTATTTACTCGGTGACTCGTACCTGAAAACCGGGCAGAAGGAAAACGCAAGAAATGCCTTTCTTTTTTGCTCGACCAATAACGGGAATGAGCAGCAGCGCGAAGTGTCAAAATATAACTACGCGAAACTATCGTATGAGCTGGGTTTCCAGGATATCGCCTTGACGGAATTGCAGGGATTCGTCAGGGATTATCCGAACTCCCCTTATAATGCCGAGGCACGCGGCCTGCTGTTGAACCTGCTCGCAAACACCAACAATTACAAGGACGCGCTGGCGCTGCTGGACAGTGTCGGACATCAGTCAGCGGGCACAAAAAATGTTTCCGCCAGGATTCTTGTAGGACGTGCCACTGAATTGATCAATGACGGCATGTTGATCAGCGCCAATGACCTCCTCGACAAGGCGCTGCATGAGCCGGACAATCAACAGGTGATACCCTATATCAATTTTTGGAAGGGTGAGATAGCCAACAGGCTGAACCGGGTCGACGACGCCATCCATTACTTTTTTGAATACATGAAAAGCGGCGCGACCAATGGCGAGGTCAATCCGGTCGACGCCAGGTACAACCTCGGTTATTGCTTTCTGAAAAAAGAAAATTACCGGCAGGCGCAGGGTTTTTTCGAGCAGATTGTCAGAACCCCGAAAATCAATTCGGAGCCGCTGGAGCAGGATGCGTATATCCGCGATGCCGATTGTTTCTATATGAGCAGGGACTTCAGGATTTCATTGGCGATGTATAACAAAGTGCTTGACTTTTCCTGGCCGTCGAGTGATTACGCGACTTTTCAAAAAGGGATGATTGCGGGCGTCACCAATGCAAACGAAAAGATTTCGCTGCTGAATTCGATTAGCCGGAAATATCCTTCCTCGGGACTCATACCCGATGCGAACATGGAAATTGCGATTACTTATTTGGCGCAGGAAGAGTTTCGTGAAGCAATCCCTTACCTGAAGAACATCATCAGCGCTACGGGGAACGATGCATTGAAACCGAGAGCCTACCTGAAGGCCGGGATCGCTTATTACAATCTGAATAATAACGACCAGGCTCTCCAGCAATATAACGCGCTCGTCAAGCAATATCCCAATTCTGCCGAAGCCCAGGACGCACTGGAAAACGCTAAAATCATTTATGTTGAGGAAGGCAAGTCCGCCGACTATGTCAATTTCGCCAAGACCATGGGGGTGGACGTAACGCCAAACCAGGAAGATGAGCTTTCGTACGAGGAAGCAGAAGTTCAATTCAACAATGGGAATTTTTCGGAAGCGGCGCCAAAATTTGAGCAATATCTTACCCGGTTTCCTGAAGGGAAGCACTCCCTCGAAGCAAACTATTACAAAAGCGAGATTTATTTTAACCAGAAAAACTGGCAGAAGGCCATCACGGGGTATGAGGCGGTAGCAGACAGGGCGCCGAACCAGTTTGCGCAAAAGTCCATGATGCAGGCAGCGCAGATTAACTATTTTAACCTGAAAGATTACGCGACCGCCGAAAAATATTTCTCCAAGCTCAAAGATTTTGCATCCTCGCAGGAAGACAAGATGGAAGCCATGCGCGGGTTATTGCGTTGTCAATACCAACTGCAGCAATGGAGCGAGGCTGTGGATAACGCCAAAGACCTGTTAAATCAGAAGGGTCTCGGAACAGATGATAAGGTGATGGCCAATATGACAATTGCCAAATCTTACCAGGCGCAGGGACAATGCGAAACGGCACTCCAATATTTCCGGACCGGGGCCTCATTGAGCAAGGCTGCCTTCGGGGCCGAAGCGCGATATGAGATTGCCAGCTGCCTCTTGCAGGAAAACCAGTTGAAAGATGCCGAAAAAGCAGCATTCGAAGTCATCAACAAGTCCGGATCTTACGAGTCGTGGGTGACAAAGGCCTATTTGCTTTTAGGCGATGTGTATGCGAAGGAAAAGGATTATTTCAACGCCAAGGCGACATATCAAAGTATCATCGACAACGCCAAGGCGGAAGATGTGCGCAACCAGGCCAGGCAAAAACTGGACCAGGTGACGCAGGAAGAAAAGAGCGCAGGGAATCAGTGATTGCCAATACAGGAAAAGACCAAATGAAGAATGTTCTGAAAATATGGATTGGTTTTGGTGTGCTATGTGCATTCCTGTTAGGAGTGGCGCAGGCACAGGACAGCACCAAGCGCCGCGCAATCGACATTACCTCGGTCTTCAAGCCCGTGCTGCGCGAAGCATCCAAAATTAATTTTCATGCTACGCCGCCCATCGTGGACACAGCCCGTCCAAAGCTCAAATATGATATTCCCACGCAGTACCTTTCTCTGACCTACCAACCAGGGGAACTCACGCCGATCGCATTGCAGACGGACTCTGTCCTGATTTGGAAGAATGCAAATTATATTAAGGCCGGCGCAGGAAACGTCCATTTGCCCTACGTGCAAACTGGTTTTAGCTTCGGGGACGGTAAATCCACCTTTTTCAACATTTTTGCCGATCAGTATAATGCCAAGGGAAATCTTCCACACCAAAAAGATGCCACTACAGCGGTGTCGATCGCGGGAGATGTGAAGACGGCCAATAACCTGGAATGGAACGGCGCTCTCGGATTCAAATCGGAAACCCGTTATCTCTACGGATATCAGCCGGACACCCTTAAATTTCCAGATGATTCACTGCAGCAGAGATTTACGACCTACCACGGCAGGCTGGCGCTTCGCAACATCAATCCGACGGAGTTTGGGCTGGTGTATAAACCAGACCTGGATGTGTCTGTTTTTTCTGACAATCATAGTACGAATGCGAGGGAGACCAATTCCGTATTGAATTTGCCGTTGGAAAAGGGAATCGACAAGAATTTCCAATTTGACCTGGGGCTCACCGCGAACCTGACCAACTACAAGCGCGCCGATCTTACGATCCAGAACAATCTGTTTTATGTTTCCCCGGCCTTATTTGTCAAGGCATCGGCATTTGATCTGCACGCGGGCATCACGCCCTCCTGGGATAAGGGGCAATTCAATCTCTTGCCGAATTTTATCGCGAACATTTATACGGCAGACCAGCGACTGACCTTCCAGCTGGGCTGGATAGGGTATTTCGATAAGGGCTCCTACCAACGATACGAATCGATCAACCCATGGCTGGCGCAGCCTTCGACTTTGCTGAATACGCGCGTGCAGGAAATTTATGCCGGCATCAAGGGGTCATTAAACGATCACGTGACCTATGCGGCGAAAATCGCGTTTAATTCTTATTGGAACATGCCCTTATTCGTCAACGACAGCATTGACGGGAAGACATTCCTGATCCGATATGCGACGATGATGGACGATTTGCAATTACATGGAGAAATTGGATACACGCATGGGGAAGACTTCAGTGCATCTGCTTCGCTCAATATACACCAGTATACCGGCTTAAAGGGTCAGCCTGAGCCCTGGGGTCTCTTGCCGTTGGAGTTAACGACGACGGTAAAATGGCAGGTACTGAAAGATCTTTGGATCAAGGGCGACCTGTGGGCCTTTGATGGTGCGGATTATCTGGTCAACAACAAGTTTACCAACAAGGGTAACCCCGGGTTGGATGTAAATGCCGGCATTGAATTCCGCATCACCAGGCAAGTGAACCTCTGGTTGCAGATGAATAATATTTTCAACAGCAAGTACCAGCGTTGGAATCAATACCAGGTCTACGGATTCAATATATTGGGAGGCATTATTTTCTCATTTTGAGACGGGCGCGCCGGATTTTAAGATTTATTAAAGCCGGATTATTGAGAAAATTCCGTTCCTTTAGGATTCTGAAACCCCTCAAGCATGTTCGACGTTTTAAACAGTTATTTATACCAGCATAAGAACATCAGCATCCCCGGCCTGGGTACCATTTATCTTGAAACGTCGTCAGCTATACCGAATCCTTCTACCCGGACGATTGCACCACCCATGTACCATTTCCGGTTTGATAAATACTTTGATGCGCCCGACAAGGATTTCTTTTCTTTCCTTGCAGCGGAAAAAAATATCCCCGATTACGAAGCAATAAAATGGTACAATGAATTCTCCTATGATCTGCGAAGCAAAATCAGGCAGGAGGAAAAAGTACAATGGGAAGGTGTCGGTATGTTGAGAAAGGATTACGCCGGCAATATCATATTTGAGCCTGAACCCGAGACATCCCTGTTTATGAAGGCTGTTCCGGCCGAGCCGGTTACGCGGAGAAATGTACAACAGCGCCTGATGGTGGGTGACAAGGAGAAGACGAATTATGAAATGGATGAATGGCTCCAGGCAAATGCCGAAAAAAAAAGAGAGACCTGGTGGATTTACGCCCTTGTCGCAGCATCTATAGCCTCCCTTGTCTTGTTATTTTACTATTCAAACAACAAACCGCAGTCCGGCTTCTCAGGCAACCAGCAGAAGCTCGAGACAACAAAATAATCCGACCTGCATGACGAAAATTCTTTATTTTCCTTACGCATGATTTATTCAGCGTGAATATTCACCATCATCAATGCCCCATTTGCGGCGCGGAAGACATTCGCTTTAGCCTTCGCACGACGGACTTTACGGTGTCAGGGACCTCTTTTGAGATTTGGGAGTGTGGCAAGTGCACGCTGAGGTTTACGCAGGATGCTCCCGATGCTGCGACGATCGGACAATACTACGATTCAGAGGGATACATTTCGCATTCGGATACGAGTAAGGGTTTGATTAATTCGATCTATCATGCCGTGCGGCACTTGACAATGGCCGGAAAACGCAGGCTGATCCTTTCTTTGCATGCATCAAAAATCGGAAGCCTTTTGGACATCGGCGCCGGGACCGGGTCATTTGTCCGTTATATGTCAGAGACGGGCTGGGAGGTCACCGGCGTTGAACCGGATGAACAGGCAAGAGCGCAGGCCCAAAAGGTCAATCATGTACGATTATCCGAGTCCGCTGAACTCTTCCATTTTCCCGCAGAATCATTTGACATGATCACCATGTGGCATGTATTGGAACACGTGCATGACTTACACGCCTATGTCGAGCGATTGAAGTGGCTGGTGAAGCCTAAAGGCAAGATCCTGATTGCGGTTCCCAATTACACCTCGTATGACGCATCCGTATACAGGAATTACTGGGCCGCATACGACGTGCCGAGGCACTTGTATCATTTTTCACCACGCGCTTTAAAAACACTCCTGGACGGCCATGGAATGGAACTCAGGGCAACGCGGGCGATGTGGTATGACAGTTTTTATATCAGCATGATGAGCGAACGAAATCGCAAGGGGTTCCTGGGTTTTTTTCGTGGACTATGGATTGGCTCCATCTCCGATCTTCATGCCCTCATCAACCGGGAAACATGCAGCTCGCTTATTTATATCGTGAACAGGTAGACGATAGTGATCACCGGACCTAATAATTGAATCGAATTTCGTAGATCGTTGGCCACATTTTCCCGGTAATGAAAACCTTTTTGGTAGCCGAATCGTAAGCGATCCCGTTCATCTCCTGCGCATCCGGATATTTGGTTTTTGCCTCATTGACAAGCGATGTCAGGTCCAATCTGCCAACGACATGACCGTTTGCAGGATCAATTTTTAAAATATACCCGGTGAGCCATTGGTTGGCGTACAGGTATCCGTTGATATACTCGAGTTCATTGAGGCGTCCCGCGGGTCCGTTATTGTCGGTGACGCCCAAAATTTTGACGAGTTTGTAGGTGTTGGGGTCCAGGTAGCTGATGTTGCTGGTGCCGTCAGTCATAATGAGGTAGGTCCCGTCTGTCGTGAGTCCCCAGCCTTCGGCACTGGGGAAGTTGAATTCGCTGATTTTTTTGAAGGTCTTTGCATCATAAACAAACCCGATTTTGGTCGTGTACGTGAGCTGATAGATTTTTCCGTTCAAAAAAACAATCCCTTCGCCAAAATATTTTTTCTTGTCGATCTCGACTTTTACCTGGATTTTCCCCGTTTTGAGGTCGACCACGCCGAACAGCGACCGGGTTGATTCAAAGTTTGAATCATAACCCGTGCTCTCGTAAAGCTGGCCATCGTGAACGAGCAATCCTTCAGTAAAGGAGGTGGTATCGTGCGGATAGGCGTTTATGGTACTATAATTGATCAGGGGAGGGGTAGCATCGGATTCGGTGCCTTCCTGGCTGTGGTTATCGTTACTGCAGGAAGCCAGGAAGAGCAGGGTGGAAATCACTATCGGTCTTATGGTCGTCATCATTCGTTGAAAAAAGGCAAAAATAACACACAGACAATGACTTAAGAACAGTAGGTAGATAAATTTCATCGGTAAAACTTTGATTTACCATTTATTTTGATTTTCTTTATAAGGCTTATAATCTGAATTCCACCACTTCGCTATATATCATTTGCGGTATATCCTGCTTGGTGCGTTTTAAAATGCAATTCCTTTTTGACTAACCGTCAAATCCAATCCTTTTCGCCTGGCATAGCTCACTAATCACAGATACAGCAACATTTTCTTTCCATTATCTGGCCGCAGGCCATTCCAATTCCTCCTGACCGTCTCCAATAGCCTTTGAATTTCCGGAAACAAAAGATTTTTTGATGAGAAGAATTCTACTCTTGTTGATTACGTTCCCTGCCGTACTATGTACAAGCGCCCAAAGAAAATGCGGCTCTGTAGATTACCGGAAAGAATTCGTCCAGCATATACCTGGCCTGCAGGAAAGAATTGACGCCATTGAAGCCTTCACCAAAAATTTACAGGCAGGACGGTCTCCCGCAGCCAACGATAGCATTACCGCCTCTTCCTTGATCAATATTCCTGTCGTTGTCCATGTCGTTTATCATGCGAACGCTGCCAATATCAGCGACGCCCAGATTAAGTCACAGATCGACGTGCTCAACCAGGATTATCGGCGCTTCAATGCAGACAGCATCAACACGCCGTGGTATTTCCAACCGTTTGCTGCCGATTGCGGTTTTCATTTTGTTCTGGCCAAAGTGGATCCCACCGGCCACAGCACGACCGGGATTATTCGCAAGCAAACATCCATACAACAGTTCAACATCAACGACGACATCAAATTTACCGCCGCCGGCGGGGACGACGGATGGGACGCTGACAGTTATTTCAATATCTGGGTTGGCGACCTCTCCAGTGGAATCCTGGGATATTCCAGCGTCGTTGGCGGACCCAAGGCAAACGACGGCATTGTCGTCACCTATACGGCTTTTGGCACGAAAGGAACGGCAACGGCGCCCTTTAATGAAGGACGTACCGGCACACACGAGACCGGGCACTGGCTTAACCTGATTCATACCTGGGGCGATGCCGATTGCGGCGATGACCATGTCGCAGATACACCTCCGCAACAGGCAGCAGAATATGGCTGCCCCGGCGGGATTATTATCACCTGCAACGACGGCCCGGATGGTGAAATGTATACGAATTACATGGACTTCACCAATGATGCCTGTATGAATATTTTTACGCTCGGGCAGCGCCAGCGCATGCGGGCTCTTTTCGAGCCGGGCGGTGCCCGTTACGCAATATTGTCATCGGGAGCGCTTGCCGGCGCAGGGATACCCGACTCGGCAAATTCGGGCGGCGGCGAACAGGCTGCTTCCGGCGCTGAGGTCTATCCAAACCCTGCCAGGGAGGTGATTACCATCAGGCTGAACGACCAAAGCCTCATGGGCACAACCATGGAAATTTTTAGCCAGGTCGGCCAGCGGGTATACACACAAAAAATTACGCAACTTCAATTC
>JAJPJP010000120.1 GCA_021324175.1 Chitinophagia bacterium
ACGGGGATGCCCAGACGCTGACTGACCTCTTTGAGTTTTTCGCCGGTTCTCATCATCACCGATTCATCTTCAATCACACAGGGCCCAGAAATCAGGAAAAGTGTGTCCGCACCGCATTCGATATCTCCGACCCTTATTTTTTTTAAGCTCATGCTAAAATCTTTTGTATAGTTCTTTAATGGTTTCAACGGTTACCTTTTCCCTCCAATCCGGGCCCACCGCGTGGTTCCACATGTGTGGTAAATTGTAGGCGACTTCTGCCATCGACGCGATTTGGCCATCAGTCCAGGACTTGCTCAGGCCCGCAGGGAGTTTGATGCCATGACGTAGGAGCATTTTTTTGAATTCTTCCACGCCTTTGGGATAATAATCGTCCAGGTGCTGAAAGGCCACGCAGTTTGCAAAACAATGACGCTCTCCAAGTATTTTGGATAGCCCGTAAGACAGGGCATGACAAACGCCAACTTCAGAATAAGTCAGGCTCAATCCACCCATGAGGGAAGCAACCATGAGCTTATCGTCATTTTCCCTGGTATGCCCTGCGCCTGCCCCGGCATATATTTCCTGGCAGAGTTTCAGCGATTGCTCGGCGTAGGCATGACTGAACGCGTTATTCAGGATTCCATTTTCCGATTCAATGCAATGAATATAGGTGTCCATACCCGTATAAAACCATTTGTCTGCCGGCACCGATTCAATTAAATCTGGATCGAGTATGACTTGGTTAAATACAGTCCATTCGCACTTCAGGCCTAATTTCTTTGCTGGTCCAGTCAGCACGGCCGTCATCGATATTTCGGCCCCGGTTCCCGAGACAGTCGGCACGCCGAGGTGGTAGACTCCTGGTTTTTTGATGAGGTCCAGGCCTTGGTAAAGCGTGGACGAGCCTTCGTTTGTAAACATCAGGGAAACAGCCTTTGCTATGTCCATAATACTGCCTCCTCCGATTCCGATGACGCCAGCCGGAATCCCCTTCGTGGAAAGCACTTCATCGCGAAGGCAGTCGATCTGATCGGTTGTTGGCTCACATGGGTCAACGTTAACAAACCGGATAATGTCCTGCCGCTGCGCCGGGATTCGCTTGGCAAGCGACGCCCCATGAAAATAATTGTCTACAACATAGAGAAAAAAGCCATCACCTGATTTTCGTTTTTCGGAAAGTATACCGCTCATCAGGTCAAAACTGCCCCTACCATACACAATCTTTTCAATATTCTTAAAATTCTTATGCATCTGTTGATTTAGAGTGGGCCCCGGACTTTATTATCATTCAAACAGTTTCCGCCACGCTGGACTTGACACAAGCCGCTATTTGATCGCCCAGCATTGTGACGTCATCCCCTGACCATGTGCAACGAACGCTAAACGAAATGAGGCGACCAACGATATCCTGCGCTTTTGGCAAATAAATGTTTTGATAATCCTGCCGGGGCGCGAGCACTTCGACTGCCAGTTTTGATGCAGTTTGAAGATTTTTGAGATGATCCCACTGGTTGATAAAATGATACATATTCGTATACCAGTAATCAAATCCTGTGACGCCAGTTTCGTTGAACTGTTCAACGGTCCTTTTAGCCGACTCCTTATCCGGAAGCAGGATATTCAGGAAAGTTGCCGAATCACCATCAGGGTCGGCGGTCCTGGCGAAAGTAATCCCGTCAATCGCCGAAAGAATCTCCATCAGTTGCTTCTTATGCCGCCGGTTGGTCTCGCGGATCTGCGGCACTTTGCGTGATTGCGCAAGGCCGACAGCAGCGTGCAGTTCGCTGATCCGGTAATTAAATCCCAAAATAGGGTGCGGTTCCATTCCTCTTTTTGCGCCCACATGACTGTGCCCGTGATCGGAATAAGTATCGATCAACCTATAAACCTGTTCGTCGTTTGTAACGACGATTCCGCCTTCACCGGCCGTGGCGATCTTAAAAAAATCAAATGAATAACTGCCGGCCGTGCCGAATAACCCGGTAGCTGTTCCTTTGTACGACGCTGAAAAAGCCTGGCCGGCGTCTTCGACAAGAATAAGATTGTAATCATTGATCACCCGCATGATCGGATCCATATCAGCCATTCCTCCGCACATATGTACAAGACAAACTGCCTTGGTATTTTTCGTGATGGCTTTCTCGATTCCTTCTGCGCTTAGGCAAAGCGTTTCGTCAATTTCGGCAAACACGGGAATGGCCCCGACAAAAAGAACTGCTTCGATACTGGCAATAAAAGTAAACGGTGAGACAATCACTTCGTCGCCCGCGCCTATGCCCGATGCCGCAAGAGCCGTAGCGATTGCAGCTGATCCGTTGCACACGGCGTGTGCATATTTCGCACCAGTTATTTTTTTTATCTCCTCTTCAAATTCGCGAGCTTTCCAGATCCCTTTACGCTGCACATCGTGATTGTACCGGAAAAGCATTCCGGTTTCCAGCACATCCTGAACTTCCCTGCGCTCTTCGGCGCCAAATAATTCTGTTCCCGCCATGGTAAAAATTTTAAGGATGCAAAAATAAGTCATATCTCCCAGAACCCGGCTTTTGGAGACATCCTGAAAATTGTTAAATGTGAAGGGATAAATAGATCAGTTTGATTGAAATTTTCCCTGCTACTCAAAGGTATTTGAGTGGGTTCCTTCTTGCCGAAAGGATATAACGTTTAATATTCATCCAGAACGCAAGGATAAAATAAATAATCAATGGAGAACCCATCGTAAGAAATGAAATGTATATAAACCAGGTGCGAATTCTCGAGGTGGAAATACCCATTTTTTCACCAATAGCCGTACATACGCCAAAAGCTTTCCATTCGATGAATTGCTTCATTTTTTGCATGCTGCAAAATTAAAAAAAAACAACAAATCGTCATAGCGTATGTTAGAAGAATAACCCAATTTTGGTAAATTCGCGTCTCAATTCAATTCGGCCCCTTTTACGCATTTGTCTAACTCTAAATACTTTAGTCATGGTTTTTGATTTCGAACTCATCAGGAAAATATATGCCGGACTGCCTTCAAAAATTGCTACAGCCAGGAAACTGACTTCCAAGCCTTTGACCCTTTCGGAAAAAATACTTTACTCGCACCTGTATGAAACCCCGAGACGTGCTTATGAACGCGGGAAGGATTATGTTGATTTTACTCCTGACCGGGTAGCCATGCAGGATGCGACGGCGCAAATGGCCCTCCTTCAATTCATGACTTGCGGGAGAGATAGGGTTGCCGTGCCTTCCACGGTACACTGTGATCATCTGATCCAGGCCAAGGTGGGTGCTTCTGAAGACCTGAAAGTTGCTCTCGACGTGAATAAAGAAGTATACGATTTTCTTGCGTCCATATCTAACAAATATGGCATCGGATTTTGGAAACCCGGTGCAGGGATTATTCACCAGGTCGTTCTCGAAAATTATGCATTTCCCGGAGGTATGATGATTGGAACGGACTCCCACACCCCAAACGCGGGAGGTTTGGGCATGGTTGCGATCGGAGTTGGCGGCGCGGATGCAGTCGATGTGATGGCGGGGCTGGCCTGGGAACTGAAAATGCCAAAGCTCATTGGCGTCAAGCTCACCGGAAAGATGAGCGGGTGGACTTCGGCAAAGGATGTTATTTTAAAAGTCGCCGGAATCCTCACTGTAAAGGGGGGAACAGGAGCGATCGTCGAATATTTTGGCGAAGGAGCAGACACGCTGAGTGCGACTGGCAAGGGCACGATATGCAATATGGGTGCAGAGATTGGAGCCACTTGTTCCATTTTTGCCTATGATGAAAAAATGAGCGCTTACCTGAAAGCAACCGGTCGCGAAGAAGTGTCGGCACTTGCTGATGGCGTGAGGGAGCATCTGAGACCCGACCCCGAAGTTTATCAAGCACCGGAAAAATATTATGACCAGGTCATAGAAATCGACCTGAGCAACCTCGAACCGCATGTTAACGGTCCATTCACCCCCGACCTCGCCTGGCCGATTTCGAAATTTGCCGAAGCAGTAAGAGCAAATAACTGGCCCGAAAAGCTGGAAGTAGCGCTCATCGGCTCATGTACCAATTCCTCCTACGAAGATATCAGCCGCTCTGCCTCGCTGGCGAAGCAGGCAATTAATAAAAAATTAAAGGCAAGGTCCGAATTTACGATCACTCCTGGCAGCGAGCAGGTACGCTACACCATCGAAAGAGACGGATTTCTCAAAACCTTTGATCAGATCGGTGGCGTTGTTTTGGCAAATGCCTGCGGACCCTGCATCGGGCAATGGGCCAGGCATATCGACGACCCCAACCGCAAGAATTCCATTTTGACTTCCTTCAACCGGAATTTTGCCAAAAGAAACGACGGGCTCGCCAGTACCCATGCTTTTGTCGCTTCTCCCGAGATCGTGACGGCCCTTGCGCTGGCGGGCAGCCTGACTTTTAATCCACTAAAGGATAAGTTGAAAAACGACGAAGGCCAGGAGGTGATGCTTGACGAGCCGACCGGTGTAGAATTGCCCCCGCATGGATTTTCAGTGGATGACGCGGGATACCAGGCGCCTGCAAAAGATGGCAGCCACGTCAAAGTCATCGTAAAACCAGACTCACAGAGGCTTCAGCTGTTGGAGGCCTTTAGGCCGTGGGAGGGCACTGACCTGAAAGGGCTGCGTCTCCTCATCAAAGCAAAGGGTAAATGCACGACAGATCATATATCGATGGCTGGTCCCTGGTTAAAATTCAGGGGTCACCTTGACAACATATCCAATAACATGCTGATCGGCGCCATTAATTTTTTCAATGACAAAACCGATTTGGTAAAAAACGAATTGGATGGTCAATACGCATCGGTTCCGCAAGTCCAGCGAGCCTATAAAGCAGGGGGGGTAGGAACGATCGTTGTGGGGGATGAAAATTATGGAGAGGGATCGTCAAGGGAACATGCTGCTATGGAGCCGCGGCATCTGGGCGTGAGGGCAATCGTCGTGCGCAGCTTCGCACGAATTCATGAGACAAACCTGAAAAAACAGGGCATGCTGGCTTTGACTTTTGCGGATAAAGATGACTATGACAAGGTCCAGGAGGATGATGTCATCGATATCATCGGGTTGACCAATTTTGCCGAAGGTAGCCCGTTAGTTCTTGTCCTGAATCATAAAGACGGGTCTAAAGATACCGTGAAGGCTAATCACACCTATAATGCCCAGCAAATCGAATGGTTTAGGGCTGGCGGCGCACTGAATGTGATCAGGAAACAGTTCGCAAAATAACTGAGTCAGCCGATTACGCTTGATGGCTGCCCATAAAATGATGAATGTGAATAATTCGAAAATCCGCCGAGAACTGACAAACATCGTTTGGACCATCTATTGTCGTTGACAGTTTAACATAAACTTATTGCTGCATTTGTTCCGCTATTGGAAGGCCCAGCTGTATTTTCGTTTTTTGATCTGACTGGTTAATCAGCTTATGCGCAGGACCTTTATCATCACCAGTGTTTTTTTGTCTTGCCTCGGGCGAAGCTATTCGCAGGGCATCATCTTACCCGCCCAGACAAACGGGCCGGCAGTTATTGCTTATTATGGTGGGAGGCCTACCATGATTGACAGTTTTGCAACGAATGATTTATCCCAGATCATCTTTAGCTTTTGTCATTTGAAAGGAGATCGGCTAAGCGTGAGCAGGCTGCCGGATACGCTGCTCATCCGGAAAATGGTAGCGATTAAGTCAAAGAATCCCAATCTCAAGGTAATCCTGTCATTGGGAGGCTGGGGAGGTTGCCCCAGCTGTTCGGAAGTATTTTCGACGGCAAAAGGGCGAAGGAAATTTGCAAGATCGGTGAATCACCTGACGAAATATTTCGGCACTGATGGGCTCGACCTGGATTGGGAATACCCTGCTCTTGCCAATGTGCCCGGCTATCCATACCGGTCGGAAGACCGCGCCAATTTCAGCGCTCTAGTGAAAAAAATCCGAAAGAAAATGGGAAAAAGCTTCCAGCTCAGTTTTGCTGCCGGTGGATACACTGAATACATCAGACACTCGATAGACTGGATCCAGACGATGAAATATGTCGACATTGTGAACCTGATGACTTATGACCTGGTAGGAGGCGACGATACCGTCACCGGCCACCATACATCTCTTTATTCGACCCCTTCGCAACTCGAATCTACCGATCATGCGATCAAATTGCTCGACTCCATTGGCGTGCCGAGGAAGAAGATTGCTATTGGAGTAGCATTTTATGCAAGAATTTACCAGGTCACTGATACACTCAATGACGGGCTGTATCAACCGGGCAAATTTTATCGCGGTGTTTCCTACAAAGACTACGGCAAGATATTTTCGGAAGACAGTGGCTATCGGTTTTATTGGGATTCCGTAGCGCTTGCACCGTATAAGTATAATCCTGCCAAAAAGCTTTTCGCTACTTACGATGATTCTTCGTCGATTGCCCTGAAGACAAAGTACGCCATCGATAATGGACTTTACGGAATCATGTTTTGGCAACTGGCGGACGATAGTTTTACGAACGGCCTGCTGGATGTCATTACCGCTACAAATAAGCAGTATTTCAAAAAGCCTTGATTCCAAAAAGCATAATTTTAACGCGGGTTGGCAAGACAGCGATGATTTTCACCTAAATCATCGAAATTGTTCTTCTAAATCCGATCTCAACAGGATGACATTTATATTGGCTTTCACGGGAGACAAGGCAAGGATACCGACTCATTTGGCATTCTTAATTTTTGCGATTTGCCTCGTCTCCTGTTCTTCGACAAAAAAGATATCTTCATTCAATATCCCGGAGAGTTTTCCGCCGGTGCCTGCAAGCGATTTCGACATCCCAATTCGCCTCAATGCAAAACCAATTCTTTTTAAAGCAAATTTTTTAGTGCCGAACCAATTCTTTTCGGACGGCTGGCCAAACTATGTTCAACCCAGCTGTGACTTTCGTTACAAATACAGGTTCGTGCGATCGGCATTTACCCTAACCTGCACCAGTAACCAACTGGGCATTCAAATGATAGGAACTTACCAGGTGGCCGGTGCAAAATGTATTTGCTCTCTCAATAAACCTGTTTCTCCGTGGATCTCTGGCAGCTGCGGATTTGGCCAGGAACCCATGCGCCGGGTAAGCATTAATATTACGTCGCGACTAAACCTTTTGCCCAATTTTAGATTACAGGCGGCTACCGGCCCCGTAAAAGTAGTGGCACAGGATAGGTGTTATGTCTCACTTTTTTCCAGCGACGTTACTCAGCAGGTCCTGGACAGCATTCGCGCAGCCGTAACGAGTTTTTGCTCGACGGTAGACGCGACGGTCGCGGGAATGGATTTATCAGGTCTCCTTCAGCGTTCCGTCGACAAGGGATTCACAAAAGTTCCGATTGGAAAATATGGATACGTGCTGGTCAACCCCACCAGTGTACGCGTTGGCCAGCTTAATTATGCAAAAGACAGCTTTAGCATTTCGGTCGGACTTTCCTGCACACCACAGCTTTCCTCCGACAGTACAAATCAGGCAGGTGCTGACCGTCGCGTTCCTGTTTCACTCGTTGAAAACCGGGACAACGTCTCTACTTTCATTGATGCCGTCTATGACTACGATTTTATCAGTAAATTATTGAGCGATACTCTAAGGAACCGCGTATTTGATTATAAGGGCCGCACGATCGTTATTAAAGACGCGGCAGTTAAAGGCACAGGCCATCATCAGATCGAAGTGATGATTGATTTTGCGGGTACAAATAAGGGGCGCCTTTATCTTCGAGGAACGCCTGTCCTTGATACCACAAAACAAACTATAACCTTACCCGATATCAGCTATTCGCTGGAAAGCGGTGACCTGGCGCTAAAAATAGGCAAGAGCCTGTTTAGCAATAAGATCAAAAAAACCATTAGGGGCAGGTCATACCTTGATGTCAACGCACTTGTACATACCAACATTGGGTACCTGGATTCTCTTTTGAGCCGTGACCTGGGGCATGGAGCCACGCTTTCCGGTAAAATCAGGGATCTGAAAGTAACGGGCCTGATTCCCGAAGAAAGACTTGTACGCATGAGGATTTATGCAAAAGCAAATCTGGAAATTGAAAGCAATGGAAACTTCTTATAATTTTCAAAGCCCATATAAAATCTTTAAATCATCACAACCTGATGATTAACAATCGCTTAATTTGTAATTACTGAAGCAACCATTAACAATTTATTCACGTATCTCTGCTCAAGAAAGATTGCTTGCGCTCGTTATCTTCATAACTATAATCTACTGGACCATTTAATTTGACTGAGGGCAACAAGCAAATAAGCGTACTGATAGCGGGCTGTAGAAATAATGAGCGTAACAGCCAAAAAGAGTTATACCAACTGCTTAGGGGATATGCTATGAAAATATGTTACCGCTATCAGAATCATGCTGAGGAAGTAGAGGAGATCATGAATGAAGGATTTTTGAAGCTCTTCAAAAATATTCATCAATTCGATGAAGCCCGTCACGCAGACATTAATGTGGCGCTCAAGGGATGGTTCAAACGAATTCTGATTAATACCTGTATCGATCATTACCGTAAAAATGCAACATACCTGAACGGAAAACCAGTAAGTGAAGAGACGGAAAATATTGCTGACCGTACGGAAACTGGTGCCGATAAATTGTCGTATAAAGACATCGTTGAGGCGATCAGGGAATTGTCGCCAGCATATCGAACAGTCTTTAACCTGTTTGTGATTGAAGGATTGAAACATGAAGAAATTGCTGGACAGCTAAATATTTCAGTTGGCGCTTCAAAATCCAACTTATCAAAGGCGCGCGAAAACCTTCGAAAAATCCTGTTAAAGAAAAATGAAGTAAAAACGTATGTCGAATCTTTCCGATAACGAGCTTGATAAGTTAAGCCAGGAAGCTGCTGAGAATTTTGAACCTGCCGATTCGGGCCAGGCTTGGAACAAGCTTGAGCAGTTGCTTGATAAGCATCTTGGGAAGCCGGCCCCCGTCCCAAGGGCCATCAGGCTTGGTACGGCGTTGATGTACCCCGGCGCCCTGGTGATCGCCATTGTCGCATCGTATTTCATCACAAAAGCCAAAAAAAATAAGCATAATTCTACTCTCACAGTTTCAGCAACCACCCACCCCCGGCAGTCCGCACAATCGGACAGCGGCAAAAACATTGCCCGAATCAATGGGTTCCCGACCGAATCGTCAAACGGCAAATCAGCCGTCATTGCGTCAACATCGCCTTCATCCGCCTCTCAGCCGGATCAACCTGGAAGCGAACAGAAACGCGATAGGTTGACGTCTGGCTCCCGTTCGAGTACCGAATCATCAAATCCTGGACACGATGAAAGAATGAATTCTCCCAAAACCCAAATTAGAAACAGGATTCAATCCGAAAATCGTGACAAGAATGCAACTGTGAATGCAACTTTGCCGAAATATAAAGTGCAAGGCGAACGACTCGGAACAAGTAGCGGCTCCGGCAACAATCAGCCTCCTAATGATGAACCGCTTAACCGAACGCATGAACTGCAACCAACTAGCATATTAAAAGGAATCGCTGCTACAAGTGAGACGGAGGGCCACAGCGGGGTGAATAAAAATGCTCATAATAAATCCAGGTTTAGTTCAGGTCCTGCACCGGCCGAAACCCTTACCAGTAAACTACCCAGTAAGTCAATTGCAACAAAAGAATCGGGCAACCTGGCATCGAACGAGGGAACTGCTGAAAAAAATGGACGACAGAATCAAAACCAGGCGGAGGATCATAACGCCATTGTCGAAGATGCCCAATCAACAGGTACCGGCAAGGCGGACCTGGCTGAGGATCCAAAAGCAGTACTGATGCCCGGAACCTCCAAGGCAGGCCCCGGGTCGATATTTGCAGTCAGTGATGCGGGAATTCGTTCAGTGAACGCGTCAACAAGGGTTGCTTTGATTCCCGACCGTCCGACACACCGTACAGCTTTTGTCAACAGATCGCTTCAATTTGGAATCTTATTTGCGCCCGATTTCTCAGAGGTCAAACATATCTATCAAAACAATCGTCTTGGAAACGACCTGGGTGTTGCGCTGAGTTACCAGTTGCTGAGCAGACTTTCAATCAACTCCGGCATCGTATTTTCTAAAAAATATTACCAGGCGAATGAACAAGGATTCCACGCGCCACCGGGAACCGTCAATGGTAACCTGGATATAAAATTTGTTGACGGATCAGCTAATGTCATTGACGTCCCTTTGAATATTCGGTTTAATTATTTCTCTGAACAAAGCACTACCTTTTTTATAAATGGAGGGTTCTCCTCCTATTTTATTACCAAGCAGGACCTTCACCTTTATTGTGAATCGAATTCAAACAACAATTTGCGCTACGCGGTATGGCAGCCGCCAAGGATTCAACCCGAAAATAACAGTTACCTTTTTTCGGTTGTGAATTTATCAACCGGATTTGAGACATCGCTCGGAGAAAATTTCTCATTCCAGTTTGAGCCCTATGTCAAACTGCCGATAAGGGGGATAGGCCTTGGAAAGGTTGACTTAAACAGTTACGGAATCAATTTTTCGCTTAAGTATGCACCCGTCCTCAGCAGGGGAAGGCGGTGATGAATGAGGCTTTCAGGAAACTTCAAACCAAAGAGATTTCTCAGTGGCCTTATCATCAAGATAATTGATGAATAATTCTTCGCCTGCATCCACGCCCTGCATTGTCTTTATCGCGATCGTCTCGTCGGCATAATCCATGAAATATTCGCAGTTTGGTTTGAAAGAATGGTTGTAAATCGATATGTAGCCAAGAGCCACGCAACACTGACCTTGCATGGCTCCCCACTCAAAAATATAATCATGTAAAAGTGTCTGATCAAGAAGTTGGCGATCGGCGCCGTCCATCACGATCACGGGCGAAATTTCTATGGTCTCTCCGGCGGCGATTTTTTGTCCGGTAAATATTCCTCTGCCCCGCTTTGGCGATTTGGCGATGTACAGGTTGGGTGATATCATGCGTGGCTAAATTATGTCATTGAAAATAGCTATTCCCCAGCGCAAATCCAATCCGATATAGTTTTCCTGGTTCGACCGAAAAAGAATTATTTTTGATGGGAAGCAGAGAATCGTGGGTTTTTATTGTCCTCACCGATAATTATGCCATTGAGAAAACTTGCGCTAGCCTACGTTTCCGCCGCCATGTCATTTGCGGCATTCGCGCAGGACAACAATTGTACGTCGCCCCAAAAATGCAGTCTGATCGGATTCAGTGCAAACCTGACCAATTTCACCAAACCTCTTTCCATTGGCAATTCTTTCAAGAATGGTAACTCGAGCGCCGGGTTTTCCATCATGTACTGGAGGGGAATAAATAGAAATCTTGACTTCACTTTTCGGTATAACGGATTATTTACGAATTATTCGAAAAATCCCTCTCCGTCGAACAGCTCTGACTATGGTAACGAACTCGAATCGGACGTTCACGGGCGGCTCCTGGCGGACAATAAATTTGTTCAGCCCTTTGTAACTACGGGTCTCGGCCTGGCAGTATATGGCGGAAAATGGGGCGTCTTCGTGCCTCTCGGCGGAGGTATCCAGTTCAATTTTGAAGAAATCACATACCTGTTTTTGCATATGAGTTACCGGGCAACGCTGACAAGCTCAAAGCTGGATAATAGCCTGTTCTATTCATTGGGTATTGCGGAAAGCATTTCAAAATCACGCTACCCGCGCCCCAAAATCCAATGAGTATCGGTTACTCACCGTGGCCCCAGGCAGTGGATTTTTGATAACATTTTGAAAATATTTGGAGGATTTTGCATACTTCATATGCCTTAAATTTGCCGCATGTCGCTGGAATTTGACAACGCAATCATGGAGGAACGTTTCCTTGAAATTGTGAAGGGCGAAGATAAAAATGCCCTCCGCGAATTCCTCGACGACCAGAATATCAGCGACGTTGCCCACCTTGTGGACGAGTATCCCGAATACGAAAACCAGATCATTGACAGCTTAAGCATCCACAGGGCGTCAAGCACTTTTAAAATCCTTGATCTGCCAACCCAGAAACGCGTCATGCGCGATCTGCCGCCTGCGAAAATTGCAGAATTGCTGAATGAACTTCCTCCTGATGACAGGACGGACTTTCTGGAAGGCCTCCCCAGCAATATTGTGCGTGAGCTAATCAAACTACTTAACCCGGATGAACGGAAAATTACCTTGTCGCTTCTCGGTTATCCAGAGAATAGCGTCGGGAGGCTGATGACAACGGATTATATTGTCGTTTCAGAGAGTGACACCGTCGGCCAGGTGATGGACAATATTCGCCGCAACGGCAAAAACAGCGAAACCATCGACGTGATCTATGTTATCAATGAACAAGGAGAACTGATCGACGATATCAGGATACGAGAATTTTTGTTGAATCCGCTGGGCAAAAAAGTATCCGAAATTATGGATCGCAGGATGATCTCGCTGAATGCCTACCAGGACCAGGAGGAAGCGTACAAGGCTTTTAAGATGAATAACCGCGTCGCCCTTCCCGTTGTGAGCAATAGCAATAAACTACTCGGGATCGTTACGGTGGATGACGTGCTGTGGGTGGCAACCGAGGAATTCACCGAAGATATTCAGAAAATCGGGGGTTCGGAAGCACTCGATGAGCCTTACCTGGATATCGCTTTTGCCAGACTGATTAAAAAGAGAGTCGGTTGGCTGGTCATCTTGTTCTGCAGCGAAATGCTCACCACGACAGCCATGCAGTATTTTAATGACGAGCTGAGCAAGGCAATCGTTCTGGGAATTTTTATTCCGCTGGCGATTAGCGCGGGAGGCAACAGTGGTTCGCAAGCTTCGACGCTGATCATTCGGGCGATGGCCCTGGGCGAAGTGACGCTGCGCGATTGGTGGAGAGTCCTTCGCCGCGAATTATTGAGCGGCCTGACGCTCGGGGTAATTCTTGGATGCGTGGGGTTCATGAGAGTAGGACTGTGGCAAATACTGCATTTCTATAATTATGGTGAATATTATGCGCGGATTGCGACGACAATCTTATGTTCATTAATTGGCATCGTGCTTTGGGGCAGTGTCATGGGCTCCATGCTGCCACTTTTACTGAAGCGACTTAAGCTCGATCCAGCCACTTCTTCCGCACCATTCGTAGCAACTCTGGTGGACGTGACCGGTATTATCATCTATTTTACGGTAGCTTATGTCTTATTAAAGGGGACAGTCATTAAGCCCTGATTTTTTTCAGCATAAAGTCCGGAAGCGCGCGGCTTTCCCTGATATAGGCAAAATGCAAATCAATTATCTTTGACAGCGTAGCGAGCAAACAATTCAAAACTACTTCTTACATGAAAAAATGTCTCTTGCTCTGTCGCTGCCTATTGACGGTCACATCTGCTTTTTGCCAAAACAGCCTTGCGCCACTAACCGTCGAAAAAATCATGAGAGACCCCAAGTGGATCGGCACTTCGCCGTCGGGGATCTACTGGAGCCAGGACGGGAAGTATTTGCTTTTCAATTGGAATCCGGAAAAAGGAGAAAGTGATTCCCTGTATTATATAACCCCAGTTGATCTTCGTCCTGTCAAAACAGACTTTCGCTTTCGCGACGCTGTCATCAGTCACGAAACAATAAACTACGACAAGGATCGGACGACATTTGTGTATGTTAGGGATGGCGACATTTATTATGTGAATACCAGGTCTGGACTGACGAGGCGAATTATGAAAACGGTAGACGGAGAAGGGAATCCATATTTCTCTTTTGGCGATTCGAGAGTCATTTATTCAAGAGACCAGAATCTTTTTTCCTGGGATATTGCCAGTGGGGAAACAGAACAACTCACCAATTTTCAAAAAGGCGAAGCACCTGCATCGGATAGCAAAATGGCCGGGCGACGACGTGGACAAGCGGGAACCGGTGAGGAAAAAAAGAGTATGGATCCGCAGCAAAAATGGCTGGAGCATGACCAGCTCGAATTATTCGATGTCCTGAGACAGAGAAAGGAGCGGCATGATTTGGCAGATTCGATGGCAAAACTTTCGCCAAAAGAAAAATCACTGCGGGCAATTTACACGAGCGACAAAAATCTTTTCAATCTTCATGTAAGCCCGGACGGCCGATTCATCACCTATGAATTGTATAAAAGCCCGTCGGATGGTCAAAATCAAAATACGATCGTGCCAAACTATGTTACTCAAAGTGGATTTACCCAGGATATCCCCGGGAGGGAAAAGGTGGGGCACCCGCCGCGCGCTTTTGAATTTTTTATATTCGACAGGATGAAGGACACAGTAATTGCAGTTTCTACAGGTCAGCTGCCAGGCATTTATGACAAACCAGATTATGCAAAGTTTTACCCCGCCCCCGACTCGGCAACAAAAAACAAAGCTCGAGGCGTAGTTGTTTTTGGGCCCCAGTGGTCCCCCGAAGGCAGGCACGCAATTGTTGACATTTATTCCCAGGATAACAAGGACAGGTGGCTAATGCTTTTTGAACCTGAAACGGGCAAATTGAAGCTTTTGGATCGCCAGCGCGATGAAGCCTGGATCGGCGGCCCTGGCGTTCAGTCGGACCTTGGCTGGCTGGATGAAAATACTTTTTGGTTTCAGAGCGAGGCATCGGGGTATTCACACCTTTATTCAGTCAACGTCCTGAGCGGCGAAAAAAAGCAGCTCACAAACGGTAATTACGAGGTACAGCGAGCAGAGTTATCAAAAGACAAAAAATATTTCTATATCACCACAAACCAGGAAAACGCTGGCGAACAGCAGTTTTACCGGTTGCCGGTCACTGGAGGGCGTGCCGAAAAAATAACTACCATGACCGGTGCAAATGAAGTAACTATTTCGCCTGATGAAAAACTGATCGCAATACGGTATTCATACAGCAACAAACCCTGGGAACTGTATATCCAAGAAAACAAGCCAGGCAGCAGGGCACGCCAGGTAACGATGCTCGGTTCGAGCGATGAGTTCAAATCCTACCCATGGCGGGACCCCGAAATTATCCGTTTTAAAGCCAGGGACGGCGTGATGGTTCCCGCCCGATTATTCCTTCCCGCTGTTCAAAACCCCACAAAGCCCGCCGTGATCTTCGTGCATGGCGCGGGTTATCTGCAAAATGTGCACAAATGGTGGAGTTATTATTATCATGAATTCATGTTTAATAACCTTCTTGTCGACCATGGTTATACGGTGCTGGACATCGATTATCGCGGAAGCGCCGGTTATGGTCGGGACTGGCGGACGGCCATTTATCGCCACATGGGTGGCAAGGATCTCGACGATCAGGTAGACGGAGCAAAATACCTAGCAGAAAAATATGGCATAAACCCGGCCCATGTCGGAATTTATGGCGGTTCGTACGGCGGATTTATTACGCTGATGGCCATGTTCACCACCCCAGGCGTGTTTGCCGCCGGAGCCGGACTTCGATCAGTTACCGACTGGGCGCATTATAATCATGGCTACACTTCTGAAATACTTAATGAACCATTCGATGACAGTCTGGCATACAAGCAGAGTTCACCGATATATTTCGCCGCGGGCCTAAGGGGACATTTGCTAATGTGTCACGGCGTCGTCGATGAAAATGTGCACTTCCAGGATATTGTGCGGCTGACCCAACGACTCATTGAACTCGGGAAGGATAATTGGGAATTGGCAATTTATCCGGTGGAGGATCACGGGTTTGTCGAAGCCAGCAGCTGGACTGATGAATATAATCGCATTTTCAAGTTATTCGAAACGGTTCTCGACCAGCGGTGATATTAACAAAAGTTCGATTAAACTTCGCTGATTTTTTTTGGTCTTAAATTGCGGATGATTTCTTTTGTTAATGAGTTCCCATTCAGCAAACTATTTCCCTTCCCCGCAAAAAGAATGGCTAACTTTAAGAGGAATGATCCGAAAGTTATTTTGATACAGATAAATTTTCTTACTATGAAACGTCTTATTCTAATGGTTGCGGTCCTTGTGCTTACGATCACAGCGGCCTCAGCACAAAGATTTCGCGGCGGAGGTGGATTTCGTGGCGGATTCGGCGGAGGTTATGGTTACCACGGTGGCGGATTTTATCATGGTGGCTATGGGTATTACGGTTACAGACCTTACGGAGGGGCATACTTTGGTTTCGGCTTAGGACTCGGCCTGGGATATTATTACGGTTGGCCATATTATTACGGAAATCCTTATTACTACGGCAATCCTTACTATTACGACTATCCGCCCGCATACCAGGATGCGCCTCCTCCATCGACCAGACCTCCGGCCGATTCTTACAATGGGGGCAACGGCGATTACTACAAAAACGACACAATTTATTCCCAAAAACCGGCGGCCCCTGGTCCAGGCCCATCGGATAATGGCAACTCGTCTAACCGAACATGGGTTCCTGCACATTGGAAACATACTGACGAGGGTTGGATCTGGATTGACGGGTATTGGAAAAACCAATAACTCGGAAGCCGGATTGAATTGAACTTAATGCTCCTGAATGCGGGAGCATTTTCTTTTGATTCGATGCATTTTATTTGAGCAAAAGCGAGCGGTACTGCATGTGAGCTTTGTCCTTTATTGAATGCTATCTTCGCAGAGTTCAAATCTGTAAAAACCATGTGCGGGATCGTTGCCTATATTGGTCCACGTGAAGCTTATCCTGTCATTCTGAAAGGACTGAAGAGACTGGAATACCGCGGATATGACAGTGCGGGCGTCGCGCTGCTCAACAATGGCTTGAAGGTTTTCAAAAAAAAGGGAAAAGTAATAGAGCTGGAAGAGGCCCTCATTGGCGCGGATTTACGCGGTCATGCCGGTATAGGGCACACGCGGTGGGCGACGCACGGAGAACCCAGTGACCGAAACGCCCATCCACATTGTTCTGCCCATGGAAGACTTGCCATGGTCCACAATGGCATTATTGAAAATTACGCCCAGCTAAAGAATGAACTTCTCCGAAAAGGATATTCCTTCAGTAGCGATACGGATACGGAAGTGCTCTTGAATTTTATTGAGGACATTCAGATTAATAATAACTGCGGGTTAGAAGAGGCCATGCGCATCGCGCTCCGGAGGGTAGTCGGCACTTATGTCATCGTCATCCTGGATGCTGACCAGCCAGGCATGATCATCGCTGCGCGCAAAGGGAGCCCTTTGGTTATCGGGATCGGCAAAGGAGAACATTTCCTGGCGTCCGACGCTTCCCCAATTATCGAATACACCAAGGATGTCGTCTTTGTCAATGATTACGAATTGGCGATTATAAAACCAGACGAACTGGTCCTAAAAAACCTCGGGAACGAACAGGTCACACCTTTTGTTCAAAAACTGGACATCGAACTTGCGGCTATTGAAAAAGGCGGATATGATCACTTCATGCTGAAGGAGATATTTGAGCAGCCGGATACGGTTTTTGATTGCCTGCGCGGTCGACTGGACGTCCACCGGAAAAAAGTGACCATGGCTGGCGTCGAAAATAATCTGGATATTCTGACCCGGGCAGAAAGAATTGTTATCGTTGGCTGTGGGACCAGCTGGCATGCAGGGTTGATTGCGGAATATGTTTTTGAAGAACTGTGCCGGATTCCCGTCGAGGTTGAATACGCTTCGGAATTCCGCTATCGCAACCCCGTCATTCGAAAAGGCGATATTATCCTCGCGATATCGCAAAGTGGCGAAACTGCGGACACAATCGTAGCGATCGAGGGGGCAAAAAACCAGGGGGCGTTCATATTTGGCGTCGTCAATGTGGTAGGATCTTCTATCGCGAGGGTTTCGGCTGCAGGAGCATATACCCATGCAGGGCCTGAAATTGGGGTCGCCAGCACGAAAGCGTTCACGGCTCAACTTGTTGTACTGACGCTTGCCGCACTCAGGATAGCCTATGAAAAGAAAACGATTGAGGAAGCCAGGTATGAAAACCTGCTTCACCAGCTTCATGATGTTCCGGAAAAGATCAGGGAGGTCCTCGCGCTTGACAATCAAATCCGCCGCCTCGCAGAAAAATATGCCTTCGCAAAAGACGCACTGTATCTGGGCCGAGGCTGCAATTTCCCCGTAGCATTGGAAGGTGCGCTCAAATTGAAGGAA
>JAJPJP010000210.1 GCA_021324175.1 Chitinophagia bacterium
CCCCATCAAGGTGATGGAGCATAGCGGAGATATGAAAAATGTCCTGTGGGTGAAAATAAGCGGAAAGAAATATGCGTTCACTTATGACCATCAGAGCCAAACGATTCAAATCAAAGACGGTTCAACTCAAGGCACAACATTGTATTCAGTATCAAATGCAACGATGCTCAAGGATTTGAAGGCTATTTTTTTATCGTTATGATGTTCGAACTGTTTTGGCGTTTATTGGACAAGAGCGGCGTCACTCCCGAAGGAGACCGGTACAGCATAACCAAAACCGGCCGCCTTCACATATTGTCGCCCGGCAATAGGAACCAAAAGTATTTTTTCTCAAAGCGCATCACGAAGCGATATTTCACCCATGACATTCCTAAAATGGGAGAGTCTGGGTTTCGGCGGTTGCGCTCGTCGTATTTCTTCAACGTCTATCGTCATGTTATACGATGAAACACCTAAGCCGCACTGGAGCCGACCCAAACGATTTTTTTCTTAGCAGGTGGGCTCTGAGAATCAAGAAGACATCAATGGATTCCACTATTTGTAAGTCGGATTCATCGACGTTGTTTCTTTTTTACGCATAAATTCCTTCTACTCGTTAGAATCTGTAGTGGTTTCTTGGAACGAGATTTGCTGATTTCGGCATCGCAATTGGCCCATCTTCTTGTGAATCAGGAGCTTCAGCAAAGACTAATAATTTCCCCAAAAAAGGTATTTACAGTGGCTTCATCCAGCGTGATAAACAATATCTGTTTGGCAAAATAAAGGCTATACAGTCAAACAAACTGGTAACACCTTATGGATAATCTTAACAAATTCCTTCTGACGGAATGGGCTGGAGCTCCATTGGTGATTTGGATTCTTGGCGTGGTAGTAATTTTAATGCTGATTGTCCTTCTGTTCGCACTGCGAGTGCCAACGACATTTAGGGGGAAAACAAAAAAAGGGGAACAGGAGAGGGAATTCGAGATTATTACTAAGCCACCCACACAAATGAAAGCGAAGAAAATTCACTATGAGTGTTGGGATGGCGTTCCCTTGCGAGCACATTTACATACGTATGCTGTTTGGAATGGCGAAACCCGTCCCCGTGGCATGTCAACATGGACGGCTGGCCGCACTCAATTTCCTTTAATATTCAGAAGTTCACCACGATTAAGCGGCGACCGAACCGAAGACAGTAAGGATAATCCTTACGATGGCACTTCATGTTTCGGATTCGGAGTTGTTGAAGTCAATCAAGGAATAATGCAGCCAATCTCATTCGCTCACTTTTGTTTATGCTTTAAATGAGTTTTCAGTTTAGGAGCAAATTTTTCCATCTCCCTATCAATCACCATTTCGAGCGCTTTGAGGTCCTTAATCGCATTTTGTTCCGATGCCATTCGTTGGTTTAAGAATTCAATAAACTCATTAGTAATAACTTCCCGTAAAACAGCAGCGGGCATATCCGAAGGAAAATTCAAAGAGTTTACAAAACCTGCCGCTGTCTCCACTCTAGCAGTTTGATTTTCGACTGTCCGAATCCTTTCAAGAATTTCCGCAAGCATGTCCTCTGATGACCGGTCTTTTTTTGTCGGTGCCGCTGAAGACGGTTTTTTTAATGCCCCGTCAATTGCTGGGGACAGTGCAGGCCAAAGCGCATCAAATACGTTGTTGAATTGTATTTCGTCCAACTGCTGCTTTAGGCGCTTGTTTAAATCGTAAAGCAATTTTCGCAATCCATCCTTGTTGCAAAGAGTATGATTAAATTGTGCAAGCGGGCCTCTAACGTCTGTGGGACTCAAGCCTATCAAAAGTGTGCAAACCCGGTTCGCTTCAACCCCTTTAGCAACCGCGCCTGCTTCAAACAGAATCCATGGTTCGTTAACATTTTCGGGCGTAAGACAGATAATGCTTGTCTGCGAATCCTTCAACTGTTCGGTAATTTTATTAAACCAGACAGAGCCGCCATCAATATCGTTTGTGGAAATCCAAGGTTCGGTGGCTTGGAGAACCATTTTAATCCATTTGTTCAGTGCAACAGCAATTTGTTTGCTGCGGTCTCCTGACCAACTTATGAAAATCTTCATGCTCTAGAATAAATCAAACAATCGCAAAGAGTGCAATTTAAGTTTGTCGAGCAGGTGCTTTCTGAAACTCTATTAGCGGCAAAGGGTGTTTTGACGGTTTTGCTTTTCCAGCGCCCGTTTCCGGCGCTCCGCATCTTGGTGTTTCCGTAAAACTGATTTCAGACGTGCCGTCTGGTCCTTGAAACCATTAATCCGCTTTTTTAAGAAATCCGAGCGGCTATCGCCTTCAATTACCTGCGGCGACAGCATTGCGTCAAGTTGCGCCAACAAAATTTCGATGGCGTAAATGAGTCGGGCCGGATTTGACGAGTTGTCATTCATGGTGGTTTCCCCATTGGAACCTTTGTCTTATCCGCTCCTTCAAGTCCGCTAGTTTTCGGTCATAGGCATCCGCACGGCGTTTTGATTGCTCAAAATCACGTTCTGCCTTTTCGACCCTCAATTGTTCCATTTCTTCCGGCGATGGAAGTCCCGCCCATGCTTTGGTTCCTGATTTACGAAGTTCGTTTGCGACGTGTTGCGCCATCGTGACAGCGGAGCCGCTGGTGTTTTGATTGTTTTCTAAATTCATATTCGGTTCTCTTTCTTTCTGGCGACGGCTGATTCCGCTACCTCAAATAAATATGTGGATGGCGGCAGAACCCCTGAGAATTAAAACAATCATTCCGCCGATGCCTGTCTATTTATGCTTGGGTCAAAAATTCAAGGTTACTTCGCAACCTCGGTTCTCATTTGTCCCAAATCCCAGTGTTTAATTGCACTGGGATTTTCATTTGAGCGAAAGTGTTGGTCGATAAAGTCAGCGGGACTTCCGCTCGAAAATAAAATTACAATTTGATGCGATTGATGACGCTTTTTATCTGACCGGCGATATGTATCGAATGAGAACTTAAATTGATTATCAAATTATCGCTCATTTAATCATTCAACTTAACACCGTTGACAAATAATTGATGTAATGGACAAGACCGTATCAACATGACCGCTGAGTTTTGAGTCCGGTATCAAAACGAACCAATAGGCGGTTGGAGCATGTCAACGCTCCCGTTCCGATATAAAAAAATTCATCGGGAAACAGAATGAAGGCTTATTGAATGGCTGGAACTCAGAAAACGTAAAAGCAGGAACCTACTAGATTCATTGGAGGCGTCCGATTAGTATATGTGGGATTGGTTCTTTAATCAATTTCAGGAGTCCATCATTCTTCAACAAAAAATTCAGTGAGCATCGGAAAACAGAGACGAGCAGAAGTTCACCGCATTCAAGGCGTACGCA
>JAJPJP010000277.1 GCA_021324175.1 Chitinophagia bacterium
AAAGCATAATAACCATTAGTTGACCGAATAGCTTACGAACGCAACCTTCCGGCTGTCGGGACTCCATGAAGGAGTGTTGATGGTGCCTGCCCCGCCAAAGAACACGGGAGTAAGGTCCTTGACGACTTTGGTTTCGGGATTCATCAGGCGCAGTTTGACGTTTTTGCCAAACGGATGATTTTGCTTCTCGTCAGTAGTATAGGCGATGTAAGCAATCCATTTATTGTCAGGTGAAGGATGTGGAAACCAGTTGGCATTTTCATCAAAGGTCATTTGCTCGGGTTCCGAACCGTCTGTACGCATTCGCCAAACCTGCATGCGGCCGCTGCGATATGAATGGAAATATATGTACTTACCATCGGGAGAGTAATCCGGTCCGTCGTCCAGTCCCGGAGTGTTAGTCAGTCTTTTTGATTCGCCCCCGTCTACCGATATGGTATAAACATCCAGGTTGGCAAAGTCTCCCCCGCAATACGCTATTGTCTTGCCGTCAGGACTCCATCCGTGCCAAAAAGAAAGATCCTGAGAGATGATTTTCTTTGGTTCGCCGCCCGCGGCAGACAGGATATACATAGAAAATTTATAAAGATTTGAAGAAGTGGGCATATCGAAGGCGGTTATCGCTATATATCTACCGTCCGGCGAAAGACCATGGTCATCCATGATTTTATTAATTGACCCGGTGTTTATTTCGGCTAATTGTTTTGATGCCAGGTTCAGCCTGTAGATTTTACCTCTAAAGTTGAGGACAAGGTAATTGTCAGGATGCCAGTTGGGCGCTTCGAAATCTCCTTTGGCAACTAATACCGTATCAATTGTACCTGTTTTGATATCAACTGTCTGTATGTAGCTGGTCGTGTCGTGCTTACTTTGCGCGAATGCAGGGGCCGAGAAAAGGAAGCCGGAAAATAATATGCCGGCTAATTTGAATAATGGCAAAGCAGACAGGAATTGAATAGATTTTCTCATACAAGTCCGATTTGTGTTTGTGATATTCAATAGAATTTCTATTTGGTAAATTTTATCTCCTAGTGAATGTAAGCAATAAATTCTATTTTGTAAAATTTATCAAATAGGCTTTTGAGTCATTTTTTGTGACCCCTTAATTCAATAGCTTAACAGGCTTTTTCCGAATTGCGTAACAGTTTCTCACATTTCTGTAAGAAAATGGTCACCTTGGAGTACTAATTGACAAAGCAAGATCAACTTGACAGAAAAAGAACAACTGGATATCCTCGAAGAATGGCTAAAGCTGCACAGAGGCCTTCTATTTAAAGTGGTTGGGGCATATACGATAGAGGATCATGATGATCTCTTCCAGGAAATCATGATCCAGGTTTGGAATTCCATTCCTGCATTTCGGGGAGAGTCTGCTGTTACCACCTGGTTATACCGCATCGCGCTGAACACGGCTATCAAGTGGACGAAAAAGGAAAAAAAATATACCGGTTCCGAAACACTCGACAAAGTGCAGCATGTCCTGCAGGAAAACCAGGAACAGGCAGATGAACGTCTGGGCTGGCTTTACAAGGAAATATATAAACTCGATCAAATTGATCGGTCTATTGCGCTGCTGCTTCTTGAAGGGTTCAGCTACAAAGAGATGTCGGCCATGCTTGGTGTCAGCGAGTCAAATGTTGGCGTCAAAATCAACAGGATCAAAAAACAACTTATTGCGAAATCAAAAAATTATGAAAATCATGGAATTTGACGAACTAAAAAAAATATGGGATGGGCAAAACAACAAACCCTTGTATGTACTTGATGAAAAGGCGCTCCATAACCGCATTCAATCAAAAATGAATAAAGGGCTTCGGATTGCCAATATTAGTGAGTTGGTGTTAATCATCGTTTATCTTGGGGCCGGCAGCCTGATGATTAGCCTCAACGGGTTCAAATCGGGAGCAAATATTTTTATGTATGTCGAAGCAGTTTGGATGTTTGCCACCGTTGCGTATGTAGTGATGGGGCGCATCCGCAGGATAAAAGCCAGTCGCAGATTTGACCGTTCCGTCGACGGCGATCTAAATCATGCCATTGCTCTTGCTACTTACCAGCTGCGACTTTCCCAAATAACAATCTGGAATTTATTGCCAATGGGGGCGATTATGATTTTTAGCGGTTTGGAAGCGGGAAAATTATTAAAAGTGAGTGCAGTAATACTCGTTTCCTTTGCTCTCGCTTTATATGTTGGCAGAAAGGGGATTCGGGCGGACAAAAATCGAAAACGTGAGTTACAGGCATTAAAAGAAAAACTGGAATCCGGTAATTAAAACCTAATGATAATAGCTACAAGAAACAAAGTATAGGGTGATGCCTGCCATCCTTAAGGAATATAAATCGGTACGCCCCAGGCGTGGCCGTTGTCATCCCTGACATATACAGTTGGGTAATAGCCATTCACGGGCGATACTTCCCAGACCTTTACGACGTGGCCAAGGGAAAAAGGATTGCCTGGGATATAAGAAAGATCAAGATAACCAAGTGTGGCGGAAAGACAGGTGTCCAGGTAAGATGAGGCCAAAGGAACGGATGGTTTGGCATTCAGTTGGGGCCCGGTGATTGTCGCTTCTGATAGGTGATCAAAAAAGGCAGTCCGCAAATTGGCCAAAGATTGGTTGGATGTAGTATTGTTGTCTGTTGAAACTTCCGTGGTGAGATAAGAATCTGATGAACTGTATATTCCATTGACGAAATCGTAAACCTGCCCATCGTTAAATATGGGAAGCCCGTTTAAAAACGGGGTAGCAGTCGCCTGAACCCCGATGGAATTATTGTAAAATATAAACTCTAGGTTGCTATAGGACATGTTGTTTTTTGCAAACAACGTTTCGATGGTATCGATTTGTGCTGGCGTAATTGGGTCCACATTGATAATGGGCGGCCCATTGAGCGGTAAATCAGTCGGCCTAGCCACGATTCTCTCGATACATCCGCTTTCGGCCGCATTCACCTCATCTGAATGGTTTTTGGAGCAGGATGCCACCCCGGCTGACAGCAAAAGCAGGAAAAATGGAAATCGTGGGCAGGTTCTGAGCATGGAAGGCTTTGGGAGTTGGCAATGAAATCGGGATAAACGTTGCATCGGGAGCAAGCAAATAGGAAAGATTTCTTGCTGCCCTGATGCGTTACCTGAAGGAGGTTCTACTTTTGCATGATCAAATAACAAGCTCAATGGATTTTTTTCCAAA
>JAJPJP010000344.1 GCA_021324175.1 Chitinophagia bacterium
ATCAGCCAGAGACACAAAACGGGCATTATTTGGGTCTTCAACATCCATTGCCTGCGGAAAATTCAGCGGAACGATAAAACTGGCTTTTGTCGCGGCGACATCATCAATGCGTTGATATTCGTTACCGCCACCTTTGATAATATATTTGACGCCAAATTCTTCACCTATGCGATCTGCTCGCAGGTCATTCCATTTATCGTCGGCCTCAAATATCTGCGGTAACCCCTGATTATCATTCCAGGCCTGCAGGCTTAGGTTTATTCCCTCCTTTAATGGCTTGGTTTTATACCATTGTCCATCAAGATAGGTTTGACGCAAGAGCGCTATCGTACCCATCATGGAGCCTGGATAGCTCTGTGTTGAAGTACCTTTACTTAGTGAATAATGCGCCGATGCCTTTTCTTTCACAATCACCAGGTTCTCTTTGTCATTGGCAAGTGTAACCAGAACTCCTGTGCCCCTGGCAATTCCATCTTTTTGATGAGTCAATACAGTGCCAAAGCCCAAATCACGCAACGGCTTTGCTTTCGAGTCATCCACGCTGAAAAGCCTTGAGGCATCCGTCTCTGGCTTTATCGCCTGATTCCAGCCAAAAGGCCCCTTTGTGTTCGAATTCATTTGCGCAGGCGCCCGGAAATCAAAATTGGGACGGGCCCGTTCCGGAATGGCTATTCCATAATCCGAATAGATATCAATGAACGAAGGATATATGAATTTACCGCGGCAATCAATGATCACAGCATCCTTTGGTATCTCAATGCCGGATCCAACTGATTCAATTCGCCCTTGACGAATAACCATCGAAGCATTCACCGGCGCATTGCCTGCACCCCTGACAATGGTCGCATTGACAAAAGCAAATACATTGTTTCGCGGGTCCGCCACGTCGTTGGCAGGGAAGGTTGTCTGCGCATGCAAGGAAGAAATACAGGCTAGAAAAAGCAGCAGCAAAGGAAAATTCTTACCCGAAGGTTGTCGTCGATACATTCTCATATGCGTTGGTTTGGTTGTCGAAAACGATTTTCGAATTTAACTAAATGGTCTAATTTAGACCATACATTTTTATCAACGGCAAGGAATATTGATGGATATCCGTTCGTATATTGATCACACCTTATTAAAGCATACCGCCACACTGGAACAGATCAGTATCCTCTGTGAGGAGGCCAAAGAAAACAGGTTTGCCGCGGTGTGCGTGCCGCCTCCCTTTGTCAGGCACGCAAGAAAAATTATTGCGGATTCGCGCGTCAAGGTGTCAACAGTGATTGGTTTCCCTTTGGGATATTCAGCCGTTGAAGCAAAAATCGCCGAGATCGTTTTAGCTGTTGTAGACGGTGCGGATGAGCTGGACATGGTGGTCAACATCAGCGCCCTGAAGAATAATGACTGGCAATACCTGGCAGGAGAAATAAATGCGATACTTCCCATCGTGCACGGGAAGAAACGGGCCCTTAAAGTGATCATCGAAACGGGCATTCTGACTGATGAAGAAATCGTGCGCTGCTGCTTGCTTTACGGTACTGCGGGAGTTGATTTTTTAAAAACTTCGACAGGTTTTGTAGAGAAAGGAGCAAGTGTGGAAGCTGTATCTCTGATGAAAGAAAGGTTGCCTGAGGCAGTTGGAATAAAAGCTTCGGGAGGCATAAAGACTTTCGAATTCGCCTGCAAACTGATTGAAGCAGGAGCGACCAGGATCGGATGCAGCTCGAGCATCTCGATCATTCGCGAATCGGATAACAGGAAATGACTTGTATGAAAAAAATAACGATCGTATGGCTGGTTTGCTGCATTCAAGCGGCAAAATCTCAAAGTAATTCTGTGATTGTTGAAAAGGATCCGCTTCTTGATTCGCTGATCGCAAAGCAGATTCAGATCAACGAAGCCACCACCCGGGAAAGCCGGCGTAATGTTCCTGGTTATCGGATCCTGGTGATCACTTCGCCAGACAGGGCTAAGATCTTCGCCGCCAAAGCACAAATTTACCAGCAATACCCCGAGCTTCAACCTTACATTCTCTACCAGATCCCGAACTATAAGCTAAAGATCGGCAATTTTAAGACCCAGGCAGATGCACAGCAATACATGGACAAGATGGCCAAACTATACCCATCAGGAGTTTATATCATTCATGACATAATCGAAGTCAAGCCCGATTGAAGTCACAAGTTACATATAATGGCTTACTCGTAGGCAGTTACCGGTATACCCGGCATGAATTCAGAATTGCTTCGCTATTTTTGCCAATCATTTGACGCGCATGCTAAAAGAAAAAATCAGGGAGCTCGCAAGGAAATATGGGCCGGAATACGTCGCTGTACGGCACCACCTCCATGCTAATCCTGAGCTTAGTTACCAGGAATTCGAAACATCGCATTTTGTGCAGGAGCAATTGAAGAAAAGGGGCATTCCGTTTGAAGTTCGAGCAAAAACTGGTGTCATTGGAATAATCGAAGGTAAAAATCCTGGCAAAAGGAGCATCGCATTGCGGGCCGATATGGACGCGCTGCCAATACAGGAAGAGAATGATGTTGAATACAAATCGAGAAGGCAGGGCGTAATGCATGCCTGCGGCCACGACGTGCACACTAGCATCCTGCTCGGAGCTTCCAGGATACTCGAAGAATTAAAAACAGAATTCGAAGGAACCATAAAATTGATTTTTCAGCCAGGAGAAGAAAGAAATCCGGGTGGCGCGAGTCTTCTGATCAAAGAAGGCGTTCTTGAAAATCCCAAACCTGATGGGATATTCGGACTGCACGTACATACCGGATTACCAGTTGGAAAATTGAGTTTTCGTAGCGGCGTGGTGATGGCGAGTGCCGACGAAATTTTTATCACCGTGAAAGGTAAGGGGGGCCATGCAGCGGCTCCTCATACGACCACCGACACGATACTAGTTGCATCCCACCTCGTCGTTGCACTTCAACAAATCATCAGTAGGAACAGGAATCCTTTTTCACCTTCAGTTTTATCGATATCCTCTTTCCAAGGGGGCTATACAACCAATGTAATACCAAGTGAAGTTAAACTCATGGGCACCTTTCGAGCCATGGACGAGGAATGGCGGTTTCGCGCGCACGATCTAATACGCAAAGAAGCGACGGGCTTGGTTGAAAGCATGGGCGCCGAGATTGATCTGCATATCGATGTCGGTTACCCGGTTGTCCTAAACAACGAACATCTGAACACTCGGGCCGTAGCAGCTGCAGAAGCTTTCGTTGGAACTGAGAACGTACTGGAAACTGAAATGCGGATGGGGGCCGAGGACTTCGGCTACTATACCCATCTCGTTCCCGGTTGCTTTTATCGGCTTGGTGTTATGAATAGCGAGAAAGGCATCGTGTCAGGCGTCCACACTCCGACTTTCAACATTGATGAATCGGCGATCGAGATCGGGATGGGTGTCATGGCCTGGCTCGGCGCGTCAGTCCAGCCCTGATTATTGCAAAGATCGTATCTTGCTGGGAAGCTCAAATCACTACTTCGCATGAGAAAAGTCTTAGCCACCGGCTCATTCCTCTTTTTGATCGCAGCATTTGGCTGCAAATACTCGTACTGCCAGCTCCCAGGTGCGCCCACGGGGCGGCTGACGGATAGCCTGAGAAAGGTATTCTTCGCCAAAATGAACGACAAAAAAATCGACGAGTTTTACTCGATGCTTGATGACGATTTTAAGAGACGCCATACGGCAGACAAAATCGAGAATATCATGCTGGAGCAACTTTTCCCAACATTGCCTATTTACAACCACCAGTATTTGAATAGTGCCGATAACAAAATTAGTTATAACCTGGAGAACAAGGACGGGCACTTTCCAATTTCGGCGAGCCTGCATAATACGGGCACTAAAATTCATACACTTGAAATAAACCCCTATTCCGGCGAGTTTGGCCCCGATAAGTATAACAAAAAGGAAATAATGATTCCTGTTCGGGACGGCGTTCGTCTGCATACAGTAATTTTTACGCCTGTCGATCAGAAGCAGGCGCTCCCGTTTCTCATGCTCAGGACGCCTTACGGTGTAAACCATTACCCGAGCCCCGAAAAAAACCCCTACGTGAAGGACATGGCGGAAGAAGGATACATTTTTGTCTATCAGGACATCCGGGGTCGTTACTTGTCTGAGGGAACTTTTGCAATGCAGCGCTTCAACCGGGACAAAAAAGATACTCACGCCATCGACGAAAGTTCGGATACATACGATAGTTTTGACTGGCTTCTGAAAAATATTCCAAAAAATAATGGTAAAGCCGGGATGTACGGCATTTCCTATGACGGATGGACAACCGTGATGGGTGCTGTTGACCCCCACCCGGCCTTGGTAGCGATATCTGAGCAGGCAACGCCATCCGACATGTTTCTCGGTGATGACTTTCACCACAACGGCGCATTCCGTTTAAGCTACGGTTTCGAGTATTCCTTCATGGAAGAAGCGTCAAAAACTGATTCCCTTTTCCCTTTTGACAATTATGATACCTATGACTGGTATTTAAAACTTGGGGCCCTGTCGAATGTGAACAAAAAGTACTTTTTTGGGAAAATGCCAACGTGGAACGATTTTACCAAACACCCGAACTATGATGAATTCTGGAAAAAACAATCCACACCATATCGGCTCGACACGCCCAGGGTTTACATTATGAATGTAGCTGGCTGGTGGGACCAGGAGGATTTCTATGGCCCCCAGAAAGCATATGAAAAATGGGAACAAAAAGACGTGCGTCATAGGAATTACATAGTTATTGGGCCCTGGAATCATGGTGGCTGGGCACACGGTCCTGGTAGTAAACTCGGCAACATCAACTTTGATTCCGCGACAGGCGAGCGGTTCAGAAAAGATATCCAGGCAAAGTGGTTCGCCTATTTCCTTAAAGGAAAGGGAGACGGGCATTTTGCTGAGGCAATCACTTTCCAGACAGGCACCAATACCTGGAAGACATATGATGCGTGGCCGCCCCGTGAAGCGGTCAAAAAAAACCTGTATTTCCGTTCTGGCGGAAAACTCTCTTTTGAAAAACCCGCCGACGCGAGTGATGGTGCATTTGACAGCTATATCTCGGACCCTGCCCATCCCGTGCCTTATCGATCGAGACCGGTGGAGGAGACATATGGACCCGGTTCCCGGTGGTATACCTGGTTAACAGAAGATCAGCGTTTTGTTCAAAACCGTCCCGACGTAGCTACGTGGCAATCGGATGTGCTGACAGAAAATATAACGGTTACGGGCAGCCTAACTGCCAAGCTGTTTGCAGCCACTAGCGGAAGCGACGCCGACTGGATCGTCAAGCTGATCGATGTTTATCCTGAATCTTATCCAGATGAACCAAAAATGGCGGGCTATGAATTCATGGTAGCCAACGATGTCTTCAGAGGAAGGTTCAGAACCAGTTTTGAAAATCCTGAGCCATTAATCCCAAATGAGGTCGAGGAATTCATAATCGATTTGCATAGCCTGAACCATGTATTTAAAAAGGGCCACCGAATCATGGTCCAGGTTCAAAGCACCTGGTTCCCGATCATCGACCGCAATCCTCAAACCTATGTACCGAACATTTTCGAAGCCACAGAATCGGATTTCAAAATAGCGACACAAAAAATATATCGGAGTGCCGAAGCACCTTCACACATTGAATTGTCGCTGATGGAGCAATAATTGACGATATGCAGGATGAAGAGATCTAATGGTTATTAATTCTCCTCCTCTTTCGAGCGCTTACCTCGCGTTGCCGCTGCTTCCATTGCCAAATCCCATTGGACAACTTCGGACTAAGCCGGTGACCAAGGGCTCTTGCTACGAGTATAATCTGTCCGCGATGGTGGGCCTCGTGTGCGATCATGTATCCCGCGAAATGGAAGATATCGCCTGATATATTGGCCCAGGGAATCTTTAGCCGCATTTCCCCTCCCATGCCGTAAGCAGATTGCAGCAATTGAATAATGGCCGCGTTACTTACTTGCAGCGCCTTTAGTAACTCGCGCCGGTTGACGCGCCTGCGATCAACGCTGGCCGGAACCCGGCCTGAAAAATTCTTACCAAGCATTTTCAGCCACATGCAGCGTGCATTATGAATATGTCCTGCGATCATGCGAACGGTTCGTCGCTGCGCACCCGGTATTTTCAAATCCCAGACCTCATCCGGCAGGCTTTCAAAGAAAAATTCAGTTACCCTGTTACTAATTTCCCACGTTTGGACCAATTGGTTTTGGATTGTGCTTGATTCCATTTGTTTTTTCATGAGTTGAATATGAAGTGTCGATTTGCAAAAGCCAGCCGCGCATTTTGATTCTTTTGCCTGCGATTTGCAGATCCTGCTTTGGTGCTGGGAGCGTTACATGACATCAAAAATAGACCAAAGTCACTCAGAATTCAGCATAGAACAAACATGAAATGCAGGGGGTGGCCATTGATACCGGCTCGATAACGGTTATTTCGTATTTTTGCATCCCCCTTTGTCACTGCAATCAGCATGTTTCGAAGGATGACAAGTCAGTCACACCCACGGCAGCACGAACCTGGTTTGTAAAACTCTGTTATGCAAAAAAAGCAATTGAGAAAAGAACAAGCACTCGAATATCACTCAAAAGGCAGACCGGGAAAGATCGAAGTAATACCGACCAAAGAGGCCAAAACACAACGAGATCTGTCGTTGGCTTATTCGCCAGGCGTGGCGGAACCTTGCAAAGAAATTCGAGATAACATTGAAAATGTTTATAAGTATACTGCCAAAGGAAATCTGGTGGCAGTTATCACCAACGGCACCGCGGTTCTGGGACTTGGCGATATTGGTCCCGAAGCGGGCAAACCGGTTATGGAAGGGAAGGGGGTGTTGTTCAAAATATTTGCTGACATCGACGTTTTCGACATCGAAATCAACGAAAAAGATCCGGTCAAATTTGTCCAGATCGTCAAATCCCTGGAACCGACTTTTGGAGGAATTAATCTCGAGGACATCAAGGCACCTGAATGTTTTTATATCGAATCGCAACTTAAGGACCAGTTGAAGATACCTGTGATGCACGACGATCAGCACGGTACTGCAATAATAAGCGGCGCCGCATTGATCAACGCTTTGGAAATCCAGAAGAAAAAAATTGATAAGGCCAGGTTTGTCGTCAATGGCGCCGGAGCGGCTGCCATGGCTTGCTGCCGCCTTTATATCGCTTTGGGAGCAAAGAACGAAAATTTTTTGATGTTTGACCGCAAAGGCATTTTGCATGCTGATCGCCAGGATCTTGACGAAGAAAAAAAGAAGTTCGCGCTTACCAGACAATCGAACTTGACGCTGGCAGATGCCATGAAAGATGCTGACGTATTTATTGGATTGAGCGTGGGTAACGTCGTTAACGAGGACATGATAAAGAGTATGGCGAAAAGCCCAATAGTCTTTGCAATGGCAAATCCTGATCCGGAAATAGGCTATGATGCTGCCGTCGCGGCCAGAAAAGATGTGATCATGGCGACGGGACGCAGCGACTACCCAAACCAGGTGAACAATGTTTTGGGCTTCCCGTTTATTTTTCGCGGCGCTCTTGACGTCCGTGCCACCCAGATCAATGAAGTAATGAAACTCGCCGTCGTCAAGGCTTTAGCGGAACTCGCGAAAACCCCGGTCCCGGATATTGTAAATATGGCTTACGACGAAAAAAGAATTTCATTCGGACCTGAATATATCATTCCGAAACCGCTTGACCCGAGGCTCCTGTCTACGGTAGCGCCAGCCGTTGCCAAAGCTGCGATTGAAAGTGGTGTCGCACAGACTGTCATCACTGACTGGGATAACTATGCTATCGGGCTAAATAAACGATTAGGTCTTGACAACCAACTGATCCGGGTACTCGGAAATAAGGCACGGCGCGAACCCAAAAGAATTGTATTTGCAGAAGCTGACAATCTGAAAATCCTGAAGACCGCTCAGATAGTCTATGATGAAGGCGTTGCCTATCCGATCCTTTTAGGCAATGAACATAAGATAAGGATGATCGCGGGTAGTCACCACATCGATATTGACGAGATCCCAATTATTGATCCTCGTGCCGAAGAGCATGAGGAACGGAGAAAAAAATTTGCTGAAATATTTTTTTCCAAA
>JAJPJP010000282.1 GCA_021324175.1 Chitinophagia bacterium
TTCAGTTCAGGTAGTAGAATCCAGCCTGCTGGTTCGCAAGGGCGACATCAAGTTCCAAGAAGAACATTCGCTTTTCGCCGGACCTTCTTTTTTTCAGCTTTTTAATTTCCCTCTACTTGCGGGTGATCCCGCTACGGCCCTCCGCGATCCTTTCAGCATAGTTTTTTCGGAGTCTGCAGCTAAAAAATATTTCGGTGGTGAAAACCCCATTGGTCAAACGCTGATGCTGGCACAAAAAGGCTGGCCCGTAAAGGTGACAGGATTGATGAAGGACTTGCCTGAAAATTCCGAGTTCCGCGCAGATATGATCGTTTCCATGAGCACAGAGACCGATCACTTAAACCGCGGAGTGGCGGACGAGTGGGAATGGAACTCCTATCATCCTCTTTGCTTTGTCCGGTTTAGTCCGGGTACTGACGTAGCGGCACTGGAAAAGCGGCTTCCCAATTTTGTTGCCAGCGTAGAGGCATCACAAATAAAAAAACAGGAATCACATACTGTTCTTTCGCTGGAAAAACTGACGGACATTCATCGGTACTCGAGTCGCGGAGTGAACGCAGTCCCTGCGAACAAAACGATCGGGCTTTTTGCCTTGATCTCAATCTTTATTCTGCTTATTGCCTGCATCAATTTTGTGAACCTCGCCACCGCCCGGGCAGCTGAAAGAGCCAAAGAAGTTGGGATCCGTAAAGTTGTAGGTGCCCGCTACCTGCAGCTTGCCCTTCAATTTCTCGGGGAATCGGTCGTGGTCTGCCTGGTAGCTTTCGGACTGACAGCGATCTTTGTGTCTCTGTTGATACCCGAATTTAACCAGCTTGCCGGAAAAATGATCAGCAAAGGCCTCTTTGAACATAGCACAGACATCCTTTACCTCTTGGGTACCTCGCTGGCGGTCAGCGTGCTTGCTGGTATTTACCCAGCCCTGGTTCTTGCAGCTTTTAAACCGACCATGGTGCTGAAAGGGCGCTTTACTACCGGAAACCAGGGAAATCTGCTCAGAAAGAGCTTGGTTGTAATACAGTTCAGTCTTTCCACTGGCTTCATCATCGCGACCATGGTCGTCCATCAGCAGCTTCGCTATATGCAGGAAAAAGACCTTGGCTTTGCAAAGGACCAACTGATGATCATCAATACAGAAGGAGATCCCTCAGGACCGGCCTTTCAACAATCGATTAAAGGTATACCGGGCGTGCGCTCCACCTCTCTCGCTTCCTGCGTTCCTGGAAACGAGGATTTTATGATTGACTGCGGGATCGAGAATAAACAGGGTGCATTGCAGGCTGCGAACCTTGACTCCTATTTTGTAGATTGGGATTATATCGGCCAATACCAGATCAGGATGGCAGCAGGAAGAGCGTTTGACCGCGCATTTTCCAGCGACACCACACAGTCCATGATCATTAATGAAACGGCTGCAAAGCTCTTTGGGTATGCAAGACCGGAAGATGCCGTAGGACGCCGCTTTAAACAAATCGGCCGCGAAGGCCGAATAATCGGGGTCATGAAAGATTTTCACTACCGATCTCTCCAGGAAGAGATCAAACCCCTCGCCATGCGCATTGAACCCGAAGCTTGTTTTTTGGTTTCAGTAAAAGTAGCAACCCAAAACCTCCCGGCGACTATAAAACAAATCACCTCCAAATGGAATGCAGTCATCCCCAAAAGGCCCTTTCTGTATTACTTCCTGGATGAACATTTTGAAAGCCATTACCGGTCCGAACAGCGCTTTAGCGCCCTGTTTTTCAATTTTACCCTGCTTGCGATCCTGATCTCCTGCATGGGACTTTTTGCACTCTCGTCGTACAGCACGCTGCAGCGAACCAGGGAAGTTGCCGTCCGCAAAGTTATGGGCGCATCGGTACACCAGCTCGTGAGGTTGCTCTCCGGAGATTTTTTAAAGTTGGTCATGATCGCTTTTCTGATCGCTTCTCCGCTTGCCTGGTGGTTCATGCAATCCTGGTTGAGCCGATTTGCCTACCGGACGACCATTGGCTGGGAAGATTTTTTTACAGGCGCTGCGGTCACCGTCATGATTGCACTGTCGACGATCGCTTATCAGTCAATCCGGGCTGCAACGGCAAACCCTGTAAGCAGCCTGAGATCAGAATGAGTATGGCGATTCCATTTAAAATCCTGGCGATTATGTATAAGCGTATATCAATAAAAAACGCCTATGCTTATCAGATTGGCGCTACCGGGAGGCGGTAGCGGACCAATCCTGGATTAGACAGGGTACTTTGTGCGGGCACCCCCTTTTATTGCCACAGACAAATTGAGCGCTTCAGCGGTTGACTGAAACAGACAAACATTCCGATTTGGTTTTATATTTGTGGCTTCACATACACGTCACCATAAGGCCATCCTTCCAATAACTCGCCAAATCCATCAGGAATATTTCACGAGCAATGAAAAGTGATGATTGTCAATTTACGGTTATACATATCCGCTAGCGGATGACCATCCAGTAAGCAAGTGCAGACACAGCGATCGAAAAAAAAATGTACAAAAATGAAAGCAGGGAGCGGTTGCCGCCGAGTACCCGCAAGACCCCATTTATGACACTGATGATGGTTAGCAGTAAAACCAAGCAATAAAAAAGATATAGAAACCCTCTTTTATCCGAAAGCATCCCCGGCGTTTTACTGCCAGTCGCTACAAGCACGAGTAAGATGACAATCGCAGCAAGTAATGATAAAGATCTTTTCATGCAAAAAAAATCCTGATATTATGGTGAAGTATCGTGAAATGTACAGAAGGAATTCAGGAAAATCAGCAAGACTGCCCTCCGCTGCAGACCAGCAATCTTTTTTTGGAAATTATCTTTGACGCTGGTTTTGTCGCCGGGCTAAGCATTAGGATATCGATTCATGGAGTGATTCCCATCACGGTGCTACGGCAAGATGGATCAGCATCAGGTTAATATATTCGACAGCCATCATTGAGTTAATCATAAAACTGATTTTCATACCCTGCTCTCAAGCCATTGTGAAAAAGGGCTTTTTGTTTGAGGCGGTCAAATATCAGTTCCGGCGATAATTCGGCTCATCATTCCTGAAATTTCTGCCGCCATTGTTTTCCTTCGGTTTGCGTTCTGCAGCAACATTCACTGTAAGTTTTCTCCCTTCCAATTCACCGCCGTTAAGCCTCGCAATCGCATTTTCCGCCGATGATTTTTCGATGTATTCCACAAAACCAAATCCACGGCTTTTGCCGGTATCCCTGTCCTGGATAACCTTTGCGGAACTTACTGTTCCGTAATCTTCAAATATTTCTTTAAATTCCTGATCATCCATATCAAAGGGAAGACCACCGACAAAAATTTTCATTGACTTTTTTTTCAAAATTAGTCAATAACCGTCAATATTCACTCGCTAAAGTTGAACTAAAAAAGTGCGGGGATACCGGATAAAAAATTTTATTATTCAAAATCATAAAAAAAGACTGGCAGCAAATAAAAAACCTCTCAGGAAAAATCTGCGACATGAATACTTTAAAATTGGCATATCAAAGCGAAATATGATCAGCTAACGAATATGTATTTTTATGCCAGAGCAGGGAATCTCTTTTGTCACAAATTTTTGGTCATTTCCTTAATAAGAGATACTTTACATCCGTACATTTTGTAACTTATACATATCTAATGCGTTTTATTGACGTTGTCCTGGAACCTCCATCATACGGATGGAAAGACCCGGAAGGTAATTTCTCCAGGCCAGGCACAAATGCAATTCTTCGTGAATTTTTTAGCCGTCTCAATATTTTTAAGGATAAAAGAAACTGGCTTTCTTTTACGACCTGGTTGATGGTTGTGGTGTTTGGCGTTTTCCTTGGGTTTTTCATTTTTAAGTATTTTAGTATACCTCTTTTGGTGATAGCCTTTCTTTACAGCATGGTCATTATGGGCTCACATGGAACCGTCTGGTATCATCGCTATTGTACACACCGCGCTTTTACATTCCGAAATCATTTCTGGAGATTCGTGACCCAGAATCTGACGATCAGGGTTATCCCGGAAGAAATATACGTGATCTCCCATCATGTTCATCATGCTAAACCGGATGGAGCCGGAGATCCATATAATGCCAACGGCGGCTTTCTATATTGTTTTTTGGCAGATGTCAATCATCAGCCGATAGCCCGCGACCTTGATTCCAGCAATTATAAAAGGTGTGTGTTGTTAATGAAACATACCGGACAGCATTCAAATTCCTATGCCCAGTATAAGCATTGGGGATCTCTTGCCAGTCCGCTCCGCACTATTGCTGGCGTGATCGTGAATTGGAGCTTTTGGTTTGCGATATTTTATCTGATTGGCGGGCCCGCGCTTGCCTGCGCTTTATTCGGTGCTGCCGGTGTGTGGGCTGTTGGCGTGCGCACGTTTAATTATGAAGGTCACGGCAAGGGGAAGGACAAAAGACAGGACGGAACGGATTTTAACCGTAAGGACATGTCCGTTAACCAGCTGTGGCCGGGAATTGTTGCTGGCGAATGGCATAATAACCACCACCTTTATCCCAAAAGTGCCCGCGCCGGTTTTTTAGCCCACCAGGTTGACTTTGCCTGGTATTATATTAAGTTTTTAAGCATGGTAGGTGCGGTCACTGGATATACAGATAATAAAAAACAATTTCTGGAGAGATACCATCCACCCCGGATCAGGTCGAACTCCCCTGCGCGGGGAACCCTTAGAAAAAAGAATATGCATCTCCGTTAGGTTCCGTGGAGGAGCCAGGCATCCCGCAACAAAGATATTTATTCATTACCCTGGTCAATTATTGGCAATTGGCCCGTATCCCATTGAACTTGGAGGTTGATTTAGGGATTTCTGCCTTTGGCATTTATTTATTCTTATGGTTTTACAACAATTGCAAGCAGCTTTCCGTTTTTTATTTTACGGGTTTCCTGCCTTCCACTTTATTGCCGGAAATAATCAGTCCGTTTACCGAAAACCGCGCATGAGAAAGCCAGTGTTGAGCCGAATGCTAATGGTGATGGACAATTCGTTTCAGGAGTCCAGTCGGAATGGTGATGATATCAATTGTCAAATACCCGGAATTCAGAATCTTCCTCAGTAGCTTAATCCTGGACATGGAGTTTTATCGATCCCCTTTCATGCATGTGACAATATAATTACTACCGGTTACGGATAACCGAAAATGGCAAATTGCTTATAAAGCAGATCATAAATCTCGTTGTATTCTGCTTTTTTTCTGTTGAAAATAAATTGAGCGGGTCTGGGGTCCGATTCCGGAAACAAAAAAAGGGTAGAATAACTGCCTAATATTTCTAGAAAAGTTTTTTGTCTATTCTAACACAACTTTGACAACATGAATACCTGCATGTATTAAATAAATTCCCCTGGGAACCAGGGCAAAGTTCAGCATGAGCGCTGTGATACCAGTTTTCTGCTGCTTCACCAGATTGGTGACGTCTTGGCCGGTAATCGTATATATTTTTACATTGTTCATCCCCCCTCCCTCCAGGTAAGCGTATTTAACTGCAGGGTTTGGGAATAATTTCAGGCTGATTGCGCTTGGGTCCGCAACGCTGATTATCTGCGAATAATTTATGGCCCCGTCCCGGCTGACTTCTTCCAGACGGTAATAATTCTGGCCTGCCTCGGGTTGATTATCAAGAGCGGTGTAAGATACAGGCTGGCTGGAATTTCCCTGCGCGCTTAGTTTGGCAATATCTGACCAGCTTATCCCATCTGATGATTTTTGCACAAAAAAATAATCGCTGTTGGTTTCGCTTTCTGTCATCCAGCGTAGTTCTACAGCATTGCCCGAAAGTAAAGTTCCCCGAAACTGGGAAATGGTAATGGGTAAAATGATCAGGTTAGCCTGCGCCCACAAGGTAAATGCCACGGTATTTGCCGCTTCACCGGCGCCCCAACTTTCATGGTGATAGCCGCCGCTGGGTATCCAGTGCATGCCATTGCCATCCCCGCAGGGCCAAAAAAGACAGGAATCCAGATGCGTTCCTAAGCCAGTTCCTGAACAGGATGCTCCTGAACCCCGCACAAAGGACTGACCGGTGCCGGTCCAACTGGCATTATTGATCTTATCATTGTCAAACGTGCCCATGAACAGCGCCGAATCATTTATAAGTCTGTTGAGGAGTGCAGCGTTGGTGGTTACGCAATTAATACCCCCATCACTGGTGCTGACCTGCAATTTGTTCGCAGTAGTAAATGTGGCCAGCACTGTGGCGGCCAGTACACCCCGGGTAGAATTGCTCAGCGCGGTAAGCGTCGGTAAAACTGTGGTTGCCCCTCCCGAATCACTGGCGACCAATACCCAGCCGTTGTTTACATAAGTGCTAAACACCTGCCCTCCAAGGTTAAAATGATAAATGCCTGGCGTAGTCGCGTTTCCGGCCTGGCCCAGCGCAGTAAACGGAGAACCCGAACTGCCTGTTTGGGCAAA
>JAJPJP010000416.1 GCA_021324175.1 Chitinophagia bacterium
ATCCGGATAAGGGAATTGCCCCAGATTAAGAGAAATTTCCCTGTGGGCTTCTCGAAGCCAGTCCCGCACAAATTGCTCAATCGTCACGGGGACCCCGCTGCAGCAGTTAATTACACCCTGCACTTCGTGCTGGGATGCGATCCGGACGATATAATTCGCGACCAGGTCTATGGGCAAATAGTCACGTACCTGCTGGCCCCCGCTCATGTTGAAGACCTTCTCGCCTTTGTCGATTGCGGATTCGAGTTGTGCAGGCAAAGAATTCGGATTCTGTCCCTGTCCGTAAATGTAAAATAGCCGGACCCACTTGAGCTCGAACGGAACTTCTTTTCTCAGTCCTTCCAGCAAAACGTCAAGCGCATGTTTTGCTTTGCCATAGGAATTAGCCGGTTCGACTTCCATGGTTTCAGACAGCATGCCTTCTTTCATACCATATTCGAAACAGGTGCCTGTTACCGTGAGATCCTTTAGGCCGTGACGGATCAGGTTTTCAAGGAACGCCGACTGCAGGGGTAAATTGATATCAAGGTGAATTGGCGATTTGTAGTTCGGCAGGCCGCTCCAGGCCAGGTGAATCAGCAGGTCAGGCCTGCCGAAGAACTCGAAATAATCTTTTCCCGCTTCCAGTGATCCCAGATCAAGCGGAATAAATTCGACCCTGTCGAACCAGGGCATTTGTCTTGCCCGTTCAACGGAAGTCGAGCTGGCTACGATTTTGTTTCCGGTATGAAGCAAATGGGCAATGACATGGCGTCCAATAAATCCTGTCGCCCCGGTTACCAGTATCTTCTTCATGTCAAATCATTTGTAGTTCAGGAATTGCGACGATAAATTTAACGCCCCACGATCTCGAATAAGATAACTGCATGATAATCTCGTCCTTCAGGTTCCAGGGCAAAATGAGAATATAGTCAGGCTCTTCCTTTTTCAAAAAATCCTCATCGACCACCGGTATGTGGCTTGCAGGAAGCAATTTGCCCTGCTTATGCGGATTGCGGTCGACCACAAAAGAGACGAGGTCTCTCTTGACGCCGCAATAGTTCAGCAGGGTATTCCCCTTCGCCGCGGCTCCGTATGCTGCTACTTTTTTCCCCGCATGCCGCTGACTGATGAGGAACTGTAACAATCCGAGTTTTGCCGAGAGCGCTTTTTCCTGAAACCGCTGAAAATAATCCAGTGTCTCTATTCCGGCCCTCTCTTCTTTAAGGAGCAACTCTTGTACGGATGCAGTGACCGGGTGGGACTTGTCATCGGCATGTTTGGCATAGATCCTCAGCGAGCCGCCATGTGTGGGCAATTCCTGAACATCAAATAGCTCGAGGCCGCTTGCTTCAAAGATTTTTTTGACTACCGAAAAAGACAGATAAGAGAAATGCTCATGATAAATGGTGTCAAATTGAACCTGGTCTACGAGTTGCATCAGGTGGGGAAATTCCATGGTGGCAATTCCGCGCGGTTTGAGAATGATTTTTATTCCCGCTACGAAATCGACGATATCCGGTACATGCGCAAGGACGTTATTCCCCAGCAAAAGGTCCGCTTTAGTTCCGTTTGCAGCAAGTGCTTCTGCCAGCCTCACCCCAAAAAAATCAATAATGCAATCGATACCCCTGGCCATAGCTACCTCCGCAGTATTCGCAGTAGGTTCAACGCCGAGCACGGGTATCCCCTTTTTTTTGAAGTACTGAAGAAGGTAGCCATCGTTTGACGCCACTTCGATGATGCGTGAATGACTGTCAAAACCGAATCGCTTAACCATCATTTCGCAGTACGCTTCGGCATGCTTTAGCCATGTCGTGGAATAGGACGAGAAATAAACATACTCATTGTTGAAGATGGCATCGGAGGTTTTATACTCATCGATCTGCACCAAAAAGCAGCGGTGGCAGATGTAAACTTTTAACGGATAAAATACTTCCGGCTCGTTCAGCTGATCTGTTGTCAAAAACGAATTAGAGGCGGGGGCATTTTGCAGGTCGATGAATATGTGCTCCAGGGTGGTTTTACAAAATCTGCACTGCATATTAAATACCTTTAAAGCTTTGATCAAGGAGTGCGTGTTGCCGGTCTCTTTCAGAAATTACGCCTGGTTCAAGAGGCCACCGGATGCCAAGACGCGGATCATTATATCTGATTCCCGCCTCATGTTCCCGTTCATAATATTCCGTGTGGTGATAAATTAACTCGCAATCCTCCGATAAAGTTTGAAATCCGTGGGCAAAACCCCTGGGTATATACATCATCTTCCTGTTGGTTGCGGATAATTCGGCTCCATGCCATTGCATCAGCGTCGGCGAATTCTTTCTAAGATCGACGACGACGTCAAAGACGCTGCCACGCACACAGCGTACAAGTTTTATTTCTTCATATGGCGGCAACTGGTAATGCAGGCCCCTGATGGACCCGCTGCTTTTCGTATAGGAATGATTGCATTGCAGCCATTCTTCCCGGTGACCGATGGACTCAAATTCCCGCTTGCAATAGTACCGCGCAAACCAGCCGCGTTCATCCGAATGAATATCCGGCTCGATGGTGTAATTCCCACGCAACGATGTCGGCGAAAAAATCATCGGGTAAAATATTGGTTAATTTGATCAAAGGTAAATTCAGCCTGTTTGTTCCTGGGTTGCCGGTACCAGTCAAGGGTCCACTTGATGGCCTCGCTTGCGTTTAGCCTGGGATTCCAGCCCAGGTCCTGCTGCGCCTTCGTGATATCCAGGCGGAGCACTTTGGTTTCATGCGGATGTGTTTCACAGGAGACATCGGTCCACGCGGCGCCTGGCCATTCATCTTTTACGGCTTCCATCAGTCCTCTTACGCTCAGGTGATCGTCAGGCAGAGGACCAAAATTGTATGAAGAAGCATATCCACCGTCGGAATGGTGCAATAACCCGGCCAACAGGAGGTAACCGGACAATGGCTCAAGGACGTGCTGCCATGGACGGATTGATTCGGGGTTCCTGACCTGCACGGTCTCGCTGCTTCTGAACGCCCTGATGATATCGGGGACTATCCTGTCTTCGCTCCAGTCGCCACCACCGATCACATTACCTGCCCTCGCCGTGACTATTTTTTTTTGTTGTCCAACGGAATTCTGCGCAGGAAAGGAGCTCCTGAAAGCGTTTACGACTAATTCCATACAGGCTTTGCTGGCGCTATAAGGGTCGTGTCCGCCAAGTTCGTCAGTTTCGCGATGAGCTTTTCCGTGATCGTTCGCTAAATACACCTTGTCAGTTGTCACCACCACGACAGTTACTTTTTTTTGAAGGGCAAGAACGGCTTCAAGCAGGTTGGCGGTACCGGCGACATTGACTTCGAAGGTCTCTGCCGGTATTTGATAGGAACGGCGAACAAGTGGCTGCGCGGCGAGATGAAAAACATAATCAGGCTGGAAGTCCGCTATTTCCTGGTGCAGGCGTTTCCTGTCCCTTACGTCTGCAAATATGTTTCTGCTGGCCACAGCAGAATCCAGGATTTGAAAGATTCCTTCGTCGAATTCAGGCGGGAGCGCATATCCCTTTAGGTCAGCCTGAAAAGTATGGAGCATGGCCGACAACCAGGAACCTTTAAACCCCGTGTTCCCCGTGATAAATACTTTACTGCCTCTATAGAATTTCAACAAATCCTCTCCTACCATAATTTCCATTTTGCCTTATCCATTTGCCACAACTCCTCAAGCTCAATTTTATCACGCATTGCGTCCATGCACTTCCAGAAGCCCTGGTGACGATATGCCATCAGTTGTCCTTCGTGCGCCAAGCGCTCCAGCGGGGCATCTTCCCACATCGTTTTGTCAGCATCACCTTCAATATAGTTGTACGCTGAGGGCTTTAGCACAAAAAAGCCTCCGTTGATCCATTTGTCGTCCTCTTTCGGCTTTTCCTTAAAGTGCTTCACCGCGCCGTTGGCTTCCAGATCCATGCCGCCAAAACGAGCTTCGGGCTGCACCGCGGTGAGCGTGGCGATCTTGCCGTGGCGGCGGTGAAATTCCAGCAGGGCTTTGAGATTGATGTCAGAGACACCATCTCCGTAGGTAAGCATAAAATCCTCCTCCCCGATGTAAGGTTGAATACGCTTCAGCCTGCCGGCCGTCTTGGTAGCTACTCCCGTATCGACGAGAGTTACACGGAAAGACTCCGTATTGGTGTAGTGGATATCAAGCTTGTTCGTTCCCAACTCGACAGTCATGTCCGAATTGTGCAGGTAGTACTGCATGAAATATTCCTTGATCTGGAATCCCTTATAGCCAAGACAAATGATAAAATCATTAAAACCGTAGTGGCCATATATTTTCATGATGTGCCAGAGGATTGGCTTTCCGCCGATCTCTACCATGGGTTTCGGTCTCGTTTCAGTCTCTTCGGAAATCCTGGTGCCAAGCCCGCCGGCAAAAATCACCACTTTCATCGTTCAATGGAATTTGTAAATATTAATCGATGTCAAACGGGCTGCAACTTACTAATTTTTAGCCTGTATGCCGGTTTTTATTGGGCAAGCGAGATGCGAATCTGCAGTCCTCCGCGAACGGTGGTGATGGGTGGTGACGTGGAAATGGCAGGGATGGTCTTCCTTTCATCGTAATAGAGCTTGACATTAATCCGGTTGGTGAGCACATAGTCGATCGAGGGAGACAAGGTGACCACTTTCTGCCCTCCCGTGGGCAGCGCGTCGCCCTGGTCAATGATGCTGTTCACCGTCGCATCATTGCGGACGCTCATATCGAGTCGCAGCGTCAGGTCATTCTGCAATTTTTTCGATGCGTCGCGTTTGCCTGGCATCCGCACATTAAACGGCAGAGGCAAATTCCGGATTTTCCATCCGGACCCGATGGTGATTTCCGTCGAGCGCATCTCCGTCATTTGAAAATCGATCAGGCTCAAACTCAATGTCCGCGATTTGCTGTAAGCGACTTTCGCCTGCAGCCGGTTGACGAATTCGACATCAATTCCCAGCAACGGGGCAAATCGTTCGGTGATCGTGATGTTTGGCACCGTAAAATACGGGACGAAGTTGCCCGATGTCGTATCGATAAAGCCGGCATACCCTAAACCCAGGGGATCCTGGTAAAGCAGGGAGGAACTGAATTGCCCCATGCTCAGGACACTCGAATAGGCATGTGTCAGGTTAAAATTGGTGAAGATGTCTTTGAGGCCGGGGATTTTATTGAGCCCGTTGTATGAAATATTCCAGTTGGGCTTTGGGATGTACCCTGAAAAGGGGTTGGTTCTGACGGTCCCGCCGTTTTCATTGATCAGCGCCACTTTTTTTGGATCCTTGTTGGTATATGCGGCGATGAAAGCAGGTATCAGGACATCCTGCGCATATTGACCGTAGCCTTTATAATAGGGGTTATCCGGGTTCGCGCCCGAATAGGGATTGGCCGCACCCAGCCTGGCTGAAATAATCGACCGGTAATTCTCAAATCGCAGGAAGGTCTGGGACAGCTCATTCGGGTTAAACTTCTTAAACAGCGTCTGGAAGGATATAAAGGTGACGCTAAAGGTTCCCGTCGTGTACGGATTCAGGTGAACATATCCACTGGAGCTCGTCGTGTCCTTAAAGAGTTCTGTATAATTCTTTCCGAATTGCTTATTCAGGACGAGCGCGATATTCAGGTTTGGCAGCGGTTGTACCTGTGCGGTGATATTCAGGATCTGGTTAAAGCTTTGCTGGTTCTGAAAATTCAACGTCGTGTCCTTGGTAATGAGTCCCTTTCGGGCCAGGTTTTCGACAAAGTGTTGATTGGGCTGCATACCGAAAACATATCCCAGCCCCGGTTCGCCCGTCCTGAAATTCGTCCCGAGGAAATTGGTGCTGTCGGTATAGCCATAGATCGTCGAGGTGGAATTTTCCGAGTAAGAAATGCTGATGCGTTTGACTGCCGTCAGCAACCTTCCGATGATCTTCAGGAATATGTTCATGTTCAGCGCCACCGGTGGCGGGTTGTTCTGGTTCGACTTATTCCTTGCCGAATCCGTCCTGTTTGCGTTTCGGTTATTGGTAGCGCTCGTCTGTTGCATATCCAGCGCGCGGAGCCATTTGGACTTGCCATAAAGCAGGCTGAAATTGAGCTCCCCGATCGCCTGTTTTTGCTGGGAATTCTGCAAGGTATTGCCCAGTGACTGGGCAAGCAAGGAAGCGGCGGTCCAGCTATAGGTGGTATTATAAGTCACCCTGATTTGCGTCCAGTCGATCAGCGGGATTTTGTCAGTGGGCAGCTTGTACGTCGCGCCTGCCTGCTGTTGGTAAAGCAGGTTTCTTCCGCCTTTGAAAAAGTTACTCCACATTTGCTGCTTGCCTTCCTTGTTAAGCCTCCCGTCCGCCTCGTCAACGGATGCGTGATCCACAGCCTGGAAATCGAGATTCAGGTAATGGGTCAGATCCCAGTGGATGGTGTAGGTTCTGTTGAAATTGAAGAATTTGTTATAGGTTTCTGGCAGCAGGTTGACGGGGCCGCCGATGTTACGGGAGCGGTATGCGCCGAACTGGCGATTGGCATCCGCCCGCATACTGATCGTCGTCGGTAAAAAGTTGAGGTTGAAATCGCGCAGAATAGAAAGCCATTTCGACCTGGATTTGATCAGTTTTTTGAATGGTTCCCAATATTTCGGCTGCCTGTTGTAATTATATCCCAGGCTGCCGCGATAATTGATCAGCTCGTCTTCGACGGCAAGCGCATTATGATGCTCCGACCGGGTGACGGAATAGCTAAAATCAAAATTTTCCAGGCTCCATAGTTTTAGCTTTCTGCCCGAGGTATTCAATTTGCGGATATTGGTAAAATTGAGTGATGAAATGGTTAATGCATCGACTGCCTGGTTTTTGATGGAATCCCGCTGGCTCGCCGGAGCGTTTTTTAGTTTATCCTTTAGCTTAATGTCTAGGTCAAACGGATCATATTCCGGCATGTCGATCGTCTGTGAAATGCTGGCATACATCGGCACGGACAGTCCCAGCTTCTTC
>JAJPJP010000244.1 GCA_021324175.1 Chitinophagia bacterium
GTTCTCAATGAGGACAAAATGCCGAGGCATCGCCACGGAATTTCAGAAGTTAAAGGACTTTATTTTATCGGGCTCTCCTGGTTGCGGAAAAGAAAATCCCCGATTATTTTGGGCATAAGTGAGGATGCAGAATTTATCGTCGATCAAATTTTGGAGTCGGGTAGGCGAAGCTGAAAGGCAGATCAAAGAGGTAGCGAAACAATGAATTCTAAATTTCCCTTCACCGGATGCGACCTTAATCCCACCACCGTGCGCCTTTATGATGTCATAACTCAATAATAAACCGAGGCCCGTTCCGTGACCGGTCGGCTTGTTTGTCGGCTCTTTGACGCCTTTGCCGGTAATAGAATGCTGGAGCATACTTTTCACGATCGCATCGGCGCGTTTGCCATGGTGACTGATCTTTATTTCATTTTCCCTGATGTCGTTTAGGATGGATTTCGCTGCCGCGATATTACCGCTGTCAATTTCATTACCTGCTTCAGCTACCAGCTCGGCATTGACATCAGAAAAGTTGTTCACGAAGTTCAAGGGGTTTTGGATTTCATGAGCGATGCCGGCTGTATTATTCGACGGAAATATTATCTTTAAGAAACTTTATTTATGAAAATTTCAAAGCTTACCACACCGCTATGCCTGTGCCTCATTTGTTTTCTGGCCTGTAAAAAGAGTAGCACTAGTCCGAACCAGCAACAATCTTCCGGTAAAACGGTAAGGATACAGTCTTCGGCAACCCACTTGTTAAACCTTGTTTTTTTGGTTAATTACGACCAACCCGGCAATATCACTTCAGTCAACGATTCCATTGAAGGCATAGTCTACACGCCGACTTATGACAACGCCGGAAACCTGGTGCGTATTCTGCAGACGAAAGGCGGCCTCGCGGCAGACTCAGCATTGTATATGTATAACGCACAAGGCCAGATGACAGAAAGTGTCACCAGCTATCTCTATACTGTGGAAATGATCAAATTCTATTATTCCGCGGGCATACTTGCCGCCGACAGCACTTATGCCTACGATGCAGGAGCCCTGACAGAGAGTTCTTATGAAACCTATCAAATGACAAATGGAGACATTACGCTTTTCCAGCAGGGAATCGTCGCGGGAGTCGCGTCAGATTCAACAACTTTCACTTATACCAGTTCGCCAAATCCTTTCAAACAATTGTCACTCTTTAATTGGACGCAGGGTTTAGAAAATGATAATATCCTTGTCCAATATGCTTTTTTTAATCAGCACGCAATAGCGGGTTTTAGCAACAGTTCACCAACAATTGAGGCTCAATCTGTGACCGCAACATACACTTACAACTCTTCGAACCAGGTCACTGGAGTTCAGACGACGGAGAACGAAGGGAGCACAAATCCAATGAATTTTTATTGGGTCATTAGTTATTAGCGAATGAAGCGAATGAATCTTTCAACGCATGTCAGAATTCGATTCACCCAAATTGCAAATAGGGTATTGCATAAGTCGATAATCTTTCTGTTTCTTATTGCCGCAGGGATTTTTCCTGAAAAGCTCTACCCACAGGGATCGAGCGCAAAAAATTGCTATCATGAGACAGTCTTTGGCAAATCGGTGGTTTTTGACAGGCTGGCCATCGGGCCTTCCTTCAGAGGTGGCGGCGATTCGCTTGTCGATTTCCTTGAAGGGACGATCAATTTTCAAAAACTGTCCGCCGACCTGAAGCGAAGCGATCGCTTTTATGCTGATACAGCGAAAGTCAAATTTATCATTAGTAAGGAGGGGGAGATGAGTAATTTAAAAGTATCGGTTGCGGGTAAGAAGATATTCGAAGAGGAAGTGATTAATACGATGAAGAAATCGTCCTGCCGTTGGTTGCCTGGGAATAATGATGGGCAACAAATGAATGGCTGGTGCGAGCTGGAGATTTATTATTTCATTGATATGCGTGCCAGTACGTCCATGAAGGTTTCAGTCAGGACTTACCGGCATGGGATGTCCGCTAAATCGGGTGAGCAGGCTAGCAGCGCCTCAAAATAAGGACGGGTTATGCCACAGTGAATTATATCTTTCAAGATTGAAATTCTCATCACGCATCAAAAAACGCTGACAGGTCGACGTTGCCCCCGGAAATGATAATGCCGACTTCCTGCCCGGAAAAGTGTTGCTTTTGTCTAATCACTGCAGCGAGTGGAACTGCGCCAGAGGCCTCGACGATTATTTTCATTCGCTCCCAAATTAGTTTCATAGCAGCTCTTATTTCGTCATCACTGACGAGGTAGATATCTTTCACATAAGCCTTGATGATTTCCAGCGTGCGATCACTTAGCGTCGTTAGCAGCCCATCGGCTATCGTTTTAATAAATTTGGCCTTTTCTACGACACCGGTCTTCAGAGAATAAATCGCATCGGCGGCTCCTTCGGGTTCGGCACCATAGACAACAGTAAAGGGGGCGAGGAAATGGGCGGACAAGGCAGTGCCGCTTAACAGACCGCCGCCGCCGACAGGGGTGATGATGCTGTTGAGTGAAACTGGCACATCTTCCAACAATTCTTTTGCAGCAGTTGCCTGGCCGGCAATTACCATGTCGTTGTCGAATGGGTGAACCAGTAGCGAGCCGCGTTCGGCAATAATTTTTTGAACGGCTTCCTCCCTGGCCTGAAGAACCGGTTCGCATTCTATAATTTCTGCACCATAAGACCGCACGGCATCTTTTTTCACTTGGGGCGCTGTCCGTGGCATCACGATATAGGCGGGTATGCCGGATATTTTTGCCGCATAGGCGAGGGCCTGCGCGTGATTGCCGGAAGAATGAGTAGTCAGTGATTTTGGCTTCGCCGCTTCCGCCACCTGCAACACGGCATTAAATGCACCCCTGGCCTTAAATGCACCGATTTTTTGAAAGTTCTCACATTTAAAATGCAAGCGCGCCCCGACCAGATCGTTGAGCTTTGTGCTCGTCATTACGGGCGTCCGGTGAATGTATGGACTGATGCGCCGGTGAGCTTCGTTTATTTCGGCGAGATTTATCATGTGGACGTTTGACCAATTTTCGATTTTATCATTTCTTATGGATTAGTCATATTGTATCGTTTTGGGACGATCATCTGTATCGGAATCGTACGTTCTACGACAGCCTTCGGAGATAGATGGGTGAAAATCATATGGATAAAAATCGGTAAATTTTTTGATAGTGTAGGCACAATATCCCCTGCTTAAATTTCCAATCATGTTAAAAAACTATCTGAAAGTTGCTCTCCGAAACTTATGGCGACACAAAGCTTTTTCCGTCATTAATATTATGGGCCTTGCTGTAGGTGTTACCTGCTGCGTCCTGATTATGGTCTATATCCGTAGTGAATTCAGCTATGACAGGTTCCATGAAAAAGCGAGCCGCATTTACCGGCTTTGGCAATACGAGAAAGCCGACGGCCAGGAATTTATCAATACAGTGACGTCGATCCCAGCAGGTCCAGCAATCAAGGATGGATTCCCGGAAGTACAGGCCTATTGCCGCGTATACGCCTTCAACGGTATGGTATCATCTGGAATCGATTCCTTTAATGAGGCGCTCACAATGGTTGACCCGAGCTTTTTCGGGATGTTTGACTTTGCACTTCAGCAGGACAGCCGTGAGGCCCCTTTTGCCAATCCATCGTCCACGATTATCACGCCCTCAATTGCCAAAAAATATTTTGGCAATGAAAACCCGGTAGGAAAAAATATCAGGATCCACCTTGGCGATGCGAGCCAACTATTCACGGTGGCAGGTATAGCAGGGCCTGCACCGGAAGAATCCAGCATACGCTTCGACATCCTTATCCCCTGGTCAAATGAAAAGCTGGTATTTCAGCCCAGGGTATTGCATAACTGGTTCAATGTTTTTAACGAGACATACCTGCTTCTTGGCGACAGAACAAAAAAAGAAGCGCTCGAGAAAAAATTCCCAACAATGATGCGCGAACAATTGGGTGCTGAGTTTGGCCACGAGGAATATGATCTTCATCTGCAGCCATTGGCTTCTATTCACCTTGATCGCAGCCTTCCGTCTGGCATCCGGCCTACCAGCGACCCTAAGTATTCGTATATCCTCGGCACGATCGCGATGATTATTTTGCTTGTTGCCTGCATCAATTTTGTTACGTTGTCTGTGGGGCGATCAACGACCCGCGCGCTCGAGGTGGGAATAAGAAAAGCTCTTGGCGCCGCGCGGAAACAACTTATCCGGCAGTTTTGGGGTGAAGCATTACTGGTCACAGCCGTCGCCACGTTCATCGGGATTATTTTAGCCAGCCTCCTCATGCCCGTTTTCAATCATTTGGTCAATCGCAACCTGTCCTTTCATCCCGACTGGCTGTTTATCCTCTTTTACGTCCTGCTCGCCGGCTTGACAGGGCTTATCGCCGGCATCTATCCGGCCATCATACTTTCAGGATTCAATGCAGTGGAAGTATTGAAGGGGAAACTTAACCTTCAGAACGGATCCGGGCTATTCAGGAAGGCGTTGATCGTCGGCCAGTTCGCTGCTTCCATCGTCCTCATCATCTCCACCTTGGTGATCAGCGACCAGATGGAATACCTCAATCATAAAGACCTGGGATACGACAAAGACCAACTCGTCATCGTCCCCACCAACAGGAATCGAATGCTAGGATATCCCCTTGCCCGACTTTATCTGCAGGAGCTTTCCAGGTACCCGCAAGTGGCGGAGGCAACCGTTTCAACATTTAGTTTCGCAGAAACGCCTTGGGCGACACTCGGATATGCCGACAGCAAGAAGCAATATCACAGTTTCGAGTACAACGAAGTCAGTCACTCCTTTACCGATGCAATGAAAATCCGGATCATCAGCGGCCGTTCATTCCAGGAGGATAACACGTCGGACCCCAATAATAGCATCCTGGTCAACGAGGCGCTTGTCAAGGAATTTGGAATCAAAGACCCCATAGGAAAAAAGCTCGGGAATTATTCACAAACCATCGTTGGCGTTATGAAGGATTTTAATTACGAATCCCTGCGAAGCGAGATAAAGCCGCTTGTGTTATCGGAAAAGTTTGATACGATCGCCCGGCAGTCTTCAGATGTTTCTTTTGCCAACGAACCACAACCGCGTGTATCCGTCAGGATGAGGCCTGGCAATTTGCAGGAAAATATTTCCGTCCTGAGAAAGGCCTGGAGTGCCGTTGCGCCACGGCAGGATTTTGAATATCATTTCCTGGATGAGCGATTGGCACACGCATATGAACAGGAACAAAAAAGTGCGACGGTGGTGCGGATCGCCTCTGGTCTTTCGCTTTTTATCGCGTGCATGGGGCTTTTTGGACTTGCGACATTGACCGTGACCAGGAGGACCAAAGAGATCGGGGTCAGGAAAATCCTGGGCGCAGGCGTACCTCAGCTCGTGGGGCTTCTTTCCAGGGATTTCGTCGTGCTGGTCCTGGCAGGGTCGTTGGTCGCGTTCCCATTGGCTTGGTGGGCTACTCATTCGTGGCTTTCAAATTTTGCTTACCGGACGACAGTTAGCTGGTGGATCTTCCCATTGACAGCATTGGCATCCGTGATGGTCGCGATTTTAACTGTCGCTTCACAGGCAATAAGGGCAGCAAGTGAAAACCCGGTTCGAAGCTTAAGGAATGAATGACTGCTGAGAGTAAAGATCGTGACAATGCGGAACGGTATTGCCGCACGATTCATTTGCGATTCTTCGATTTGAAATTGCCAAAGTATAAAACGTTTATTCCCTCCGAGACCGCGGCAGCGATATCAAGTATACCATCTTCATTAAAATCACCAAATGCAAAACCATATACAACGCCCGTGGAATCGCCAAAAGAAACGGGCGTAAAGTTGTGGCCAGATCCATCGTTAAAGAAAACAGTCGAAGGCGCCTTGACGTGGCCGACAATAATATCCATTTTTCCGTCCTTATTCATTTTTTTTTGTCTCAATGTCAGCTCAAAGTACGGTTTAAAACGGTCGCGAGTATTGGCGGACAGGGGTTTTATGTGGAGGCGGTCGAGGATCTACGCAAGAATTAACGGGTCGAGCAAAAATGTTCTCGAAATTTGTCATTTATTCTACACTCCATCGCTTCTATCCGAATTATCGACCTCTTTCCTGTGTCGTGGAGTTGGGGTATCGGTTTTGCTACATATTTTTTGCGCCGGATGCCGGTCTGCCGGCAGGGAAATATCCATTCCGGTCCGGTTCAGGAAAACCATTTTTTAATTACGGTAAATAACTTTTATGGCAAATAGTTCGCGGATTTCGTGGTTTTTCATCGGGGCAGTTGCGGCGGTCGCTGTTGCTACTCTTTTGCTTTCCAAGGATTCGAAAAGGCAGATTTCTGATGAAATCAAATCCAAAATCAAGAAAGGTACGCGGCAGTTTACTGATACCATGCAGGATGCCGAAAACGAAATCGAAGAAACGAGGATTTGAGGACCCATTAAAGCTGCTCTGATGGTTGCGCACTTTGACTTGATAAAATCAAGATCTTTGGCCATCATGGATCCTATCTATATCAACAAAGACAAAGTCGCTTCACTTCTGCCAATGGGCGAATGCATTTCCCAGATGGCGCAGATGTTTCAAGCTAAGGCCAGGGGCGAAATCCTTCAGCCTTTGCGTTCGGTTCTTTGGTTGCCCGACAAAAAAGGATTGCTGGGATTGATGCCGGCATACGCAGGTAACCCGGCTATTTTAGGCATAAAGGTCATTAGCGTATTTCCAGGTAACATGGGAACAGCAACTCCGACTCACCAGGGAGTGGTGATCCTTTTTGACGCAGAAAACGGGCAGCCGCTTCTGATGCTTGATGGCGCTGAAATCACAGCAATTCGTACCGCCGCAGCCAGCGCGGCGGCCACGAGCATCTTATCGCGGGAGAATGCGGAAGTACTCGCGATTATAGGATCAGGCGAGCAGGCAGCCAGGCATGTAGAGTCGATTTTGCTGGTAAGAAAAATAAAACAAGTCAATTGCTGGAGCCGGAACGGTGATCACGCATCAACATTTGCGAAGGAAACGGCTGAACGTCATCGCATCGAAGTAAACCGCTTTGACGATCCCAGGGAGGCAGTACAGGATGCCGATATCATTTGCACCGTTACCGCTTCGAGAGAACCGGTCGTGGCGGGAGAGTGGCTCCCGCGTGGCGTGCACATTAACGCGGTGGGCGCCTGTACGCCGGCGGCGAGGGAGCTTGATACCGCAGCGATAGCCGGGTCGAAATTATTTACGGACAGTTATGATTCGATTTTTCATGAAGCGGGCGACTTCCTGATTCCAAAAAAAGAAGGTGCAGTGACCAATGATCATGTGAAGGCGGAGATTGGGGAGGTTATTTGCGGAACCAAAAAAGGCAGGGAGAATGCCGACGACATAACGGTTTTTAAATCCCTGGGAATCGCGGCAGAGGATTTATTTTCGGCCTGGCATGTCTGGAAGAAGGTGGCGGGGGACGGAGGTTTTTGACCACTACGCAATTTTTTGGGCTATTAATTCTCTCATTAACATTTCTTAATTTCAATGCCGAACAGGGTTGTTGCCGTTCAACGGGGCGTTGCAACGATGCGAAATAGTACTACCTAGCTGACTCAATAATAATTTTGTTTTTACAGGAATAGTGGAAGAGGAAGATTTCCGGAATGACTACCTGGAATCGCCGCATCTTAATTTAAGCCGACGCAATGTCCAGCCTGCCCTTTTGCCAATACCCTGACGCTTTTGATAAGCGGAATCGTGGCGTTTTGGCGCTGCCGGATGAACTTCCCAGCGTCGACTTTGCACGTGCGCGACCCTACCGGAGCTTTCTTTGCCGCTCCGTCAGCACCAGCGAATTTTCAGCCGACCAATGGCTGGAACTGGCAAGGATGATTGGTTTGTCATTTACGACAAGGGAGCCCATGGTCAGGCATCTGCATTTGCCTTTGAACAGGCCGGGGGTTTTGAGGCAGGCGATTCGCAAGGATCAATTTTCCTGTGAACCTTTTGGAGAATGGACGAAAGAAAATATCCTGCATTGGATGTTGCGCGTGTGGGTGTTCACCCGCAGATCTAATGATACTGTGTGGAGAGAAGCCGACAACGAATTCAAAAACCTGTCAATGGCTATCTTGGATCGAGAACACCGGATTATCGGGGGATCAGTCAGTTTCCGATATTCAATCCATTTGGAAGACGACCGCGTGGATGATTCATTCAAGGAGGGAATTTTAGCATTCACCAAGCCGATCGTTGATGTTCTCCAGGAGCAGGAACGTTGCGCCATACACGAATTAGGTGTGAAATATGCGGATTTCCTCGAGGCCTGCAAGACAGGAAAAGTGGTCGATTTTTTTATGGTTGCGCGTTCCGATTATCTTGGCGGCGAATATGCTTTTGAACTCGTCGCTGCGAGCATTGAAAATTTCAAGGCCAGGGGCTATCGCTTCGTCGTGACGTCGGCTGCCAACCCATGGACGGGCGCGGCCTTTGAGCTCCTCAATGCCGTGCGGGTGCACTATACTCCCTACCGAGAGAGGAAAAGAGTGGCAAAAAGCGAGACTGGCCTTCCGGAGGAGGTCTCAAGCAGTGATGGATATATTTCGGCAAAAGAAAGCGGCTGCATGTTCTATGTACTCTCAATATAACCCTCAATGATCCTCAAAACAACCCTCACCCGGCAACCTTCCCTGAAGAAAGTCCTGGGATTTTCGTCATTGTTTGCAGCTACGCTGGGAGGAGTAGCATCACAAACCAGTTTTGTTACTATCCTGAATGGAGCCGGAAATGGGGGAGCCTTGTTTTTCGTTGCAATTTTTTTGGCCTTTATCGTGACGCTGTGCAACGTTTTTAGTTACCTGGAATTGTCTCTCATGATGCCGAAAGCGGGAGGACCCGGCACTTACGCGGTGGTCGCACTCGGTCACTTTCCTTCGATCGTCATCCTGCTTACTGCCTACGTGTTTGCATCGCCTTTTGGCCTGGCCGCGGAACTCAATTTGTTGAACCAGGTGATTCAATCCGTATTGCCCTCGGCGCCGAAGATCGGACTGGCATTGCTCGCTCTATTTACCATCCTGAATCTCGCCGGGATCAACATTTTTGCTTCCGTGCAATCGACGATGGTTTACATCCTGGTTTTGCTGGTCTTGCTGGTTGGCTTCGCGGGTCTGAACCCCGAAGGAGCGAAGGGACTTACTGCGGCAGAAATGGTTCACCAAATCAAAGACATCAACATTTCCGTTTTTTCATTGATGATCCTGGCACTCTGGTCCTTTGCCGGGCTGGAATATGTTTGTCCTCTTTTGGAAGAAGCGACGCGTCCTGAAAGAACGTTGCCCAGGGCGATGATCGGCGGCTTATTGATCATGCTTTTGCTTTACAGCCTGATCGCTTATGCCGGAGTTCGTCAAATCCCTCCTTCGGACCTGGCTGATCCGGAGATCCCTCATTTCCTTCTCGTCAATTCAATCTTTGGAAAGCTGGGAGGATTCGTGATTCTATTATTCGCCTTAACGACATCGTCAGCCATTATCAATGCCACGCTTGCCAGCATCTCCAGGATGGTCTACGGCATGGCGCATCATCACCAGCTGCCGCCGGTTTTCGGCAAGCTGCATCTAAAATGGAAGACTCCCTGGGTAGCGATCCTGTTTGTGTCGTTCAGCGTCACGCTGCCGTTCATGATTTTGCGTGATTCCAGAGATACGATCATCTTAATGGTAAGCTCGGCGACAAGCCTATGGCTCGTGGGCTATATACTTGCACACGTTGACGTCATTGTATTAAAAGAGCGATATAAAGATGCCCGGCGACCGTTCAAAACGCCACTGTACCCGCTTCCGCAGCTCGTTGGGATCGCGGGAATGATTTATGCGATCTACCTGAATTCTCCATCAGCGGATATGAGCACCAAAATTTATTATATCACAGGTGCAATGATTTTGACCGCCGTGCTCTTTGCTTTTTTTTGGGTAAAGCTTAAAATGAAAAGAAGGCTGTTTGAAGCGGAACCCATGGAGAAGGCTATCGCGGATTAATTATCCGTGCAAATTGTATCTTGTGGGATGCCTGCTTAAATGAATGACCGATTGATATGAAACATGCATGCGGATCCTAAAGGACCGGCCTTTGACCCAAAC
>JAJPJP010000444.1 GCA_021324175.1 Chitinophagia bacterium
AATACTTGCCGTTATGCTTAGAAATGATTTGAACACTTATGCTGCCTGACTTATTCCTCTTTTGTCGAATAAACATGCCCTAAATTTAGGGCGGGACACCCATTTCCAGAAATCAACTCAATACCAGCAAGGCTTTCAGCCGATTTCGAAAGCCTGTGACGAAAACAGGAAAGGCGGTAAATGCGAATTTTATATAGCTATCAGGTTTTCATCCTTGCTCTCTAAAACGGATGTTCCCACCAGGTATTCGTCGACTTTCCTCGCGCATTCTCTCCCTTCGCTTATTGCCCAGACAACCAAGGATTGTCCGCGGCGCATATCGCCGGCCGTGAAAATTTTGGAAATATTGGTCTGGAAACTTTTTTCCGAAGCCCTGACATTGCCACGACTATCTAATTCAATTTCCAATTCATTGATAAAGCCTACGTGCTGTGGATGCACAAAGCCCATAGCTAAAAGTGCCAGTTCGCAGGGGACCTCCTGCTCGGTTCCCGGCACCTCGACAAATTGACTCGTCCGACCGTCATCGGCTGTCTTCCATTCAAGATTTATTGTTTTTAATGCGGTTAATTTACCGTGGCCATCTCCCAAAAATTCTTTTGTCGCGATTGCCCAATTACGGTCGCAGCCCTCTTCGTGTGAGGATGATGTCTTCAGCGTCATGGGGTATGTGGGCCAAGGCATTTGCACCGTCCTGAATTGCGGCGGCTTCGGCAAGAGTTCAAACTGTGTAACTGAGCGCGCATGCTGCCGGTTAGAGGTCCCAACGCAGTCGCTGCCGGTATCGCCCCCGCCAATAACAACGACGTTCTTGCCAGTGGCCAGGATACCGGAGTCAGTTAATTCCCGATGGGCTACGCGCTTGTTTTGTTGCGTTAGAAAATCCATTGCAAAATGAACACCGTCCAGTGATCTTCCGGGGATTGTCAGATCTCTTGGAATAGTTGCGCCGCCAGCCAGAACGATCGCGTGGTATTCACGCAATAAATCGTTCACGCTGACATTGATGCCAACATTCGCCTGGCACCGAAACGTAACTCCTTCTTCTTCCATCAGGTTTATTCGCCTGTCAACGACCCATTTTTCAAGTTTAAAATCCGGTATGCCGTATCGCAACAAGCCTCCCGGTGCATCGTCGCGTTCAAAAACCGTCACCAGATGGCCGGCGTAATTGAGTTGGGCAGCCGCGGCAAGACCAGCTGGACCGGATCCTACGATGGCGATCTTTTTGCCGGTTCTCATATTCGGGCGCCGTGGTTTTACGAACCCTTTCTCGAATGCGATCTCGATTATGTGTTTTTCAATTTCTTCAATCGCGACGGCAGGCTGATTAATTGCCAGGACGCAGCTGCTTTCACATGGTGCGGGGCATATTCTCCCCGTAAATTCGGGAAAGTTGTTGGTGGACGATAATATTTCATAGGCCTCCAGCCATTGCTTATTGTAAACGGCATCATTGAATTCCGGAATGATATTCCCGAGAGGACATCCATGATGGCAAAAGGGAATACCACAGTTCATGCATCTCGCTGCCTGCTGATTAAGTTTTTCTGCTGGATAAGCGTGTAGAAATTCGCGGTAATCATTCTTTCTTTCCTGCACCGGTCTCTTGGCCGGCAATTCCCTCGTAAATTCTAAAAATCCCGTTGGTTTACCCATGATAATATTCAATTTTAAGCTTTACCACAAATCATTTTTATTATCCAAATGAAGCTATCTTATACTTGTCAGCTAATCGACTTAATTTTTTCCTTTCTTGACTGCATAACTTTCTTGTAGTCCTTGGGGAATACTTTTATGAAATTGCGAAGCTGGTTTTCAAAATCGTCCAGAACAAATTTCGCAACGGTGCTTGCAGTATAAGCATAATGTCTCTGTACCATCGTTTTCAGTTCTTCGGCATCCTCTATTGTAACCGGGTCCAGATCTACCATTTCCCTGTTACATAAAGGCGCAAATTGAGCATTAACATCATAAACGTACGCAATACCGCCGCTCATGCCCGCTGCAAAATTTCTTCCTGTATTTCCAAGTATGACCACGCGCCCGCCGGTCATATATTCACAACCGTGATCCCCGACACCCTCGACAACTGCATCAGCTCCTGAATTCCTGACACAAAAGCGCTCACCGGCTTTTCCGCGGATATAGGCCTCGCCACTTGTTGAACCGTAGAATGCGACATTTCCGATAATGATATTTTCTTCTGGAACAAAGCCAACACCTGTTGGGGGATATACAACCAGCCTTGCGCCTGACAGTCCTTTGCCAAAATAATCATTTGCATCGCCTTCAAGCTCAAGTGTGACACCTGGCGCATTGAAAGCACCAAAACTTTGGCCGGCTGTCCCGACGAACTTGAAATGAATGGTATCCTCTGGAAGGCCTTGTGATCGATATTTTTTTGAAATTTCACTGGACAGTATAGTGCCAATGGTACGATCGGTATTCCTCACCGTAAATCTTGCAAATACCTTTTGTTGATGATCAAGGGCTGGCCTGGCAGCCTCCAGCAATTTCCAATCAAGTACCGCGCTCAAACCATGATCCTGTTCCTCCTGTTTATATAACCCGGTGTAAAGGGAAGCAGGTTCTTTGTACAATATCGGAGATAGGTCAAGCCTGCTGTACTTCCAATGCGTTATGTTGTCCCGAACGTCAAGGCAATCTACCTGTCCGACCATTTCATTTACCGTTCGAAATCCCAGCTCTGCCATGATTTCGCGAAGCTCCTGTGTCAGGAACATAAAAAGACTTACCACATAATCAGCATTGCCGGAAAATCGCTTGCGCAACTCCGGGTCCTGAGTAGCGACACCAACCGGGCATGTATTCATGTGGCATTTTCGCATCATAATGCAACCTTCCGTGACAAGAGCGGCAGTGGCCACGCCCCATTCTTCAGCGCCAAGAAGTGTGGCTATGGCAATATCACGGCCGGTTTTTAGCTGACCATCAGTTTGAAGAACAACGCGGCTACGTAACTTGTTTCTCACCAGCGTCTGGTGCGATTCCGCTAATCCCAATTCCCAGGGCAGGCCGGCATGCTTGATGGAACTCATAGGAGAGGCACCTGTTCCGCCATCATGGCCTGATATAAGAATTACATCCGACTTGGCTTTTGCGACGCCCGCAGCGATTGTTCCCACGCCTGCTTTGGCGACCAATTTCACGCTGATTCGCGCATCCCTATTGGCATTCTTCAGATCAAAGATTAATTGCGCGAGATCC
>JAJPJP010000314.1 GCA_021324175.1 Chitinophagia bacterium
ACTTTCGGTTTTGACAATAGCCATTTGAGAAATCAAAGGCGTCCCATCATTTTGTCGTGTCTCAGAGTCTAAAGGGACTGACCGGGAAACCGAGTCACGAACAGGAAGTACGGTCAATTAGCTATAAAGACGATCATGTGCAGCAATCCAAGATTGGTCAAGCGCAGTTTTTCGAAGTTCAAAGATAATATCAGACTGAGGCTGATTACAAAATTTAGGGTGGACAAAAGCCTGACATAGGGTGGACAAAAGGGTGACGATGGACGCAAAATGTTGAGGCGTAAATTAATTAAACATTCGCAGTTTAAACATTAAATTTCCATTAACCCAAAATAAACATTGGCAGCAACGAATGGAGATTGATGAATAAACAAATCTTGACTGCGGTTCTTTACACTCACTTTACAAGATTTTATCAGCGTTTTTCCGACTGGTGCAGGGCAAAAAGAAAATGCCCATCGCGGCGCTGATTATCAAAAACTAATGGTTAGATTCATCCCCAAAACCAAAACTTACAGCATGTACAAATTGCTTCCGTTCGTCCTTTTCGCGGTGATCACGGTTTCCGCACAGGAAACCCTGTTGCTTCGTTCGCCTTCAGTTAGTGATACCAAGATCGCATTCGCTTACGGAGGCGATATCTGGACCGCAGATCACGACGGAAATCACCCGCTACGATTGACAGTCAACCAGGATGAAGAATTAAATCCCATGCTGTCCCCAGATGGCAAATGGGTGGCTTTCACTGGCAACTATGACGGAAACGAAGATGTATATATTATGCCAGTTGGTGGCGGTACGCCGAAAAGGTTGACTTTTCATCCATCTGCGGACGTAGTAAGAAGCTGGGATGGCAATGACAAGATCGTCTTTGAATCGTGGAGCGATTCGTGGCACTTCTTTCTTCCCAAGCTTTTCGAAGTGAGCATCGCTACAGGAGCAATTATTGAATTACCGATGCCACAAGCAAGCGAGGGAAGCGTTTCGCCGGATGGAAATTATACGGCCTATGTCAAAATGCTTGATGTTAACTTCTGGGCTTCTTTCAGGCTTTATCGCGGCGGCGACATGGCCCGCATCTGGATATTCAATAATCAAACACATGATATAGAGGAAATACCTGCTGCCCATTCCAACAGCTTATCGCCAGTCTGGACAGGTAACGGCACCATCTATTTTTTGAGCGACAGGGACAATCACTATATGAATGTGTACAAGTACAGCAGGCAAGCAAAGAAAGTAGACCAGGTGACTTCCTTTAAAGATTTCGACGTAAAGACGCTTTATTCTAACGGAAAAGAACTGGCCTTCGAGCAGGGAGGCAAAATTTACCTGCTTAATGCCGCAACAGGCGAATCCAAACATATCCCGGTTTCAATCCAGGAGGATATGATTACAAAAAGACCTTTTTATGCAGAATCAAAAGGTATGATTCGAAATCCAAATATTTCGCCGACCGGGCTTCGGGCAGTGATGGAAGTTCGGGGAGATATCGTGACCATACCTGCTGAAAAAGGAGATGTACGGAATATTACAAATTCTCCCGGGGTTAACGATAGAGAGCCGGCATGGAGTCCTGACGGTAAATACATTGCGTATTTTAGTGACGAAGGAGGAGAATATACGCTGAAGCTCCGGGACCAGAAGGCAGAAAAAGAAACCATCACCATCCCACTTGACGCCGCTAATTTCTATTTCCACCCTCTATGGAGTCCCGACAGTAAAAAGATTGCTTATACGGATAATCAAAGAATTATTCATATCATCGATATTGAAGAAAAGAAACCCGTTGCGGTGGACAGGGACTGGTATACTCCAGGACAGCCCCAATTAAATTACAACTGGTCACCGGATTCAAAGTGGCTCACCTACAATAACAGGGTCGACAATCATTTCAGCGCCATATTTGTTTATGATATCGCCAACAAAAGGAAATATCAGGTCACCGATGCTCAAAGCGAATCCAATTACCCGGTGTTCAGTAAGGAAGGGAAATATATTTTCTTTACCGCAAGTACCAATTACGGACCCGCAGAAGCGTGGCTTGACCTAAGCAGTTATCTCCATGAAACCAGGAGCAGCGTCTATGCTGTCGTACTGTCGAAGAAAACACCTTCGATCGTCCAGCCACAAAGTGACGAAGAAACGGTAAAAACTACCGAGGAAAAATCACCCGTTGCTGCAGATAAAAAGAAAAGCAAAAAAGACAAAAAAGCAGCCGGCGATGCAGACTCTGCAAAAGCCAAGGACGTGGAAATTGACTTTGACGGTATCGGTCAGCGAATCGAAACTTTGCCTATCCCCGCAAATAATATTTCGAACCTGAACACTGCGGTGGACGGGCAGCTTTTCTATCTCACGAATGATTTCCACGCGCCGAATAGTACACTGCACAATTATGATATTGAAAAAAGAAAGGCAGATGTGGTGATGAGTAGCATCGATGATTACAGGATAAGTAGCGATGGGAAGAAAATGCTGTACGTTGCCGGTGACAGTTATGGGATTGTTGGGGTGCCAGGAAAACCGAAAGCAGGCGACGGCCCCATGAATACCGGGGCCATTAAGGTATTCGTCGACCCCTCCAAGGAATGGGAGCAGATGTACAATGAGGTCTGGCGTATTGAAAGAGACTTTCTTTATGTAAAGAATGCAAACGGCGCTAACCTGGAGGCGCTGAAGAAAAAATACGCTGTCTTTCTTCCATACTTGGCCAGCAGGAGCGACTTGCAGTATTTGTTTAAAACAATGCTTGGGGAACTGGTGCTCGGGCATGTGTTCGTAGGAGGTGGCGATTTCCCGAAAGGCAAAGAAGTCAATGTTGGCCTCCTCGGCGCTGATTATGAAATCGGCAACGGATATTACAGGTTCAAGAAGATTTATTCCGGGCTAAATTGGAACCCGGATTTGAAAGCGCCACTAACCGCACCCGGCATTGATGTCAAGCAGGGTGAATACCTGCTTGCTGTTAATGGTATACCACTTGATTCAAAAACGAATTTATATAGTCTTTTTCAGAATACGGCGGGTATACAGACGAGAATCGCGGTAAATTCGACTCCATCAATGACCGGCGCCAAAGATTTTATCGTTATTCCTGTAAATGATGAAATGGGCCTGCGTCGGATGGATTGGGTAGAGGACAACCGAAGAAAAGTGGATTCGCTAAGTGGTGGCAAGATAGCTTATATCTACCTGCCGAATACAGCTGATGGAGGATACGACTTTTTCAACCGGTATTTCTTCTCCCAATTAAACAAGCAGGCAGTTATCGTCGACGATCGCAATAATATGGGAGGATTCGCCGCGGATTACATTGTTGATTTGCTGGCACGCAACACGGTCATGTATTACAATAAACGGGATGCTAAGCCTTCGTCTATTCCGGATGCAGTCATCAATGGACCGAAAGTCATGCTTATCAATTCCAACGCGCTGTCCGGTGGTGATTTAATGCCGTACATGTTCAAGGCAAAGCAGGTCGGGCAGCTGGTTGGGACGCGGACTTTTGGCATATTGGTCGGCAATGCCGGCAATCCTGATTTAATAGATGGCGGTCATGTGACCGCTCCAAATATTGGGATTTTCAGCACGGATGAGAAATGGATCATCGAGCAGGAAGGAGTAGCTCCCGATGTTGATGTTGACAATTATCCCAAAGATCTTCTTAGCGGCCATGATACGCAACTGGAAAAAGCGGTAGAACTTATTTTAAAACAATTGAAGCCTTACAAAGAAGTGCAGCAACCTGCAGATCCGGTGCGGGTGGCGGATTATTGATGAATATCTTCGCTCTTCCGGTCAACTTAGAGTTCGTGCTACCCGATTATCCTGTTTATTCAGAGCGATGCGCGAACTGAATAATTCCAAGATTGATATCGACGCATCCAAAAAATGGAAATAATCCGATTTAACCAGATTTGAAAAAACCTGTTACTCAACTATTAATAACCATGGCAGACTAATGGATGGTGACCCATCCTAGCATGAAGTATTAAAGTGGAAACCCCGTCATTCCTGCGGGGTTCTAGGTTGATATAATTCGAAATTGTAAAATCAGGAGTTCAGGTAATTGACCAGGCCGGTTATGTATTTGTCATCGATATTATCATACCTATGCTGAGAAATGTATTTTTCTACCTTCGGCCTGTCTTCGCCTGCCACTTCCCTGATCGACTTCTTTCTCGGTTCGAACTGCCTGATTTCATTGGTTTGTAAATCAATTAGGAAATAATAAAACTGGTCGACATACTCATCATAATCGTGGCCTGTTGAGGTCAGGCCGTTGGTACCCCCATTCGCTTTCACCAGCTTTGTTTTTATTGCCTTGTAGGAGGCATACTTCCCCCCCTTTCCAAGTAACATGAAGTAGTTAGTCGGGTCGAGTAAATGCACCTGCTCAAACACATAGCCGCCATCTTGACCCTTTATTGCAAAGGACTTGACATTCGTTCTATCAATCTCTATGTACTGCTTTCCGTCCTGTGTCATCAGCAAGTCCCCGGTTATTTTGTCAAAATTGTACCGGTAGGAGTCATTTTTGATCACTGTGTCAAATTGGTTTACCACAAGGCCGGGCGACCAATCGTTCATAATGAAGCGGCTCCCTCTGGTTTCAGTCGGCTGATGGTAAACAGGCATAAAGCTGCCAGTATTCAGAGCTCCCATGTAGGCAGTTGTAGTAATATGAAAGCTGCCGCCTCCTTCGAAATTACCGCTGTAAGTTTTGATGCCAGCGCCCAACTGTTCAGCCTGGATATAGTCTTCAAGCGTATTCTCAATATTGTGTTCGTTGGTAATTTCGTTCGAAAGCACCGGTTGTTGGGCCTGGCTGGCAGAAACTGTCACCTGGGATAGAGTATTCGCTCTCTGGTGTAGTGTCACGGTCAGACTCCTTTCGTTATTTATATTAACGACGGTATCGGCATAACCGATCGCGCTAAAAACCAAACTGCCATTGGGATTCGTACTAATCGCAAATGCTCCTGCCGAGTCAGTTGCCGTGCCTTTCGCAACTCCCTTCGAAAAAACAGACACACCTGCGATCGGCATTCCTTTGGCGTCCACCACTTTCCCGCTAATTGGTGATTGGGCAAATAAGCTATCGCCAATAAAAAATGCTGCAACCAACAGACCCGCTATCCTGATATTATTCATATTTCACTAGTTAGAAGTTTTCTTTGCGGACGCAAATTTAAGCGCCATTCCTATATAATTTCAATAAAAATTTATGCCAGATCATGATCGGTGATGAGTGGGTAAACAATGAGCAGGTCCGGGGTCACGTGATTCGAGAAGAATAAGATACAATCTATAAGAATTTCAATTTAAGGAATCTATGCATTTTGATTCGATCTCATATCAAAGATCGATGCGGGTGGGTTACTGCAGCAATTACCTGGTATCAGCGAGTCAATGTTACCATAAATCTCAGAATTATTTCGGTGAAGAGACGGGCGGAAATGCACATATAATAAGCGGCGATCCTGCAGAACTGATTCTTCCCGAAACACCAATAAGATCTAAAATTTCAACGACGACTTTCAGGATTGCCAAAGGCTTCAACAATGGGCATGCCGTTATGCCTGATTACCGAATCCACCCAACAGCTAATGAATTTACTAAAGCGAAAGATCCCTTAATGGAATTTACCATGAAGCTGATCACGAAAAATCAACCCCATTAGCTACTGAATTGTGGGCTTTGCTTCCAGCGTCTTTTTAATCCTTTCTTTGATGTCTTCCAAATGATACCTGGTCAATTTGTCGGACGTCCTGGGGATTGCAGAGTTGACTTCTTTTTGCAGATGCAAAAAGTCTGCGCGAATGATTGAAAAAGCATCCGTCTCGGTATTTTCCGGTGTCGTGGAAAGGAGAATGGTTTCAAAAGCGCCCACATATGCTTTCTGAAGGTTCCTGCGATAGCTATCTTCTCTTGGACTCGACGATTTTAATTCTTTCCAAATAGTCATATGTATTGTGCCCAAATAATCTTCCAGCGAATAGCCTTTTTCTCCAAATTGCCTTTCGTTAGCGAGAACCTGGTCAATTTTTTTCATGTCGAGCAACTTATTCAATACTTGTTCCTGAAGATCTTCCACAAAATCGGGTTGCTTTGGCTGGGAAACCAGCGTCGTCACATGACTATTCAAAATCCAATAGGGAGTGGTGAAAAGCTCCTGGTCGAAAAATTCCAGTGCCTCTTTTTGCTTTGCGATCGGGGTTGGTTCAACCACATTCCCTTTGTCGGAAGACGTCTTTGGCGTGGTATATACTCCGCCCAGATTCATCATAACATGTTGCATGTATAATGTGAATTGATCTTGCACTGCGGCATATTCGATGTTCAGGTCGTCGTAAGATGCGTCATTCTCTTTGGTCCATTCAGGAAGGTTGGGCACGATCCTTTTCAGATTCTTTATGCCGTATTCGCTTGCCAGCATGGCGTCATTACCCAAATCTTCTGACTGACATCTTGGATCCATCCTTTTTGTCTCGCGGTCATCGCCTCCAAACCAGAGTCTCGGGTTGGCCGCCAGGCTATCAGTGACGAGTTTGCGCTGGGCCAACCTGTTTTCGTCCGAATTCTTAAGCCGATCCGGCCCATAACCCCATTCAATTGCCCAGCGGTCATACTCTCCGATGCGTGGGAATAAATCGTGTTCGGGAATATTATCTTCGGGCTGGGCAACATAGTCAAATCTTGCATAATCCATGATGCTTGGCGTATGACCGTGCGCATCAAGCCAGCGGCGGCTTCTCAGGGAATCAACCGGCACCGTACTGCTCGAACCCATATTGTGCCTCAGTCCGAGTGTGTGGCCAACCTCATGGCTACTGACAAAGCGGATCAATTCACCCATCAGTTCATCATCAAATTTTGCGTGTCTTGCCTTCGGATCGACTGCGCCGGCCTGAACCATATACCAACTGTGGAGGAGCTGCATCACGTTATGATACCAATGGATGTGCGTCTGAATAATTTCACCGCTTCGCGGGTCATGGACATTCGGTCCCATCGCGTTCTCAATTTCTGATGGCATGTAGTTAATGAAGGAGTATCTCGCATCGTCGACATGCATGGTCTTATCATCTTCGGGCCATTCCTTGCCAACAATAGCGTGCTTAAACCCCGCTTTCGCAAACGCCCGTTGCCAATCATTGATTCCTTCAATTAGATAGGGCCTCCATTGCTTGGGGGTAGCGGGATCAATGTAGATTACAATTGGATTTTTCGGTTCGACGAGTTCACCCATTGCAAATTTTTCCTTGTCTTCATCTTTGGGTTCGAGCCTCCACCTCAGGATAAACCGACGGTCTTCCACTTTTTGCTGGTCATCTGAAAAATGGAACTCCTGGTCGGCGAAAAAGCCTACCCTGTCGTCCTGAATTCTTTGTTCCATGGGTTTATCCGGAAGCTCGACAAAGCTTGTATGGGTGATGATCGTGGCAGGTTGCGGGGGAGTCCTTGAAAAAGCGGACGTACGTATTTCTGCATTTTTTGCCAGGGATATTTCAACATTGATCGGGTAGGCGTGAACAAGCGAAACGGTCACATCTCTCGGTCCCACCAGGCTTTGAGACAAAATTGTTCCATCCATGCTATTCATAAAGCATTTGGGATCCCTAATCCACTTGGATACGTCGATCACATAGGTTTTTTCGTTGGGGCCATAGGCCTTAATAGGAAATGAAATACTGATCGGGTTGAGGTTCGATTTCGTAACCGCCTTAAAAATATTGCTACCGGAATCCGCGGAGCTGATAATCCAATCATAACGAATGCGAATCGAAGAATCCTGGTCACCGTGTTCAAAGAAAATTGTCTTTTCGTCGATGTCTTCTCCTGAATACAAGTGTGTGCCGCCTGGGCCCTGAACAAGACTGTTGATTACTTCAATGTCCCGGCCAAGAATTGATTCGGGTATCTCAAAATACACTGTATCCTTTAAGAGGTGTACAGTGAACAGACCGCGCCAGGACGTATAGCCCGTCCGGATCACTTCCTCATACGGCTTAATCTGGGCCCGCGGATCGGTGAAGCGGCGGATTGTATCTCGTCTTATCGCCATGGTATCCGAATTGACGCTTTGGGCGCTGGATGCAAATGCGAACAAAAGGAAAGAGATAAAAGCAATCAGTTTATTTGTCATTGAAACGGGGTTTTCGAAACAAAACAGTCAAAAAGTCCGGAATTTGATGCGTTCGTGGCTATACAACGGATGCCTGGTTCGTTAGCGGCTTTCTGCAGAAATTGTTCTGCCCTGGCTTGCGATCGCTCATCCCACAGAAAGACTATATGATATTTAGATTTGTCCTTAGTTCCGGTGAGTTCCAGCGAAAAGTCCCCGCGATTCACTCTTGGGCCGTCTGTTTCTCTAAAATCGAGAACTATCCCAGCCTTGTTTTGGTTTTGCATCAGCGCTTCAACGGCGGTCTCAATCGGCTCAAATGCCTGGATAATATTCCAGACGATTGAATCGGTCCCTTGGTCAGGAAGAACAATATTGAACAGCTGTAGTCGTGCGCCGGCTGAATAAAAGATCGTATCGCTGACATAAATGGGTAATCCGTTGAGTCCATCCGATGTCGGCTGATCACTCTCGAAGTCGCTACTAAGAAAATCCGGCAATGTTTTTCGGTCGGGTCTTCCTTTTTTGCAACTCGTTATGGTTCCAATCAGTGCAATCAAGAGAAACCCGATTATGTAATTTGCTCGCATAATCAATCTTCAAAGACAATAACTCCACTCTAACGTAACTATTGTCAACTGTGAAAAAATTTGCCTGAAATCATCAAAGCAACTGAAAAGTTTGCCCTGATAAACAATAAAATTGCTAAATGTGGTTAGATCCCGCCGAAAAGTGCTCCTATCATTCGCCAGCCGACAAAGTCCCTGTCACCAACTACTACTTAAGAGAAGAAGAAATCTATGGAAAAATCAAAACTAATATTTTTCCGATGTGCTGACAATGGCCGGGTTTATCATTTTTGTTAAAATCGGGGAATTGGGACGGTTATTTCATTTTAGATGCATTCAACAATGTCCGGCGAAAATCACCTGACACCTTTCAATTTCTCCCGCATAAGTTTTCCACCCTCATTGTATGCCAAATCGTCCGTTCCTTAGTGAATTTTATCCTTCAAATCTCAGGCTATTCACGGGGTTAGCTATTGCAGCCTTGATAGACTGAAAACTAATCGTAAGCAGCGTAATCAGCATCACGGAGATTCCGGTGGTCAAAAATACCAAGGGCGAAAAAGTTACCCGGTATGCGAAGCTATTCAGCCAGTTATTCATAAGCCACCATGAAACCGGAAAGGCAATTGCCAGGGAAATGCCGACGAGCAGGAGAAAATCTATTGACAGCATCGCCGTGATGCCACTTATCGAAGCCCCAACCACCTTTCTTATGCCGATTTCTTTAGTCCTGCTTTGTGCTGTAAACGCTGATAATCCAAAAAGGCCTAAGCATGAAATAACAATGGCAATTGCCGCAAAAAAATCTGACAAGGAAGCGACCCTTTCTTCGGATGCATACAAAGCCTGGTAATCATCGTCGAGAAATTTGAAGTCAAGAGCTTCGCCCGTATATGCTTTGTACACTTTTGCAATTTTATCAATAGTCTTCTTTTCATTTTCCGGCTTTACGCGGACAATTATTTTTGAAACCCGGGCATTCATGTTTAAATCAAAAAAGCACGGGCCGATGTTTTTGTACAGAGACTGGAAATGAAAATCCTTGGTTACACCAATGATTTGCTTGTCGCTCCCCCAGACCTTCACTGTTTTGCCGATCGGGTTGGAAAGACCCATTGCTTTTATGGCTGCCTCGTTGAAGACCACGCTATTGTTTTCTGCACCGAACACTGTCGAGTACGCACGCCCTTCGTTCATCTCAATCCCGAGCGTTTCAATAAAATCGTAACCACAGGCTATATCTGTAAAAGCGGTTTGATCGTTGGGAGATTTTCCCTGCCATGTCACCTCGGTCGTGCCACCGTCACGGTTTACAATGCTATGCCTGAAATTCGATGCATCTACTACGCCAGGCACTCCTTTTATTTGAACCATAAGGGTCTGCAAATCCATGTATACGACTCCCTGCTTGTAATCCGCTTTATTTTCCGAAAGCTTCCCTCCTTTGTCAAAATAAATTACATGATCCCGGTTATAGCCCATGTTAGCCGTTTCAATCAATTGCATCTGTTGATAAACAACTAATACCGAAACAATCAATACGACAGAAACTGTAAATTGAAATATGACCAATACCTTACGAATACCTAGTTCACTGAATGAACTTTTCAGTTTGCCTTTTAAAACCGTGGCAGCTCTGAACCCTGACAGGTATATCGCAGGGTAGCTGCCGGCAGTGATACCTGTTACTACGCTAATCGTTACGATGGACAAAATAAAAAGAGGAGAAAACTTCAGGATTAATTCTTTACCCGTTATTTGTTTAAAGAAGGGCAATAGCAGTGTGACGAGAATCACCGCGAATATCAATGACAGGAAAGCCATCATCAGCGACTCAGAGAGATGCTGTATAATCAATGAACGTCTGGTCGCGCCCATCACTTTTTGTATGCCTACTTCCTTTACTCGTTTTACTGCTCTCGCGGTTGACAAATTCATAAAGTTGACGCAAGCGATCAGCAATATGAAAATTGCAATGATCGAAAACAGCCTGACATATTCTATTCTGCCACCCGAAGGAATGCCATTCGCATAATGATTGTGTAAATATGTATCAGAAAATCGTTGAACAAAAAGGGCTTCCTGCGACGGCGGACTCTTTGTCGAAATAAAATTTTTAATCTTTTGATTGAACCGCGCGAAGTTCGAACCGCTTTTTAAAAGCAAATAGGTATTCGGGTCATTATTATCCCAATTTGACAACTGGGAGCGTTTGTCAAAAAATTGAGCATAGTTAAATACGGCATCAAACTGAATTGTCGAATTGGACGGAAGTTTATCGAACACACCGGTAATAAGATAGCTTTCATTAAAATCCTGCTGATTCCATTCGATTGTTTTACCAATGACATTTGTTGCAGTCCCAAAAAGCTTCGACGCAAGCTGGCTGGATATGGCAATATTATTTCCAGAGGTAAATAATGCATCGCCGTTCCCGTCGGTAAAATGACAGCGGAAAATATGAAAGTAATCCTTGCTCACAAATTGTGCGTCTGCCCTGATGTGTGCATCGTGGAAAGAAAACAACCCTTTATTGTCGAACCACGTGGCAGGAATAGCCGCGGCTGCGTATTCTACCTCGGGCATTTCTTTGGCCAAGGCATCTGCCAGCAGCCCCGGGGTATTAGGAATAGCGCCATTTCCGTTCGATGCAGGCTGAAATACCTGGAAGACGCGGCGGTCATCTTCATTAAATTTATTTACCTGTAATTCATCACCCACCCATAAATAAATCAGGATCGCACAAGCCAGGCCGGTCGAAAGCCCAACAAGATTTAAAATTGAAAACTGGCGATTTTTTTTAAGATTTCTCCAAGCAAGTTTGAAATGGTTTTTGAACATAAAAGTACATTTAGGTGGAGGTCAACCAAGAATATGCCGAAAATCGATCCGATGATTTACAATCCGATACTGAGCGCCTATCTAAAAAGTAGTCCGTTTTTGTTACAATGTTGCACGGTTCCCATACAACTTCAATTTTTATTAAACGAAGGCAGGACGTTCCGGTGATCACACGAATTGATTTCATTTTATGAAAACGTAAAATTGGAATCAGCTACGCAGATCGACGGCCTGAAAGCGACTAAGATCCGGCGGTTCGCGCATGCAATAACGCAGGTTTGATTGTTGGTAGTCTTGTTGGTATCATGCGCAATCGGCAATGCTATCAAAAGTTAGATTTTTCTTGCTGAATCAGTTGCCTGATTCTTTTGAAAATCGTTCCAGGTATTTTTTAATTTGCAAGACTATGCAATCGAGAAAGGTTTAAGGGCCGAATAGTTCGCTCTGTAACAAAATTGACCTTTTACGCGTAGTAATTGTATGAAGAAACTCTCTGTCTTGGTTTTGTTCCATTCTGCGCTCTCGTTCGTTCTGGCGCAGGAAACTCACTTACCTCGATTGTCCCGCACCATTGATTCCATTATGATTAGCGAAAAGCGAGCTGCTAATATACCCGGAATGGTGGTTGGAGTTATCGTGAATAATCGTATAATATTTAAGAAGGCGTATGGTGTGCAGGACATTAAGTCCAATACTCCATTAACCAACCAATCAGATTTTCACATGGCATCGGTATCCAAGCCCTTTGCAGCGACCGCAATTATGCAACTCGTCGCTTCGGGTAAATTGAATCTTGACGGAAGATTGTCGGACTATCTGCCTTCCTTCAAGATGAAAGATGATCTGTATAAAAACATCACACTTTTCAATATTTTGACGCACAGTTCTGGAATTCCTGATGTAACAGATTATGAATGGAACAAACCTCAATCTGACGCTGGGGCTGCTGAAAGATATACCCGAAGTTTTGCTGAAAAGAAACTGGATTTTGCGCCCGGGACCCAATTTAGTTACAGTAACGCCGCCTTCGATATTCTGGCAGACTTGATAGCCAAAGTATCGGGGAAATCATTTGAATCATATATCAGGGAGAATATTTTTTCTCAAGCAAAGATGAATAGCAGCAGCTTTTTTCTCTCCGATATTCCTGCAAATCGGCGCGCGCTCCCACACACCATTAATGACAGTCTCAGGGAAATCGTCAGTCCTGTATATCCTTATAACAGAATTCATGCGCCGAGCTCAACATTGCACTCCAACCTGGACGATATGCTAAAGTGGGCCTTAGTGTGGCTAAACAAGGGAAGTGCAGATGGCCAAACAATAATCGATACTTTGACCTGGAAAAATATGCTGACTCCAAGACGACAGGCGTGGCCAGATTACAAGGTTTGCCTGAGCTGGTTTGAAGCGAACATAGGAGATAACAGGATTTTTTTTCATTCGGGTGGCGACCTGGGCTTTCGGACATTTGTTGGCTTCGATCCCGAGATAGGAACAGCGGTGGTCCTGATGGGCAATAATAATATATTTAATGCCATCGATCCGGGGCTTGCGATTTTTAGAAGCATTCTTTTGAAAAAGCCCGCTCAATATTCAATGGAGCCCATCTTTTGGGCACTGAGGAATTATCTTTTAAAGTACGGGATTAAGAAGGTCAAAGCAGTATATTATGATGATTTAAAAAAGTATCCCGACAAGTATGCTTATGGTCCCAATAATTTATTGACTCTTGCTGACTGGCTTTCTGACCGGGGGCAAAAGCAAAAATCGGTCGATATTTTGGTTTTTTGCACAGAATTGGAACCGCAAAATCCGCGGTGGTTCGAGTATCTTGGAGATGTTTATGCAGGCTGGAACAAAAAGGCGCAGGCTGTCGAATGGTATAAAAAAGCTTTAGTGTTAGATCCTAAAAACAAAGACCTAAAAGAGAAGGCCGCGGGGTTGAAGTAAATCAGTAGAATCTTCTTACGACTGTATCGATATTTAGATGCAATTAAGCGATCCACGACGCCTGCCATTCGCGGGCTCAAAGAATAGCCTCCAGTAATTTTACGCGTTCAACAGAAAGTTCATATCTTTAGTAATACCGCTGAATTTTTCAAGAACAATCATTTATTTTCTATTTTCATTCATCATACGAAAACCCACTTAACATGAGAACGATGCGACGTGTCAGTGCTGTAGGCATTGCTTGCGGGCTGATCTTTTTATTCAACGGCTGCTCAAAAGAAACGGTTTCGCCCGCGGCGAAGCCGGCAGTTACAAGCCAGGCCGCCGATGAAATGGTTCTTACTCCTTTCGGATTAATGGAAAAATCCAAGGTTCATTTTATCGGCGAAGGATTTCAATTGAATGTAGAAAACGGAAGGCTGCAGAAAGTAGAGACGTCTACCGGAAGACTTGAGGAAGATTACGGCGAAGTAAAACGCGACATTCGTTTGCAGTTTAACCAAGGTCTTGATGCATCCAGGTTTTCGGATAACCGACTTCCTGCAGCGTCAGGCTGGATCGCATATGCCTACTGGTCCAACAGTGCGACCGCCAATCCAATCACCTACTTCACTACCAACTGGGTAGTGCCGAGCGCACCCACTAACCAAGGCAATCAAACTCTCTTTTTGTTTAACGGCATGCAGGACGGGACGACCGCCAGCTCCTATATCATTCAACCGGTTCTCCAATGGGGTCCTTCAGCTGCAGGAGGCGGAAAATACTGGGCAGTGACCAACTGGTATGTGTCGAGCAGCCAGGCTTTTTATGGCTCACTAGTAAGAGTGAGTGCAGGAGCAGCCTTACAGGGGATCATGCAAGAAACCGCACATTCCGGCAATAACTATAGCTATAAATCCTCGTTTTCAGGTTACGCTGCCGCTTCGTCCTTGTCGGTCAGTAATGTACCGCAGGCTTTTTGGGCTGCTGAGACGCTTGAATCGTATGGAGTTAATAACACAAGTACGCAATATCCTCCCAACACGGATATCGCCATGACGTCAATCGAGATATTGCAGGGCACCACAAATGCTTCGATCAAATGGACTACCGCCCAGGCATCGCGACATGCTGCGCAGAAGGCCGTGGTTGTTAGTAACGCTTCGCCAGGCGGAGAGGTTGATATTTATTTCAGGCAATAGTTAAGCCGACTCCGAAAGTGCCGACCCTTTTTTTTTGGGCGCAGTTGAATGGTTGATAAATTCGGCTGCGCCCTTTTCGCATAATTACCGGTCAATGGAAGTACATCATCACCCCAACGTAGAAAAAAAGCGATTCAAAGAATTTTTCCTTGAATTTATCATGATGTGCTTACAGTACCAAATCAGGCGCGGCACAGACCTGATTCATTTCCTCAAGGCAAATATGGGATTAGGAACGACTAAGCTTTGTTGTCGCGAACTTATCTTTTTGAATTCGCTAGATCAAAAGATGTTTTTATTGCTTCCGTAAACATTCCAGAATCGCTCTCGACCCAAAAATGCAACATGAACAAGCGGGGCTCATCGTATAAGATGTGGTTTTGAATAGCTGTTGCTGTGAAAGTTCATTTGCAGGTCTATTTCGCCGGCCATTCCTGGCTAGCATAAAAAAACATGCTGTCGGCCAGAACCAAATCGGCTGTCTTTATCATTGCCCAAAATTTATGCAAGCAAAAGCTGAGAGGATCGGAAGGGAACCGAAAAATTACAGATGAAAATTTAAATAAAAGCAATGAATCGCCATTAGACAGCTTTTCTTCAGAATTAGGAGCGACCTTTGCAAAAAATTTGGCGGTACGATATGAGTAGAGGAATACCGGTTTTTTTCTTGATATTTTTAGTTGTTGTAAGTTATGGTCAAGTAAATAATAGTGGAAATGCAGGCGGCAGGATTGTCGGCAAGATCGTGGATTCATCTCTGAACATACCAGTCCAGTATGCATCGGTGACGCTATATCGCGCAAAGAAAAAGTCGCCGCTTAACGGTGTGATGTCAGATTCAACCGGAAGTTTTACGTTCTTCAAAGTCACTCCGGGGACTTACGATATTGTCGTTGAATTTGTTGGGTTTCGCACTGTCACACTGAAAAATATTGAGGTTATTCAAAGGAATGAACTGACCGACCTGAAACAGATTTCCATGGGGCGGGAAGCAACCACACTAAAATCGGTTGAGGTCACTGCGCCCGCGAACCTGGTTGAGAACAAGATCGACAAGATGGTTTACAACGCGGAAAAAGATATTACTTCCCAAACGGGCGTGGCTACCGATATTCTCAAAAAAGTTCCGCAAGTTTCCGTCGATGTGGACGGGAACGTCGAGTTGCAGGGAGATGCGAATATTCTTTTCCTGATCAATGGAAAACCATCGACGATTTTCGGAAGCAATATCACTGACGTTTTGCAAACTATACCGGCTAACCAGATCAAAAGCATCGAAGTGATCACCACTCCAGGGGCGAAATATGATGCGCAGGGAACCGGCGGGATTATCAATATCATTTTGAAACATAGTACCATCCAGGGAATTAACGGGAATATTTCGGTGACCGGAGGGACGATCGTTCAAAATGGTTCGATGAACATTAACGTGCGAAAAGGTAAATTCGGGGTGAGTGCATTTGCACATGGGAATGCACGGCTGGTTACGGCGACCCCGACGAGCCTCACCCGTGTTTCGACTGATACGACAACGAAGACCAATGCCATTTTACAACAGGATGGCAGCAGTAATTTTACCAGGCACGGGTTTCACGCAGGAACCGGATTTGACTGGTCACCTAATGACAAGAACAATATTTCAGGGAGCCTCGGCTATCACAATTTTGGGAACAATTCAAACGGATTTGTCAACCAGTCAGAACAATTGCAAGCCACTCCGGGAGGAGCGTATTCAGATACAAACACAGTTAACCGCACAACAAGTTCCTTTTTGCAATACAGTTTCGATCCAAACCTGACTTATAAACGCAATTTTGAAAATAAAGAACAAACGCTTGAGATCACAGCAGACGCAAGTTTTTCACATAATTCAGGGGTTGCAGGCAATGACCAGTATTTGCAACCACAGGATTCTTTGATCTATGGCACGCGGAACTATAACCCTGCAAAGGAAAGCGAATATGAAATGAAGGTCGATTATGAACAACCACTCAAAAGGGATATGAGTTTTGGCGTGGGAGGGAAATTCAGCGGATACAATATCTTGAGTGTTGCCGATGCGTCCCTTTGGAATCCCTATGCGGCCAACTACCTATACGATACTGCGCTGTCCAACAACCTGAATTACCACCAGAAGGTCTATGCAGGTTACGCCGAATTGAATTTTCCCATCGGAAAATCCTGGCAGGCGAGGCTGGGCGGGCGTTACGAACGAACCCAGGTCAATTCATTTTACGCCAATGCCCACCAGACGATAGTCAAAGGTTACAATACTTATATTCCATCTGTTTTCCTGATGAAAAAGATCACTGAGGCGCAATCATTTAAATTAAACTTTACAATCAGGATCAACCGGCCGGATTACTCCGACTTGAACCCTTTTATCAACAGCAGCGATCCAAAGAATATATCTACCGGCAACCCCAATTTGAAACCAGAGGTTTGGGACCGGTTTGAAGCCAGCTACAATAATGATCTCGGGAGAATGGGATCGTTCATGGTTAGCCTGTTTTACAGGCAAAGTAACGGCGATATACAACCGTTTATCGTTTATTATCCTTCGATCCAGGTCGGTGACACGACCTATACGAACGTGGCAGTGACAACAAGGGAAAATATCGGCGTTGAAGAAAATGGAGGGACGAACGTATTTTTTGACCTGCATTTCAATGATAAGTTAGATGTTCGGTCGAATACCATTTTCTTCTATAGGCATACGATAAACCATGTGGATCCGGGCTATAATTCCGGCAGTGCCATCGCCCGCTTCACCATAAATACCTCATACCAGTTCAACGGAAATTTTGCGGCAGAATTCTTTGGAAGCTTTAACTCGCGCCACCATGAAGCGCAGGGATATTATCCCTCGTTTACTTCCTATAGTTTCGCAATCAGGAAACAGTTTTGGGATAAGAAAGGGAGCCTGGCCCTCACGGCAAATAATTTTTTCAGCCAATATGTCAATCAGCGCACAGATCTTTACGGACCCGGATTTACCAGCAGCGGTCTTCGCCAGGTCCCCTATCGCTCAATCGGGCTGAATTTCACGTTGAAATTCGGGAAGCTTATATTGAAGAAGGAAAAATCAGAAGAAAATAACATTGATCTGAGCGCGCCGCAACAGTAATTGCGTTTGTATCATATACGCACGAAGATGTTCATTAATGAACGTTGGCGGCGTTGCACTCCGTTGTAATCTCTTCATTATCATAGTCTGAATCATTGGTATGGAATTTACTGTCAAAGGTCGTTGGTAACGATATAAATCAACGGTGATCAGGAACTATTTCAAAACCGCCTGGCGAAACTTAGTCAAGAACCGCATATCTGCCTCCATCAATATCATTGGGTTGGCAACCGGCATGTCTGTGGCTACCCTGATCGGATTGTGGGTGTGGAGGGA
>JAJPJP010000245.1 GCA_021324175.1 Chitinophagia bacterium
ATGGGTCGAACCTGTCAATTATTTGATCTTCACGTATAGCTTTTTACGAAGACCGTGCTTCACCAGCTTCTGCAAGGTGTCAAATTCGATATCCGATTTGTTATTTTCCAGTCTGGAAATATATCCGGGGGTAGTCCCGCTACGTTTAGCGAGGTCGCTTTGGGTAAGTTTAGCGGTCATGCGCTCTTTTTTGATGAGATCTCCGATTTTTATATTTCCCTGAACAGGTGACGGTTTGCTGTATTGAAAAATCGTGTCCGCTCCTATTTCGAAAGGTACTTTACGGACAGAGTCGCCCCAAGGGATTTCCTGCTGCACTTTTTCCCATGACAAGGTATTGTTCCTGATTTTGAATTTTTTAAAAACTTCCGGATTATACAGTTGACCTGTGAGTGAATTTTTGTTTAACCCGATATCAAAAAAGATCTTGTTGAAATCGACGATCCTGGTCTCGCCATTATTAAACACAGCTGAAACCAGCAGCCCATCGACGCTTTTAGCCTTTAGAATCCTTGCCATTTTTTTTACGCGGCGCATACAAATGTGGATTTAACAATTTAAATGCAGCGGCAGCGTCAGCCCGATTATTCTTAAGCCATTGCCTGGCTTTTTTCAATTGTTTTGGCGGCAACCACCCTGCATACATCTTTCCATCTGCGATCACGATTAGAGCTTCTTCGCTGCCATATTCAGCGTGCACATGAGGCGGCAGGTGATCTCCGTTATAGATATTTATCCTGATCCCCTCAAAATAAGCAAAATTCGGCATCGCAACGAGATGCAAATATACCTAATTAGGTATAAATTAGGAAATAAAAAAAAATTTTAGGCCTTTTTAAGCGCTTTCGCCTGAAGCAAGTAATTCTGATACTACGCTTGTTGCAGAACCCGGGATGCTCAAATTTTATGTAATGATCAGTTGAAATACAAATGCGATTGGTATGGCAAAAACTTCATCCCGATTGGCCGCTTTGAACCGTCAAGCAAAAGGTGTAGTGAGTGTGGGTCAGAGAATAAAGAACTGACCTTAAGTGACAGGGAGTGGATTTGCGAAAATTGCGGCGTCTTACATGACCGGGATTTCAACGCAGCCAAAAACACCCGGGATATGGGACTACATAATCGTTCAGCAGGGGTGGGCAGCTCCGGAGAGCCTGTTGAGAAGCGGCGGTTGCGTCGTTCAGTGAAACAGGAAAATACCTGCCATAAAAGTCCCTAAACCAGGTTCTTTTTACTTTACTTGCAGTCGCGGCGTTGATAGGGATTTTGTGGAAGGTTTTTTAGGCTTCTGCCAAGCGGCCCTTTGCAAAATGCGACACACACTGGAAGCGAATTCTGCTTGCTCCAACACCTTGGCAAAATCGAAGCGCCCACTAAACCACTACCCTATTTGAATCACAAATAGCCAATACATCAAAATCCGGACAAAAATGGCTAAAGGAGTTTTAATTGGTTTGCTGTTTTCGATCATAACATTGCCCGAATTCATTTTTGGGCAGGTAGGGCCAGTGGACAGTAATCTCTGCGCTGATGAAAATGCAGCAGGGGATTCAGGCAGCCTCAAACAGATGCTCATTTATTCCAACAAGATCGCTTTTGCCAATCCGACTGCCAGCTTGGCCCGCGATCAAAAAACATTAAGCATTGCCAGGGAAATGAACTACCGCCGGATCGAGGCCGAAGCTTTGAACTCCTGCGGCGAGGATTACCACTTTATGGGAAAGTACACCGAAGCGCTGGAAATGCAAATGGAGGCGCTGGAACTCGACAGGCAAAATAAGGACGATATCGGACAGGCAGATACCAGAAGTCTTATCGGGATCCTTTACAACGAACTGGGCGAGTACCGGACGGCCCTGCAGTACTTGATCCCATCGGACAGCATTTATCTGGGATCGAACCCTCCAAGACACGACGTCTTTACGCTGGCGCTTATCGGGGATTCTTATGATTCGCTACAGATGCTTGATTCGGCGGCCTATTATGTCCGCAATGCCTACCAATACTTGGGGGATAATGACGACCTCCACGAAAGGGCATTCGTGATAAACCATATGGGAAACATCTATGCCCAGCTGCATAAAACAGACTCCGCACTTGATTTATTCAGGGTTGCTATCGAGGGTTCCGCCAGACTGCACGATAAACTCAACAGCATTTTCTCCTATAAAAATATCGCCGATGTTTACCTTTCCCTGGGAAATAATGATTCCAGCCTGAGATACGCTCGTGAAGCATTTTACACCGCCAGGTCTATCTCGGCTAAAGGGCTAGAAATGAGGGCGGCCCAGCTGATGAGGGCCATCTTTGAGAAAATGGGTAAACTGGACAGCGCCTACGCGTACGCGAAAACGACCGCGGCCTTAAAGGACAGCTTGTATGGGCCGGAAAAATTCCAGCAGTTACAGGTTCTCCTGCTACGCGACCAGCAGCAGCAGTTTTCCAACCTGGCCAGGGAAGAAGCGTTTAAAAACAGGCTAAGGTCTATTTTCCTGATCGCTGCTGCAGCCATTTTCCTGGTTATCGGGTTTATACTTTTCAGGGCTAACCGGCAGAAGCAAAAAGCAAACACCCTTTTAAACCGCCAGAAAAATGAAATTGAAGAAACCTTGTCAAAGCTTAGGTCAGCCCAGGCGCAACTTATTCAATCCGAGAAAATGGCTTCCCTGGGAGAACTGACTGCCGGGATCGCCCATGAGATTCAAAATCCCTTGAATTTCGTCAACAATTTCTCCGAAGTGAATACAGAACTGATCGCCGAATTGCTGGCAGAACGCAAAAAAGGTCTCGGGGATTTTAGCAGCGAAGACAACCTGCTCAATGACATAAAAGGAAACGAGGAGAAAATAAATCAACATGGCAAGAGGGCGGACGCCATCGTAAAAAGCATGATGCTGCATTCGCGGCTGGATGCAGGTCAAAAAGAATTGGCCGATATCAATAAGCTGGCCAATGAATATCTAAGATTAAGCTATCTTGGTTTTCGGGGAAAGGACAATTCTTTCAGTGCAACCACGAAAACAGATTTTGACGAGACTATTGGAATGGTAAGTATCATTCCGCAGGACATTGGAAGGGTATTGCTCAATCTATACAACAATGCGTTTTATGCGGTTAATGAAAAGAGCAAGCAGCAGATAAAAGGATATGAGCCTTCCGTCTTAGTGACTACAAAGAAAGCTGGTGGCAAAGTTGAGCTGCGGGTAAAGGACAATGGAAGCGGGATACCGCAAAATCTGACAGATAAGATCTTCCAGCCCTTCTTTACGACAAAGCCGGCGGGCCAGGGAACCGGCCTCGGTCTCTCCTTGAGCTATGACATCATCAAGGCCCACGGAGGAACAATACGGGTGGATTCAAAAGAAGGTGAAGAAGCAGAATTTGAAGTCCAATTACCCGCCTGATTGTTTGACTGTGCATTATTCGGCTGGTAGCCTCGCTATTTATTCACCTCTGCCTTGAGCCACTAAGGAGTTTCCCTTGTCAACCGCTGGCACTTGAAAAAATCAGAGTCTTTGCTGGAAAAGCCCTAAAGGATATTCCAGGAGGCGCTGAGATAACTACAGAGCAAACTAGTCAATTGCCAGCGGATATCGCAGGCAAAATCGCTGCTTTTGTTGTCCGTCGGCAAAAAGGGAGCGATTCATTAAAGAGGACTTTGAGCCTTCGCCCGAAGACCGACTAAGAAGGCATAAAAAAACCCGCCAAGAAAGCGGGTAGTAATACGGTCATGAGTATACAAATCGTTCGGAAATTGCCGGGATCCGCTGCTTTATGTATAGTAAAATCAATGGCAAACCGGACAAAATCATTCAGCGACATTTTCTTTATGGCTGAATAGTTAGCAGCCTGCTTGTGGAGCTCCGCTGGTATCCTGACGTTAAAGCTTCCCTTATATCCTTTGTCGGGATCTTTTTTTAACTCTTTGCAAGTCTCCAGATAATCATTCACGGCTTCTTGAAAGGATTTTTTCAGTTCTTTGACCGTGGCTCCTTCAAAACTAATAAGGTCGTTGATACCTAGTATTTTACCATAGAACACCTCATCGTCTCCGCTGAAATGAACGGTTGCAAAATAACCTTTGTATTGTAATATGTCATTCATTATTTAAATAACCTTTTTCTCTCAGCGCTTCTACAACTTGTTGAAGCTGGTAGCGCTTTAAAATATTGCCCGGGTGCGGTTTATGTAGACTGATTATATGTTTATCAGCATTCCCAAATTTTCTTCTTGAGCCGCCCGTTTTTCCTTTTTTTGATTCAGTATATCCTAAATATATCAAAATTTTTGTCAATTCTTCCCACGTAAAATCAGTAGGGAAACTTAGTAATCGTTCGATTACTTTTTGAATCTTAGCCATTTAAAATAAGATAAATTGTTTCGATTTGTTTTTATCATAACTGCCGTTTTTTTTGTGAGAGAATATGAGTGCCTTTAATGCAACTAAATTTCAGTTGCAATTTACGTGCCATTTTTCATATAACCAAATCAGGATAATAAAATAAGCCGCTACATAATCGACTCGATATTGACAATCTTGGCTTCTTTACCCGCGACGTTTCGTGAAATGGACGACATCAACCGCATTAATGCCACCTGGCCAAATCCTGGCAGGACACCACTGGCAGGCAGTTCCAAGGTCCACAAATCCAGAACAATGAGTCCACCTTCGATAAAAGTTACCCTTCCGTTCTTAAAGTTTTCACCGGGTTAGCAAGGGAAGCCTTAATGGCCTGAAAAGCTACGGTAATCAGCGCGATGAATACGGCAGTCACTCCTGCCAAAGCAAAAATCAGCCAGCTGATTTTAATCCTGTAGGCAAAATCTCGCAGCCACAAATTCATTCCATACCAGGCAAACGGCGAGGCAATGACAAAGGAAAGAAAGACGGGTTTTACAATATCCGCTGACAACATCGCCACGATCCCGGAAACGGACGCTCCCAATACTTTGCGTATCCCAATTTCTTTTGTTCGTTGCTCGGCCGTACAAGTGGCGAGACCAAACAAGCCCATACAGGAAATAAAGATGGCAATGGCCATCGCCGTATTCACGATCTGCGCGGTCTTTCGCTCCTTATCGTAATATCCTGCCACCTCATCATCAAGAAAGCTGTAGCTAAAGGTTTCATTGGGATAGAGATCTTTCCAGGCCTTTTCAATACCAGTCATGGTCGTTTTGAAATTGCCGACCCCTGTCCCAATGCTTGATAATTTCACGCTGATCATTCCCCAGGAAAGGCTTTTAGACGCAAAAATATAGACCGGGCTCATTGGCGATCGCAAAGGTTCCGTGTTAAAATCTGCAAGGATCCCTACAACCGGGCCGGCATTATATGCGTGAAATCGACTGAAGTGATCGTAATATCCTGATCGGACAGAGTGACCTATCGCTTCTTCCGGATTTTTAAAACCAAACTGCCTGGCACACATTTGACTGATTAGGAATTCTGTGTGGGAATCATTGCCTGTCGGAACAACGAAATTGCGTCCAGCGACGATCTGTAGACCAAATACCGAAACATAATGCTCATCCCC
>JAJPJP010000434.1 GCA_021324175.1 Chitinophagia bacterium
ATTGAATTCGGCCAATAATTTCCAAGGGTTTTTGAACTCCACCGTCAACGATTTATCCGCCACTTGATAGTTCTGTGATTCTCACATATCACTTCGTCGCAATGCTCCGTGAACAGGCATACGGTTTTTCGGCTCGCAAATTTCCTGTTACAATACGAAGATAATCCCATGCCTAAGCGTTCAAGTAAGACGATCGGTAAGAAAAAGAATCCTGCCGCCGTTTCATTGGGAAGACTTGGTGGCCTAAAGGGAGGACCGGCCCGTATGGCCAAGCTTTCCCCGGAACGTCGATCAGAGATTGCCCGCAATGCTGTTTTGGCCAGATGGAAAAAACAGAAATAGTTCTTAGTCCTCGTTTTCGGAAGATCGCGAATTCGCATCAGCCCCGGTCTTGTCTTTAAGCAGAACAAGCCGTTTCATAGTTATACCCATCAATTTCGCAAAAGACTCGTCTTTCAATCGATTGTCGTTTCTTAGTTGAAGTGCGCCAATTACTATGGACAAAAGAACTAGGGCAATCAAACTTGGAGCGTAAGCCCACCAAGGGACGTATCTGATCAAAGCAATCAGCCCAGCAATAATAATCAGGTATGAAGTGAGGTAAAACGAGCCGGCAAGCCACGGATTATTTTGTTCGGGTTTCATCGGTTTTGGCCTGAGAGGTTTATCAAAGGAATCAAATGGCAATTTGGCGTTGATGAACTGTTGTTTAAGTTCCTTTGCTTTTTCAGGACGGCAAAGGGCTAAAATCCTTTGCATGTTAGAAAAGATATTACCGCTTGGCTCAAAACAATCCGCCGTTAATCCCAATTCATTGCGATGCTTTCGAATATTGGAATAGAGTGTTAGGACACCTCTCAAGACTTTTTCGGCCGATTCAGCTTGGTCTTCAAGCCAAGCTGGATGCTCAAACGCGCCAGCTACACAGCCTTCAACTATACAGGATTCGACACAGCTAAAATATATTTTCCCTTTCTGACAGAGATTGAGCAGCGCTTTCTTTTTGGCTGTATCTTCAGTAAGTCTTCCAGGTTCGAAAAGTTCTGCAAACGCTGAAGTCGCGTTCAAAAAATCGTTCTTTCGATTCTCAATTTTCGAATTCTGATCAACGATTAATTGTGCAATATCGGGCATGCGGAGGAAGTTAGCTTCCTTTGAGCTGGTTCAGAATATCATTGATATCGTCAATATCGGTATTACTGAAATTGACTTGTACGCTTTTATCCTCCGAGGCATCTCGACCAATGATCTCCAGCAGTGGTTTATCTACGCGTCCAGCCCGAATCAGCTTATCCGCTGCTTCATCTAGCCGCTCTGCTTTTACATATTTGGGGATTCCCAAATCAATTTTCCTTTTAAGTCGCGCTTTTAATTCATTTTTGTCAGCCATAATAAGTGGATTGTTATGAGTTTTATGATGGGAAAACTGATACCGAAATTCTGGATACCGCCGTTTTCCAATTGATGGCTGAATACGCCGATTTTAGGCATGTGTCGAGATTTTAATGGCCGTCGTTATTTACCGAAAAGGGAATGATTTACATACTTGACCGCTGAAGTATAATTGATACAATATAAATATGAGCAATGCCCTCAACAAATTCTTCATATACGTCCGCAAATCCACTGACGAAAACGACCGTCAGGTGCTGTCCATCCAGGCCCAGCTTTTCGAGCTTCAGGAAATGGCAAAGCGCGAGGATTTGACCGTCATTCGAACTTTCGAGGAAAGCCGCACAGCCAAGCAGCCGGGCAGACCGTTATTCAATCTCATGTTGAGCGAGATTGAGAAAGGCAAGGCCCAAGGCATCCTTGCCTGGCACCCTGACCGGCTGGCCCGCAACAGCGTTGACGGCGGAAGGATCGTGTATATGACGGACATCGGCAAAATCACCGATTTGCGCTTTCCCACGTTCCGCTTTGAGGCGTCGGCTCACGGCAAATTTATGCTCAACATCGCTTTCAGCCAGAGCAAATACTACGTGGACAATCTGTCAGAAAACATCAAACGCGGCATCCGCCAGAAACTGCGAAACGGCATCTGGCCTAATCGCCCACCCGTTGGATATTTCAACGACCGCAACAACCGGTGCATCGGCGTGCAGCCCGAAAAGGCCTTGCTTGTCCGCAAGGCATTCGAGCTGTACGCGACCGGAGAATATCCCCTCCATGAGGTCAGGAGACGGATGGAGGAGATCGGATTCACATCCAGCATGGACAAACGCATGTCCGTTTCCGATTACCAATGGATGTTCCAGAACCCGTTCTTCTACGGCGTCATGGAATTCAACGGCGAACTGTACGAAGGCAAACACGAGCCGATCATTTCCAAGGGCCTGTTCGACCGGGTGCAGGAGGTCATGGCCTTGAAAAGCAAGCCCAAGACCCCCCGATTGAAGCCGTACCTGTATCGCGGCCTTTTCCGTTGCGGCGAATGCGGCTGCTTCATCACAACCGAAACACAGAAAGGTCACAACTATCTGCGTTGCACCAAACGCCTTGTGCCATGCACTCAAAAATATGTCCGGGAAGAGGCCATCGCCACGCAGGTTGACAGCACGATCAGCCGGGTGGCGCTGGAAGCCACCCTCGCCGATACGATGATTCGTACGCTTGAACAGGACCACGAGGCGGCTGCCAAAGGCCAGGAAGCAGCCGTAGCGCGCTGCAAGGCCGATTTGGCAGCGTGTGAGAAGCAGATCGACCTTTTGCTCGATATGCGCCTAAACGAGCAGATAAGCGAACCAGAATACGTTTCCAAGAAACACATTCTGGTCAACCGCAAAGCGGAATTGCGGGGCAAATTGGAGGCATTTGAACGCACCCGACAGAACCGGTTCGAACCGGTCATCCAGTTCGTTTTAGAGGCCAAACAAGCCACTTTTTTGCTCGCCGAAGGAAACCGGGAGAAGAACCGCGATTTTCTCAAAAAAATCGGTTCGAACTTTCAAGTGGCGGATAAATCGTTGACGGTGGAGTTCAAAAACCCTTGGAAATTATTGGCCGAATTCAATTCCGACCCAACGACCATCCTCGCGCGTCAGCGCGAAAATCCGTTAAAATCAAACTGGCGGTGTCTTTTAACCAAAGTTCGAACCTTTCTGCACGAAAATCCTGTCGTTTAGGGTATCCCCACACCCTTCCCCACAGGGGGAGGGGCGCTGAA